>JBQGDI010000126.1:0-10791 GCA_052038965.1 Candidatus Limnocylindrales bacterium | reverse complement strand
TGGGACCACGGCAGGTCTGTATCGAGCGTCCCGATGCAGCCGCGCAGGTCGCCACCGACGCGGAGGGTCACGAACGCCGGGCCACAGCGCTCCTCGTCCCGCCGTGACGCATCGGCCGGCAGCGACTGGCCGGCGAGGCCGAGCTCCGGGACCCCGCAGGCCGCCGCGGCCACGGCATAGCGGGCAATGTCGAGGAGGCGCGCGCGCTCGCCGTCCGAGACCTCGACCGGCGGCGGTAGCCGTGCCTCGACCGGGGCGTGCGGATCGGCCGCCTCCAGGATCGGCATGACCCGATCGTGTGCTCGCGGCGAGTCGCGCGGGAGTGCGGGATGACCCCCGATCTCGGTCCGTCGGCACTGTTCGTCGACCCCGGTTCGGGGGAGACTCCGGGCGGAGCAGCCTCATGAGCCCGACCACGCCGCTCGGTTCCGCGGTCCCGACGATCCTCGCGGATCGCCAGCCCGACGGTGCCGTGCGCTGCCAGGTGTGCGCGCACCGCTGCCTCGTCCGGCCCGGACGACAGGGGATCTGCCACGTCCGCGAGAATCGCGACGGAACCCTCGTCAGCCTCGCCTATGGGCGGGTCGTCGCGGCCAATCTCGACCCGATCGAGAAGAAGCCGCTGTTCCACGTCGACCCGGGATCCCGCGCCTGGTCGATCGCGACGCCCGGCTGCCCGTTCCACTGCGTCTTCTGCCAGAACTGGCAGATCGCGCAGGGCCCGCGGCTCGGGCTCGACCTGCCCACCCAGGCCATGTCGCCCCGGGACGTCCTCGACGATGCCCTGGCCTGCGATGCCGATGCGATCGCCTACACGTATGTCGAGCCGATCGTGTTCCTCGAGTTCATCCTCGACGTCGCGCACCTGGCCCGACAGGCGGGACTCCGGAACCTGCTCATCACCGACGGCTACGCCACACCGGAGGCGATCGACCTCCTGGCGGCGGTGATCGACGCGGCGAACGTCGACCTCAAGAGCTTCGACGACCGGTTCTATCGGCGCCTCTGCGGCGCCCGCCTGCGGCCCGTCCTCGACGGCCTCGTGGCGATGCGCCGGGCCGGGATCTTCCTGGAGCTGACGACGCTCGTCATTCCGGGCCACAACGATGACGAGGCCGGGCTGCGTGCGTTGACACGTTGGATCGTCGAGCACCTCGGGCCCGAGACGCCGTGGCACGTCAGCCGCTTCTACCCGGCGTTCCAGATGCCCGGCGTCCCACCGACGCCCCTCGAGACCCTCCGGTGGGCCGCGCAGATCGGGCGCGAGGCCGGCCTTGCCCACGTGTACGTCGGGAATGCTCCCGAGCTCGAGGCCGAGGACACGCGCTGCGCCGGCTGCGGCGGAATGTTGATCGAGCGTCATGGCTACCGGGTCCGCAGCCACATGGCGCCCGACGGAACCTGCCCCGCCTGCGGCCGCCGGGTGATCGGCCTGGGCATGGAACGCCAGGAGCGCGAGGAATGAGCGTCGGTACCGCGACGCCGGCCAGGATCGCGGCCGTCGCCGGAAGCTTCTACCCCGACGATCCGGGTGCCCTCCGGAAGCTCGTCAGCCGCCAGCTCGACGAGGCCGCGACCCGGCATCCCGTGCCCACGATCCCCCGGCGCCCGGTGGGCTGGCTCGTGCCGCATGCCGGTCTCGAGTACTCGGGTCTCGTCGCGGCGGCGGCCTGGCGCCTCCTCGCAGCCGCGCCGCCGGAGGCGCCCGGCGCGACCGCACCGACGGTCGTGATCCTCGGCACGAACCACCGGGCGTTCTGGCTCGATGGTCTCGGCGCCTGGGATCGCGGGGCGTGGCGGACGCCGCTCGGTGACGTCGCGGTCGACGCCGACCTGGCCGCGGCGATCGTGGCGCTCGGATCGCCGTTCACGATCGACCTCGAGGCCCATGTGGCCGAGCATTCCATCGAGGTCCAGCTACCGTTCGTGCGGGTCGTCGTGCCAGGATCGAGGATCGTACCCCTGGCCGTGGCGGCGGGCACGGGCCGCGCGGCGCTCGACGCGGGCGCGCGGCTCGGCGAGCTGCTCCGGGGGCGGCGTGCCGCGGGCGAGGCGGCGATCGTCGCGATCAGCACCGACATGGCCCACTACCCATCGCACCGCGACGCGCAGTGGGTCACGACCGAGCTGCTGCAGCCGATCGTCGAGCTCGATGCTTCGGCCCTCGCCTCTGCCGAGGCCGGACTCCGCCGCCGGTTCATCCCGAATCTCGCCTGCGGGATGTGCGGCGTCGAACCCGCGGTCGTCGGGCTCGCGGCACTCCGCGCGGCGGGTGCACGACGCGGCATCCCGCTCGCGTCAGCCACGTCCGCCGACGCCGGCAGTCCGACCGATCACACGGTCGGCTATCTCGCGGTCGCCTTCGACTGACCGCCGGGTCAGTGGAGTGGGACGCGGCTGATCCAGTACGACGTGTCGGGCGTCGGCGAGATGTTGAACCTGGCGTTGACCCCCCACAGCGAGCCCGCCGCAACGACGATCGTCGTGGGAACCTCGAGGTCGCCGCCGTCCGGGAGGTCCGCCTCCTCGATCAACCCGATGGGGGTCACGAGACCGCCGTGGATTCGCCAGACCGAGATGAGATTCTGCTGGTTCTGGACGACGTACAGCGTGCTGCCGACCAGGAGGATCCCGTCGGCGGCCGGGACCGAGCCCGCCGGCAGGATCTCGATGCTCGCCCCCGAGCCGGGATCGATCGCGAACAGCGCCCCGGTGTTCGACTGGGGAACGAGGAGCCAGCCGGCGAACGCCTCGATGCCGTTGGCGTTGAATCCGGGCATGTAGACGAAGTCACCGGTGATCGGCTGCGCGAACGCGTCGCCCGGTGCCGGCAACGCCCCGCCGGGACCGAGCGGCACGACGAGCAGCTGCTGGACGGCTGAGTCGGTGGCGTAGGCGGCGTCCGTGGTCACGACGACGTCGTTGACGAAACCCGCCTCGAAGTCGTAGGTCTGGAGGTGCTCGCCGGTCGAGGCGTCATAGACCCGGACTTCGCCGCTCGGGCCGCCCGCGACCCACAGCCGATCGCCGCCGGCCTCGTACTCGATCCCCACGGCCGGGCCGGTCGCGCTGGCCACGAACTCGTCGTCGCGCGCCCCGGTGCGGAGATCGACACGCGCAATCCCTCCGTCGGCGAGGGAGCCGACGTAGGCCACGAGGCCGCGACCCACGGCGATCCCCTCGGGTCGCCAGCCGTTCGCGAGCGGGATCGTGTCCGGGAACGCTCCGGCGAGGGCCGTCGATGCGGTGAGGGCCGTCGCCAGCAGGGCGACGAGGGGTGCGGCGACTCGGCGCATGGCTTACCTCCGTCTACTCCGGGATACGCCCTGGCCCACAACGCCGGATTGGGCCAGGCGTGCTCCGAGGGATTTCAGCGGCGTAGCAAACGCAGGCGGCGCGTCGCCCCGCGTCAGTCGCGCTGCATCGTCGTCGCGACGTCGGCCTCGTTGCCTTCTGGATCGGCGAGGGTCCACCAGCGAGGGGCATATTCGTCGAAGATCAGCCTGCCACCGGCCTGGATCGCCGCGTCGAGCCGGGCCTGCGCCTGGTCGAAGGGTACCCAGACGGCGACGTGCATCCGCGGCCGTCCTCCTCCGGGCTCGGCGACGGTCTCGAACCACAGCCCTGGACCGATGCCGCGCGGATCAACGAGGTCTTCGTCGGGGCTGTCCGGACGGCGGACGTAGCTGAGGAGCGCCTCCCAGAACGGCATGACCCGGGGAACGTCGACGGCGCCGATCACGATCGGCTCGACGCTCTGGACGGCCGTCGGATCGGATGCCAGGCCAAGCTCCCGAGCCTTCGCCGAGATGGCGCGAACGAGCTCGACGTCGCGGCGGCTCATCCCGTATCCGGCGACGGACCTCGTGAGCACCCGCACGGTGACGCCCGAGCGCCGGATGTCGAGGTCCGTGTGGCCGTCGTCGATGCCCTCGATCTGGCTGATCGCGGTGACGAGTCGCGCCGCGACGGCCCGGCTGGCCGTCGGGAAGAAGGTCGTCGCGCCATTGGACAGCACCGGCCAGTCGCCGGTGCCATCGGCTTCGCGGAACTCCCTGACAGTGATCATCTCGACCTGGCCCTGGGCGTCGTTCATCCCGCCACTGTAGGACCGGTGGCGGCCAGCGGTCGTCGCGAGCTCCGGCTCGCGCTGCGTGAGCGCCGTCCATCTCCCGGATGACGGGGGCGGCCGGTATCGTCACGGCCAATGAGCGATGGGACCGTCGCCGCCGTCAGCCTCCGGAGCGTCAGCACCGCTGGTCTTTCGGAGGTTGACCTCGCCGCGATCCGCGCGCTGCTGCTCGAGGCGTTCGCCGACGACGAGCTCGGCGGCTTCGACGAGGATGACTGGCTCCACGCCCTCGGCGGCACGCACCTCGTGCTCGAGGCCAGCGGCGAGATCGTCGGCCACGCGGCGGTGGTCGAGCGAGAGCTCCACGTTGCCGGGCGGCCGCTTCGCGTCGGCTACGTCGAGGCGGTTGCCGTGCAGCCCCAACGTCAGCGGACGGGCCTGGGCACCCGGCTGATGAGCGAGGTCAGCGCCCTGATCGTCGAGCGAGGCTTCGAGCTCGGGGCACTCGGGACCGGAAGCCACGCGTTCTACGAGCGACTCGGCTGGCGGACGTGGCGTGGCCCGTCGAGCGTCCGGACCGACGACGGGGAGCGGCCTACGCCCGACGAGGATGGCTTCATCCTCGTGCTCCGGACGCCCGCGTCGCCACCGCTCCACCTGACCGATCCGATCAGCTGCGATTGGCGCTCCGGCGACGTCTGGTAGCGGTCAGGCCCGACGATCCAGCCAGGCACGGATGCCCGGCACGTGCTCCTCGTGGAGGTGGTCGGTGAAGTCGCCCTCGACGATCGGAACGCCGTCCGTGAACGGGAACGCGTCCGCATCATGAGCGACCGATTCCGGAAGGGCCTCGATGGCGGTCGCGAGGCGCTCGAAGCTCGCGTCGTAGTCGTCGAGGACCTCGTCCAGCGAACGGTCGCGGTCGCGCGCCTGGAACCAGTCGTTGACCTCGTCGTCGTCGTTCAGCTCGGTCGGCCACGGCGACTCGGGCAAGGGCTCGCCCCGCGCGGCCGCCTCGATCATCGGGATCCGGGCGTTGCGCCAGGCGGCAAGGTGCGCGGCGAGATCCCGGAACGTCCACTCGCCCATCGGCCCGGGCTCGAGCATCCGGTCTCGGCCGGCCTCGGCCACGAGGGCCCGCCAGAACGCCCGGTCGGCACGGATTCGGGCTGCCTGCTCGCGCTGCTGCGGGGACGCCATGCGGGCAGTGTACGGCGCCACCCGCCTGAGCCCGGCACGCACGGTCGTCGCGGCGGCTATCGTGCGCGACGATGCCCGACCCGACCGCGGAGCCGGCCGCGCTGCTCGCACCGGACGAGATCACCGCGCTTCGCGAGGGGACGTCCCGCGCGCTGGGGGGCACAGGCGTTCGGACCGCCGCCGACGCGCTCGCCGAGATTGCAGCGCTGGCCGCGGACGAGCTGAAGCCCGACCAGTACGGCGAAGGCGGGACGGTCGAGGTCCTCGAGCGCGAGGTCCGCGAGCTGCTTGGCATGCCAGCGGCGGCGTTCATGCCCAGCGGCACGCTGGCCCAACAGGTCGCCCTCCGGATCCACGCCGACCGCCGCGGACGGAACGTCGTCGCCTTCCACCCGACCTGCCATCTCGAGCTCCACGAGGACAAGGCCTACCAGCGTCTCCACGGCCTCATCGGCCGAACCGTCGGCGATGCGCGCGAGCTGATCACGCGCGCCGACATCGAGGCCATCCACGAGCCGCTGGCGGCGATGCTGTTCGAACTGCCGCAGCGCGAGATCGGTGGCCGGCTGCCGGCCTGGGACGAGCTCGTCGCGCAGACGGCGCTCGTCCGCGAGCGTGGCGCGGCGGTCCATCTCGACGGCGCCCGGCTGTGGGAATCGGGGCCGTTCTACGGCCGTCCGTACGCAGAGATCGCCGGCCTGTTCGATACGGTCTACGTCTCGTTCTACAAGGGTCTGGGCGGGCTCGCGGGGAGCATCCTGGCCGGCGCTGACGACGTGATCGCCGAGGCTCGGCTGTGGCGCAAACGCCATGGCGGGACCCTGTTCCGGCTATGGCCCTATGCCGCGGCGGGACTGGCCGGGCTGCGGCGACGACTGCCGCGCATGCCGGCGTACGTCGAGCACGCGCGCGCGATCGCCGCGGAGCTCGCCGAGGTCGACGGGGTGACCGTGGTCCCAGATCCACCCCAAACGCCGATGATGCACCTGCACCTGCAGACGACTCCTGCCGCGGTGCTGGACGGCATCCGGCGCGCCGCCACCGAGGAGGCCGTCTGGACGTGGTCGGGCTCGTGGCCGACCGACACACCTGGCCTCCGCCGCGTCGAGCTCTCGGTCAACGAGGCAACGATGACGTTCTCGACTGTCGAGGTCGCGCGCCTCGTCCGGATGCTCCTGCCGCGGTCGGCGCGAGCCTAGCGGCGACCCGGGGGCCGGTGCGCGCGGGCCGGGCTCCTCCCCCGACCGCGGCGATCGTCAGGATCTCAGCCCACCGGGACGGGTGCCAGCGCCGCCGCGATGTCCCGCGCCCAGGCCTCGATCTCGGGCCAGTTCCGGAAGTCGCCGGGCGGCAGGATGTCCTTCGCGGCGGGCATGAGCCGCACCAGCCGCTCGGAGATGGCCTTCGGTGGGTCGCTCGGGTCGAACGCCCCGAGGAAGACACGGTGGCCCCGGGCGTGGATGGCCTCGGCAAGGCCGACGATGCGCTTCCGGCCGCCGCTGCCGGGGCCGTCCGCGGGCCCCAGCGCGCCCTGGAACTCGTCGTCGACCTGCTCCCGGTTCGAACCCGGAAGTGGTCCGCTGCTGAAGAGCCAGACGGGGCGGGTGTCGAGCGTCTCGAGGTTCCGCTCGATGAACTCCAGCCCATCCTTGAGCCAGTTGCCCATGTACACGCCGCTGCCGATCACGAACGCGTCCGCGTTGGCATCACGCGCCTCGTCCGCGGGGACGACACGGGCCTCCAGCCCCGCCGCCTGCAACGTCTCGCCGATCCGCTCCGCGATTCCGGCGGTCGCGCCATGCCGGCTGGCATGGACGACCATGACCTTGGTCATCTCTCGTCCTCCAACTCGCGGCTTCCTCGGCCGCGATTCCCGTGGACGACCAGCAAACCCCGACCGGGACCGGCTGCACAGTGCCGGAAGACCGAATCCTGCGCTCCGAGTGAACGCTCCGGGCGCGTGTCCCGGTGAGGGATCGCTACCGCCGCGCCAGGCGCACGATCGGGATCGTTCGCGCGCCAACCTGCGCCGGGTAACCGCCGAACCACGGCAGCTCAGCGACGTGCCGGTCCCACAGCCGATCGCGCTCGGGCCCGTCCGCCAGCAGCTCGGCGGTGGCCTCGAACGTCACGGTGTCGACCTCGAGGGTCACGACCGGGTTCGCGCGGATGTTCGAGACCCAGGCCGGGTGTGTCGGCGAGCCGCCCGCCGTCCCGGCGACGACGAAGGCGTCGCCGTCGCGCGAGTAGGTCAGGATCGAGCGCCGGCGCCGGCCGGACCTGGCGCCGGTCGACCACATCAGCAGCAGCGGGTGGCCGGCGAGCGGGCCGGCGCTCGGACGGCCGCCGTTCGCCCGGAGGTCGGCGATGAGCGACGCTTCCCAGGCGTCCTCGATGGGGGCCGCGGGCTCATCGTTCGGCAGCCGCGTCGTCGTCGTGTCGGTCATCGTCATCGTCCTCGATCGTTGCTGACGCAATGATTGTTGGGGCAACGATAGCGTGCCTGGCGCGACCGCGCCACCGCTGCGTCAGGCTCCCGCTGACGGGGTCGGGCCGGATGACGGCGCCCGGCTGGTTGGCGGGGCCGATCCCGGCGCCGGTCCGGCGGCGGCGTGGGCGATGTGGCTGAACTCCCGCCACAGCAGCGCGACGAGGATCGCCGAGCCCGCGAACCCGAACCAGAACGGCGCGGTGATCCCGAGGTCGCGCGCCAGCAGGCCGCCGATCGGGGTGCCGACGACGATCCCGCCGAACACGCCGACGGTGTAGAGCCCGGTCACCCGCCCGAGCAGCTGGTCCGGCACGGCCCGCTGCCGGATGGTCGTCGCCGTGGTGCCCCAGATGAAGGCGTGGGCCCCGAAGACGACCATCGTGACCAACGCGACGACGGGCGAGCGGGTGAGCGCCAGGACGAGGTGCGTCGCGGTCTCGATGAGCAGGCCGACGCGCATGATGTCGCCGAGCGAGAAGCGGCGCTCGAGCCGACCGTAGGCGGTCGTGCCGATCAGCCCGCCCAACGCGATGGCCGTCGTGAGCAATCCGAAGCCGATCTCGTCCATCGCGAGCTGGTCGCGCGCGTACAGGACCAGGATCGACCACGCCGCGCCGTAGGTGACGTTGAACGCGACGATCGTGATCGCCAGCGTCCGCATCGGCGGATGGCCGATCAGCCAGCGGAGCCCCTCGACCATCTCGCTCCCGACGGTCCGACGACGCGAGGTCTCACCACCAGGCCCGGGCGAGGTGGCCGGCTCCCCCGCCCCGCCGGCGACGATTCGCGCGATCAGGACAGCGCCGAGGGCGAAGCACACCGCGTTCACGCCGAACGGCAGGGCCATCCCGGCGACGAACAGGAACGCGCCGATCGGTGGCGCCAACAGTTGATTCGTCAGCAGGAAGGCGCCCTGGAGGCGAGCGTTGGCGATCCCGAGGTCCGGTCGAGCCACGACCCGTGGCAGGAGACTGCTCGCGGCGACGTCGGCGAACGTCTCGGCGGTCGCCAGGGCGAAGAGGGCGACCAGGACGAGGCCGATGTTGATGACGCCGCTCGCGATGGTCGCGCCGAGGATCGCGAGCACGAACGCGCGGACGAGGTCGACCCCGATGACGATCCGACGCCGATCGAGGCGGTCCGCGACGGCTCCCGCCGGTACGCCGAAGAGGAGCTTCGGCAGCACCTGGGCCATGAACGCCATCGAGACGAGGAACGCGTCACGGGTCTGGGAGGCCACGAGCAACGGACCGGCCGACAGGGCGATGCCGTCGCCGATGTTGCCGACGACGGTCGACGCGAGCAGCCACCGGAAGCCGCGCCCGAGGCGTGCCGGCGCGACGGGTTCGAGCAGGCGGGCGAGCGTGGCGGACACGGCCGCCAACGATACCTCCGGCTAGCCCCACCCCGAGGACGCCGGCTGCCCGGCTGGTGGTCCGGCGGTGCGTGCCCCAGCCTGAAGACCGTTGGATCGACCCAGTCAGCCCAGCTCGATCGGAGGAACGTTCGTGAACCGTCGTCTCTATCGTTGTCGCCATGACCGCAGGATCGCGGGGGTCGCGTCGGGAGTGGCCGAGTTCTTCGACCTCGACCCGACCCTCGTCCGGGTCCTGTGGTTCATCTCGATCCTCTTCGGCGGCTTCGGGATCCTGTTGTACGTTGGCCTGGCCCTCATCGTGCCGCCCGAGCCGATGAGCGAGGCCGAGGTGGCGGCGCTCGCCACCAGCGGCCCGGGGGCCGAAGAGCCGGCGGGCCACCGCCACGCCCAGCACGGCGGCGGCCGCTGGACGATGTTCTTCGGCGCCGCGCTGATCCTCATCGGCGTCGTCGCGCTGGCCGAGGTCCTCTCGCCGGGGACGGCGCTCGCTCGGTACCTCGTCCCGCTGTTCATCGCCGGGATCGGCGTCGTGCTCATCGGCGGCTCGATCCGCCGTGACGGCGGCCGGGACGCGTCCTCGGAATCCGCCGCCTCGTGATCGGCGTCGCAGTCCTCGTCGTGGGGCTGCTGCTGATCCTCGCCGGGCTTCGTCCGGCTCCGATCCCCGGCTGGGCCGCCGTGGTCCGGTCGGGGATCGATCCATCTCGGCGGGCCGTGGACCTCGTGGTCGCCTTCCTTGGCAGCCCGATCCACCCCGCGACCTGGTACGCCGTCGCGGCCGTGGCCGTCGGCCTCATCGTCGGGGTCATCGGGGGCGGACTCGTCTTCGGCGCGATCTCGAGCGGGCTGTCGACCCTGCTGGTCGGGATCGGCGTCCTCCTCCTGGTCGTCGGCATCGAGCTGGCGCGCCTGGTCGCCCGGGTCGAGCGCTGGCGGGCGTTCCTCGGCGAAGACGCACGTCCGATGGCGCACCCCTATCGGCCGCTGCGCGGGTCGTTCCTGGAGCTCCTCCGGGCCGAGTTCCTCGACGAGGGTCGATGGCTCGACCTGCTCTACGTCGCCGTCAACCTGCCCCTCGTGGTCGTCGAGTTCGCGGTCGTCGCGGCGGCCTGGTTCGGAGCCCTGGCGCTCGTATCGATGGCGACCTGGTACCCGGTGGTCGACCTGGCGCTGGTCGTCGGGTCGATCGCGGGCGTCGTCCTGCTGCCCGTCGCGGCCTCGATCTCGCAGCTCGTGGTCGTCGGCCACCGCGCGGTCGTCTCGGGGCTCCTCTGCACGTCCGAGGCGCGCGAGCTCCGACGGGAGGTCGCGGCCCTGCGGCGGAGCCGGTCGGCGGTCATCGACGTCGAGGCGGGCGAGCTGCAGCGCATCGAGCGTGACCTCCATGACGGCGCCCAGCAGCGGCTGGTCCGGCTGACGATGGACCTCGGGCTGGCGGCGGAGCGAATGGACACCGATCCGGTCGCGGCGAGGCGACTGGTCCTCGAGGGCCAGGACCAGGCGCGATTGGCCCTGGCCGATCTCCGCGACCTCGTCCGCGGGATCGCCCCGGCGATCCTGCTCGACCGGGGTCTCGTGGCCGCGCTGGAGTCGATCGCGGGCCGCGGGCCCGTCCCAACCTTCGTGACCAGCGATCTCGCGCCCGGGCCG
>JBQGDI010000125.1:0-8543 GCA_052038965.1 Candidatus Limnocylindrales bacterium | reverse complement strand
GGATCGCGAGCGCCGGCCGACCGCGGTCGTTCGCGCGGTTCGAGGGGGGCGATTCTGAAGCGATCCGAGGATCTTCATCGCGGGCTCCCTGCGCGATCCGGCGTTTCCCGGATCGTCCCGAGCGGCGCTTGCGCCAGGGCTTGCAACGGTGCGGCCGTGCATAGCGCGATCGGCTGATCGAGGTCACCCGTTCGTCCGGGTCGGCCTTCACCGGGGACGGTGCGATCGGCGCGTGGCGCGCAGGGGCAGCGGTGCCTCGACATGCCGCTGATTCATGCGCAAGACGCGGGCTTCGTCACGCCTGACGATGGTCACGAGTGGCCGGGACCCATGGGGTCCGGCGATCGGTACCTGCATGGGACCCCCCGTACGGGCCGGGAGCGCCGTTGCGATGCGCCTGTGGTGACTTCCGCGATGGGCCGTGTGCCTTGGCAACGGCCACGAGCCGACGCTTCGGCCATGCTGCGATGGCTTCGAACGCTGATCCTCTACCGGCTGCTCGGCGGCAGGGCCTTGCTCGCCCTCGCGGCGGTCGGATGGCTGTGGCGGCGCCTCAGGGGCGAGCGCGATCCGCGCGACCGGCGGGACGCCCGCGGCGTGCGGGACTCGGGCTCGGCGAGGCAGCGCGCCAGCGTCGCACGGGCTCGGGGCGGACGGGTCTAGAGCCGGCGCAGGTCGGACCGAGACGGGCTGGAACCTACCAGCCTTCCCAGGGAGCTTCGCAGACCGTGCAGCGCGAGCCCCGGTATTGCGCCCAGCCGCGCTCCACGTCGACCTCGTAGCCGTCTCGCCAGCGGTGGATTCCGAGCGGATGGATCATCCGGTAGATCGCGCCGCCGATGCGCTCCGAGATTCCGGAGTGGCCGTCCCCGGCCGGCAGCAGGGTCCGCGCGGGCGTGGCGGGATTCTCCGAGACGGTCATGACGTGCTCCGGGGTATTACAACGGCGTGACAAATGGCAGCCTAGCCCGTCCCGACGTAGCCGTTCTGTCAACTCCAGAACAGACGGCGTGACGCGCCTGTAATCTCCCCGCCGTCAGCCTTGTGCCATGCCTACCGGCGGACCGCAGGGGTCGCGGCTCTTGGCCGCGCTCCCACCCCGGGAGCTGGACGAGATCGCACGCGACCTCGAACGCGTACGACTCGATGCTGACCGCGGGCTTACCCACGCCCACGGCCCGGTCCGACGCGTGTACTTCCCCGAATCCGGCCTCGTCGCCCTGTCGGTCACGATGGCCGACGGGCGCACCGCCGGCGTCAGCATCGTTGGCTCCGAAGGCATCGTCGGCCTCGGGGCGATGATCGGCGACGTCGGTCGGATGGACGCCGCGGTGCTCGTCCCGGGCGTGGCCCAGGCGCTGTCGCCGGAGAAGTTCCGAAGCGCCCTGCGGCGCTGCGAGGGGCTGCGTCTCGCGCTTCGCCAATACACGATGGCGATGCTGACCCACCTCGCGCAGACGGTGGCGTGCAATCGCCTCCACAGTCTCGACCAGCGCGCCGCCCGCTGGCTGCTGCTGGCCCACGAGCGGCTCGCGAGCACCTCGTTCCCGCTCACCCAGGAGGCCTTTGCCGACCTCCTCGGCGTCTCGCGGCCCGCCGTGTCGACGGTCGGCGCGCGATTCGCGCGGGCCGGCGCAGCCGAGTTTCGGCGGGGCGTCGTCCACGTCCTCGATGCGAGGCGACTCGAGGCCGCGAGCTGCGAGTGCGTCGAGGCCGACCGCGAGGCCTTCGAGGCGTCCATGACGCCGGTCCAGGTCGCCGAGCGGGGCCTCCACCTCGTGCAGCGCCAGCGGCGCCCGCTCGGCGTGATCCGGCCCGAGATCCGCCGAGCTCGCTGACGGGGGACACCGCTGAGGTCCCACCGACCCACCGGTGACGGGATTCAGCGAGGCTCCGGGTGCGCAACGAGGTCGGCGTCCTCGGGGTGGCGCTCGAAGTGCCGAGCGAACATCGGGCAATGAGGCGTGATCCGCACGCCGGTCTCACGGGCGTCGGCCAGCACGCGCCGGACGAGCGCCGAGCCGATGCCGCGACCGCCGAACTCGGGCGGCACCTCGGTGTGGATCGCCACGAGCCGTCGCCCGACGCGGCCGTAGTCCACCCAGCCGACGAGCTGATCGCCGATTCGCGCCTCGTACCGCCGAGCGTCGGGGTTGTCCCGGATGGCGAGCTCGGGCTCGCCGCTCATGCCGGCGGCTCCGGCTCCTCGATCTCCGGCAGGAGCGGCCGGCCGGTGATCAGCCGGGACCCGCGGCCGTGGGTCAGGAAGCTCCAGGCCCAGCGCGTGACGACGACGATCCGGTTCGCGAAGCCGATCAGGTACACGATGTGGATCCCGAGCCAGAGCGCCCAGGCGAAGAACCCACTCTGCCGTCCGAACGGCCCGAGCCACGGGATGTTCGTGACGCCGGCGAGGCGGCCGATGACCGCGACGTCGCCCAGGTTCCGGTAGCGGAACGGCTTCACCGGCCGGCCCTCGAGCCGGGCCTTCAGCGTCCGGGCCACGTAGCGGCCCGGCTGGATCGCGCCCTGGGCGACCCCCGGGACGGGCTTGCCGGCCGGGCCGCCGGGCTGGATCGCCGCATCACCGACGACGAAGATCTCCGGGTGCCCGGGGATGGTGAGATCCGGCCCGACCTTCACCCGGCCGGCCTTGTCCATCTCGGCGCCGGTCGCATCGGCGACGTTGCGCGCGAACGACGAGGCCTGGACCCCGGCCGCCCAGAGCACGGTCCTGGCGGGGATCCGCTCCCGGCCGGCCGCGGTCTCGACGTCGACGCCATGCTCGTCGATGCCGACGACCCGCGTACCTGTCCGGACGACGACGCCAAGGCGCTCCAGCTGCCGCTTGGCCGACCTCGAGCGGTCGTCCGGGTACGGCGGCAGGACGCGGTCCAGCGCCTCGACGAGGATGATGTTCGCGTCCGGCGGATGGATCGAGCGGAAGTCCCGGCGGAGCGTGTCGTGCGCGATCTCGCCGAGCGAGCCGGCGAGTTCGACGCCGGTCGGGCCGCCGCCGACGACGACGAACGTCATCCACTCCCCCCGCAGCTCCGGGACGTGCTCCCGCTCGGC
The DNA here is from genome assembly GCA_052038965.1 of Candidatus Limnocylindrales bacterium. Classification (GTDB taxonomy): domain Bacteria; phylum Chloroflexota; class Limnocylindria; order Limnocylindrales; family CSP1-4; genus UBA5189. The sequence continues at coordinate 5,468 of JBQGDI010000125.1, read as the reverse complement.
GGCCTCGAACGCGATCAGGATCCGGCGCCGGATCTCGGTCGCGTCGTCGATCGATTTCAGACCTGGCGCGCTCGCGGACCACTGGTCATTCCCGAAGTAGGAGTGGCGGGCACCGGTCGCGACGACGAGGCTGTCGTACTCGATCGGGCCGCCATCCGACATGAGGACCCGACGCGCGTCGGGCTCGATACCCACGGCCTCGCCGAGCAGGACGGTGAGATTCAGCTGTCTCCGCAGGATGCTCCGCAACGGCTGGGCGATCTCGCCGGGTGCCAGCGCGCCCGTCGCGACCTGGTACAGCAGCGGCTGGAAGAGGTGGTGATTTCGGCGGTCGACGAGGGTGATGTCGAAGCGCGCGTCGCGACCGAGGGTCTTGGCCGCATACAGCCCGCCGAAGCCGCCGCCGACGATGAGCACCCTATGAGGGACGCTGGCCAGCATGCCGTCAGCCTTGCCGTCCCGGCCGTCGGGCTGCGTGGCCGTAGCAGTCGCCCTCCTGGATCGCGAGATCCGCGCGCGACAGCGGCGTCGTCACGGCCGAGTGCTCGGATCTAGCGATCGCGTTCGGCGGCGCCCGTCAGGGTCGCCTGGGCGGCGGCGAGCCGCGCGACCGGGACGCGGAACGGCGAGCAGGACACGTAGTCGAGGCCGATTCGCTCGCATTTCGCGATCGACTCGGGATCACCGCCATGCTCGCCGCAGATCCCGACCTCGAGGTCGGGCCGGGCTCCTCGGCCCTTCTCGACCGCGATCCGCATCAGGTCGGCGACCGCATCGTCCAGGGTCTGGAACGGATTGACCGGCAGGATCCTGTCCTCGACGTACTTCAGGAGGAAGCCACCCTCGGCATCGTCACGGCTGTAGCCGAACGTCATCTGCGTCAGGTCGTTCGTGCCGAAGCTGAAGAACGACGCCTCCTTCGCGATCTCGTCGGCGGTCAGGGCGCCGCGCGGCACCTCGATCATCGTCCCGAACTTGTAGTCGACGTCGAGGCCGGCCTTCTGCTCGACGGCCGCCGCCTCGGCCTCCAGCAGCTCCCGGGTCCGGGCCAGCTCGTTCACGTGCCCGACGAGCGGGATCATGATCTTCGCGATCGGATTACCGCCGGCTTTCGCCACCGCGATCTGGGCATTGAGGATCGCCCGAGTCTGGACCTTCACGAAGTCCGGGATCATGAGGCCGAGGCGCACGCCGCGCAGGCCGAGCATCGGGTTCTGCTCGTGCATCGACTTGATCGTCCGGAGGAGGTCGCGGTCCTCGGCCGAGGGCCCACCGCCCCGGCCCGCCTCGGCCCGGACCTCGTCGCGGGTGACCTTGACCAGCTGCTCCTCGAGGTTCGGCAGGAACTCGTGGAGTGGCGGGTCGATCAGCCGAATGACGACCGGCAGGCCGTCCATGGCCCGGAAGATGCCCTCGAAGTCGCCCTGCTGGAGTGCCTCGAGCTTGGCCATCGCCGCGTCGAACTCGGCCACGACGTCCCGCTCGTCCGCGCCCAGTGCCTCGCCGGCGGCGGCCCTCGCCTTGGCCCGGGTTGCCGCGGCCGCGACGAGGATCGCGCCGCGGACGATCTCGAGGCGCTCGCCCTCGCGGAACATGTGCTCCGTCCGGCAGAGCCCGATGCCCTCGGCGCCGTAGCCACGGGCCTGGGCCGCCTCCTCGGGCTTGTCGGCGTTCGTCCAGACGCCCATCCGCCGGATGCCGTCCGCCCACCGGAGGACCTGCTGCAGGTCGGGCTGGTCCTCGAACCGCGCGCTGACTGTCGGCAGCGCGCCGAGGTACAGGTCGCCGGTCGAGCCGTCGAGGCTGATCCAGTCGCCCTGCTTGAACTCGATCCCGGTCCGGGCGCAGTGGGCCTGGTCGGCGGCGTAGTCGACGACGAGCTCGGCCGAGCCCGCGACGCATGGCTTGCCGATCTGCCGCGCGACGACGGCGGCGTGCGACGTCGCCCCGCCGCGGGCCGTGATGATGCCCTCGGCGGCCGCCATGCCGTGGAAGTCGTCGGGCGAGGTCTCGATCCGGACGAGGATGACCTTCTCGCCCCGGCCGACCCATTCGACGGCATCGTCGGCATCGAACACCGCGCGCCCGACCGCCGCGCCCGGCGAGGCGTTGAGGCCCTTCACGATCCGCCTCGCGTCCTTCAGCGCCATCGGATCGAACGTCGCCCGGAGGAGCTGGTCGACCTGCGCCGGTTCGATCCGCGAGACCGCCTCGGCCTCGCTGATGAGGCCCTCGCGGACCATGTCGACGGCGATCCGGACAGCGGCGGCGGCGGTCCGCTTCGCGCTCCGGGTCTGGAGCATGTACAGCCGGCCGCGCTCGATCGTGAACTCGAGATCCTGGACGTCGCGGTAGTGGCGCTCGAGCTGCTCGCCGATGCGCTCGAACTCGGCGTAGACGTCCGGCATCTCGTCGGCCAGATGGCTGATCGGCGCGGGCGTGCGGATGCCGGCCACGACGTCCTCGCCCTGGGCGTTGGTGAGGTACTCGCCGAAGAGACGCTTCTCGCCGGAGTTCGGGTCGCGGGTGAAGGCCACGCCGGTGCCCGAGTCGTCGCCCATGTTCCCGAAGACCATCGTCACGACGTTGACCGCGGTCCCGAGGTCGTGGGGGATCTTCTGGCTGTTGCGGTAGTCCTTGGCGCGCTTGCCGAACCACGACGCGAAGACGGCCTTGATGGCGAGGTCGAGCTGCTCGTGCGGGTCGGTCGGGAAGTCCCGGCCGGTCACCTCGCGGACCACCCGCCCGTACTCGGCGACGAGGGCCCTGAGGTCCTCGATCGTGAGGTCGGTGTCGCGGGCATCCTTGCCGTGGGCGTGCTTGCGCGCCTCCAGTGGCTCGTCGAACCGCTCGGCCTTCACGCCCATGACGATCCGGCCGAACATCCCGATGAAGCGGCGGTAGGCGTCCCAGCCGAAGCGCTCGTTGCCGGTCAGGGCGATCAGCCCGGCCAGCGTGTCCTCATTGAGGCCGAGGTTGAGGACGGTGTCCATCATCCCGGGCATCGAGAACTTGGCGCCGGAGCGGACGCTGACGAGGAGCGGGTTCTTCGGATCGCCGAAGCCCTTCCCCGTGCGCCCCTCGATCTCGCGCATCGCTTCGAGGACGTCATCCCACAGGCCATCGGGGAGGCGCTCGCCCGCCGCGAAGTAGTCGTTGCAGGCCTCGGTCGTGATCGTGAAGCCGGGCGGCGTCGGTAGGCCGGCGCGCGTCATCTCGGCGAGGCCCGCGCCCTTCCCGCCGAGGAGGTCCTTCATCGCCCCGTGGCCCTCGGCGGCCCCGTCACCCCATGCGTAGATGTAGCGCTTGGCGGCGCGGTGGGCGCGATCGGGCGGGGCGGAAGCGACGGTCATCGCGGCGGGCTCCTTCGGGCGCAGGGCGGGTCGCCGGCGACCGACGACCCGGACGGAAACGCGTTCCAGTGTCGAACCCCGAGATTGTACCGAGGCACGCTGGTCCGGCCCCCCCGCGGACCCACCCACCCGACCGCGCCGATAGACTCTCGGGTGAACGCGTCCGCCCAAGGGGAGCCCATGACGCTGAACCTCGACGACAGCCGGGTCATCGATCCGGCCGCTGCGCAGTACAACGCCCGCCTCGTCAAGCGGGTCGACCTGACGTCCGAGCTTGGCTACTTCTGGGTCAAGTTCGACGGCCCGTCGACGCACTTCGAGCCCGGCCAGTACATGACCACCGGCGTCTTCGCCGATGGCAAGCTGGTCCAGCGGCCGTACTCGGTCGCGTCGGCTCCGGCCGAGGCGGGCACGGCGGGCTACGAGCTGTTCGTCCGCCTGGTGCCGATCCTGCGTTTCACGACGCTGCTGTGGCGGCTGCCGATCGGACACCAGATGCGGATCATCGGCCCGAAGGGCCGGTTCATGCTCGAACCCGACGACAACCGGACGCACCTCTTTGTCTCGACCGGGACGGGCATCGCGCCGTTCATCTCGATGATCCGCCAGTCGATGATCGACAGCCGGCCGCGCAAGACCGTCCTGATCAACGGCGTGTCCTTCTCGGACGAGCTGGGGTACGTCGAGGAGCTCGAGTCACTCGAGCGCGAGAATCGGTATCCGCTGCACTACGTGCCGACCGTCTCGCGGCCTCGCGATCCGCGGAACACCTCGTGGACAGGTCGAATCGGCCGCGCCGAGGCGATCGTGACCGACGTCTGCCGCGAGTACGGCCTGCGGCCCGACCGGACGGTCGTCTACATCTGCGGCAACCCGGACATGATCCTCAACGTCGAGCGCGAGCTGATGATGCGCGGCTTCCCGGAATTCCACGTCAAGAAGGAGCTGTACTGGCCGAAGGGCAAGGATGCCGCCCTCGTCGGCCAGTCGTCCGACGCCGGCTAGCCGCCTCGATCTCGCGCCTGGCGCAGCGACCGCAGACGGCCGGCTCGCCAGGGAGCCAGGCGAAGCGAGTCCCCTGACGTGATGACCTTCGGCCCCCGACTTCCGGGCCCTCCGGCGATGCGCCGGACGGCATCGAGGGGCGAGGATCGGGATCGAGAATGTCGCAGCTCGGAGTCTGTCCTTGCACCGCGTCCTGACCAACGAGCAGCTCTCCCCCAACGTCTACCGCCTGGTCGCCGAAGCGCCGCGAATCGCCCAGATCCGGAAGCCGGGCCAGTTCGTCATCGTCCACCTCGGGCCGGGCGCGGAGCGGATCCCGCTCACGATCGCGGACGCCGATCCTGACGCGGGCACGATCAGCCTCGTCATCCAGGCGGTCGGCAAGAGCACGTTCGACCTCGTCGAGCTGCAGCCCGGCCAGTCCATCGCCGGGATCGCGGGCCCCCTCGGAAAGCCGACCGAGCTGCCCGAGTCAGGGCATGCGGTGTGCGTGGGTGGCGGCGTGGGCACCGCCGTCATCCTGCCGATCGCCCAGGAGCTGCGGCGCCGTGGCGTCCGCGTCACGAGCATCATCGGCGGGCGCTCGCGGGAGTGGGTGATCCTCGAGCCGGAGCTCGCGAGCTGCGGCGAGGTCATTGCCTGTACCGACGACGGCTCCTACGGTCGCCCGGGCTTCGTGACCCAGGCGCTGGCCGACGTCCTCGCCGCCGGCGGGGTCGACGAGGTCTTCGCCGTCGGGCCGGTGCCGATGATGCGAGCGGTCGTCGCACTGACGAAGCCGCTCGACGTCCCGACGACCGTGTCCCTGAACCCGATCATGGTCGACGGGACGGGGATGTGCGGCGGCTGCCGGGTGACCGTCGACGGCGTGACTCGCTACGCCTGTGTCGACGGGCCCGAGTTCGACGGTCGGTTCGTCGACTTCGACGAGCTGGCCGATCGGCTGTCGACCTATCGCGTCTTCGAGCGGGGAGCCCTCGAGCGCCGCGAGGCCTGCAAGGTCGGGCTGCGGACCGAGGCCGCCGGCGCCAGTGCGGCCGCGCCCGTGGGGGCCGGGGGGGGCCCGCGCGGGCGCTCGAGCCCAAGCCGCTGAGGACCCACAAGGGGCGG
>JBQGDI010000124.1:0-9982 GCA_052038965.1 Candidatus Limnocylindrales bacterium | reverse complement strand
GCCCGGGTCCTCGGTCACGCGCTGGGCGGCGGCGAGCGACAAGGCGTGTTTGTCGAGCCGCGCGACGCAGAACACCACGGCGACCATCGGCGCGGCCGCCCCGGCCCGCGCGTGGGGGCGGCGCGCGATCTGGTAGCGGAGGTCCGGCGGGTGGGGTCGGCGCGGGTCACGACGCCGCGGCTCGGGGCGGAGCGGCTCGCGGCGGCGTGTCCCCGCGCTCAGGGGGCGCTCGCGGAGCGCTGAACCGCCGGCCGCTCCACCATCAGCCGATCATAGGGGCTGGCGGGTCTCGGCCTCGTCCGCCAGGCCCGCAGCACTCGCTCGCGCACGCATGTCGTGTCCGTTTGACACGCGATGCGCCGGCTGGGATGCCAGATCGGCCCAGCGTCGCCCATCCTCGGGGCGGATCCGTGCAGCAGGACCGGAGGTGCGTGATGCCCGCGAAGGGACGAGGTCAAGGCCGTGGTGGTGGAGCGGGAACGGGGCGGCCGGCGTCCCCGGGCAGAAGCGCGAGCAGCCCCGGTCACCAGAAGCGGGCGGCGGGCGACACGAGTGCGCGGGACCACGCGCCGGGTCGAATCGATCGGCTCGACGAGGGGCTGGAGGACGCTTCCCGGGAGCGGGATCGCGGACTGCTGGGACGGCTGTTCGGACGCCGCTGAGGACGCCGGTCGCCGTCACGTCCGCGGTGCCACGGCAGCACGTGGCGGTCAGTCGCCCCCGCGGACCTCGTAGCGTGCCAGCCCGTACGAGGCGACGGCGAGTGCTGTGGCGAGGGCGATCGCCGCGTACACCAATGCTCCAGTCCCGACGATCGAGTCGAGGACGCCGGGCGATAGCCAGTGGGCGACGCCCCGGACGTACTCGCGGACGCTGAAGATCTGGGTGCCCGGGAGGATCCCTGCGATCAGGCCCTCCCAGATCAGGGCGTAGCCGAGGCCGAGGATCAGGCCGCGGCTGGTGATGACGCTCAGGGCCGCGAAGATCGCGGTGTACAGGTAGGCGCCGACGAGGACCCCGACGCCCAGCGAGCCGGCGATGCCGACGACGTCCGCGCCGGGCCGGGCGAGGAGGAGCGCCGCGATGGCCGTGGACGGAACGACGAGCAGGGCGGTGAGGGTCCCGGCCACGGCGACCTTGGCCAGGACGATCGTTACGCGGCTGATCGGCTTCGTCAGCAGATGGACGCCCGTGCCGTCCTCCAACTCCGAGCCGAGGGCGGCGGTCCCGAAGACCAAGGCGACGAGCGGCAGGATGATCCGGACGACGAGGCCGTCGAGGGTCGGTCCAACCTCGCGGATGCCATCGCTGTTGGCCCGCACGAGGAGTCCGACGAGGACCGGGATCGCCGCCAGGAGGACCATCAGGATGGTCCGGCGTCGACCGAGGAGCCCGCGCAGGGTGACCTTGGCGATCTCGCTGAAGATCATCGCCGGCTCACCAGGTATTCGAAGACGCTCTCGAGCGAGTCGTCGGTCGGAGCGACCTCGAACAGCGTCACCTCGGCGTCGCGGGCGACCCGGGCGACGATCCGGGTGAAGCCGCTGAACTCGGCGACCCGGACCGTCAGCAGGCCGTCGTGGAGCTCGGCTCCGAAGACCGCGGATTCGGCGAGGAACGCAGCTCCCAGGCGCCGGTCGTCGGACGAGCGGACGACGAAGGTATGCGGCCGATCCGTCATCAGGCGCCGGATCTGGCGGTAGTTGCCGGACGCGGCCAGCCGGCCGGCGTGGATGACCAGGACCTGGTCGGCGAGTCGCTCGACCTCCTCGAGGATGTGCGACGAGAACAGGATCGCGCGCCCGGCCGCGGCCATGGATCGCAGCAGATCCATCATGTGCAGCCGCTGCCGCGGGTCCATGCCGTTGAACGGCTCGTCGAGCAGTAGGATCGACGGCTCGTGGACCAGCGCCCCGGCGATCTTGATCCGCTGGCGCATACCCTTCGAGTACGTCCCGACGGCCCGCCCGGCCGCGGCATCGAGATCGACCGTCGCGATCGCGCGGTCGGCAGCAGCGACCGGATCCGGCAGCCGATGCAGCACCGCGCACATCTCGACGAACGCCCGGCCGGTCAGGAAGTCGTACACCGCCTCGCGCTCCGGGACCAGCCCGAGGGTGCGGTACGCGGCGGGGTTGCGCCACGCCGCCTGGCCGCCGATGAGGACCCGACCGGCCGACGGGCGAAGCAACCCGGCGAGCATGTGCAGGATCGTCGTCTTGCCGGCGCCGTTCGGGCCGAGGAGGCCGGTCACGCCGGCCCCGACGCTGAACGTCACGTCGTTGACCGCGACGACGTTGCCGTACCAGCGCGAGGCCCGTTCGAGGACGATGGCGCCGGTCGGACCAGCCTGCGGCGCGGTCATGCCGTGATGCCCTGGAACCGCCGGACCGTCAGGGCGACCGAACCGGCGATGCCGATCGCCGCAGCGCCGAGGAAGGCCAGGTCCGGCACGAACAGGATGACGCCCTCGAACTGCGAGCTCAGCGGCACGTCGAACAGGAATGCGTTCGTCCCGTCGAGGACCGACGTCGGGCTGAGCAGGACGAGCCATCGGCCGATCTCGATCGAGCCGAGGCCGACGACGATCCCGGCGACGATGTTCGGGATGACGAACAGGGCGATGATCCCGGCGACCGCGTAGGCCCGTCGTGGCGTGAAGGCCGAGACGGCCATCGAAAGCCCGCCGAGCAATCCCGCCGTGAGCGCCGCCTGGGCAGTCGCCGCGCCGAGCTCCGGCAGGTCGTCCGTGACCCCCTTGACGATGTCCGTCGACAGCAGCACTCGACCGAGGAACAGCACCACCTGCGGCAGCATCTGGAGGAGGAAGATCGCGACCATGAAGCCCGCGATCCGGGCCAGGGCGTAGTCGATCCGCCGGAGGGCTCGCGAGAAGTACAGCGCCAGCAGCGAGTGGCGCTGGTCCCGGCCGAAGAGGTCCGGCGCCTGCGCTGCGCAGAACAGGATCACGAAGATCCCGATCGTGCTGGCGTAGGTGTCGTAGCGAATCGGGAGCTGGCCCTCGAGGCCCTCGCCGCCGGGAAACTGGCGGAGCATCGCTTGGGCGGCCACGATCGCGATCGCCGGGATGCAGACCAGGAAACCGAGGGTCAGCGGCGCAACCTTGGCCCGGCCGCCGCGGCCGACGCCGAAGGTCGAACGAAGGGTGTGCGTGAACAGCGACCGGATGGCGTGCGCGCGGCCCAGCCGTGGGCCCTCGTAGTTGCGATAGCCGATGTCATAGATCGAGCCGGTCTCGGCGCTGGCGCTGGCGGCAGCGGGCTGCGGCGTCGCGGCGCTCATGACGGCTGGGCGTCCCGGAAGAGGTCCTCGAGCCGGTGCCGACGATGCTCGATCCGGACGAGCGGCAGCTCGAGGTCCGCGACCGCGTCACGGACCAGGTCGTAGGTCCGGTCGCCGGCCAACGCCACCAGGACCGCGCGCCCGTCACGCGCCACCGACAGCCCCGCGCCCGCAAGCCGATCCGCGAGGGACGATGGGTCGTCGTCGACCTCGATTGCCAGGGTTCCGGTCCCTTCCGTGAACGCGCCCAGGGGCGCGGAGCGGAGCAGCCGGCCGGCCTCGATAGCCACGAGGTGGTTGCAGACCCGCTCGATCTCGCCGAGGAGGTGCGAGGCGACGATGACGGCCATCCCGAACTCGGTGCCGGTCCGGTGCACCAGGTCGAGCATCTCGTCGCGGCCGGTCGGGTCGAGGCCGTTGGTGGGCTCGTCGAGCAGCAACAGGCGCGGGTCGTGGACGAGGGCCTGGGCGAGCTTGACGCGCTGCTTCATGCCGGTCGAGTAGCCGCCGATGGCCCGGTAGCGCTCCTCGTAGAGCCCGACGTGGCGCAGGACCTCGGCCGTCCGCTCGCGTGCAGAGGTCCGGGGCAGGCCGGAGATCAGGGCGAGGTGGGAGACCCAGTCGGTCGCGGTCGTGTCGGGCGGGAGGCAGTCGTGCTCGGGCATGTAGCCAACGAGCTGGCGAATGTCCGTCCCGCGGGTCTGGACGTCGAGGTCGAAGACCCTCGCCTCGCCGGACGTCGGCTCGATGAGCCCGAGGAGGATCTTGAGGAGCGTCGTCTTCCCTGCCCCGTTCGAGCCGACGAGGCCGATGATCCCAGGCTCGACGTCGACGGTCAGCGCGTCGAGGGCGGTGACGTACGTGCCGTACCGCTTCGTCAGGGATCGGATCGAGATCAGGGCCACGGCAAGGGGCGCTGCGGCGGCAGGACGGCACCGATGGGGCCGGCCCGAACCTGCCGGAGGCAATGCATCTCGGGCTGAGTGTAGAGGCCCTCACGAGCTCCGCGTGCCGCGCCAAGTACCGCTGTTGCTCACGGCGTGTTCATCTCGGGCTCCCGGCGGAGCACGTCGACCGTCACTTCGATCCCGCGCCGCTGGAGCTCGTGCTGAAGGGGCCGCCCGTCTGCCCTCCAGCTGGAAGCCCCGGCTCGGACCTCAGGTCCGGCTCGGTCGGTGGCCTTGCGGCGGGCGGCCGCAGGCGCGTCGTCGTGTCCATGCCATCCCTCCAGGGCTCGAAGCAGTGCTCGGCCAGCCGGCACAGCGCCTCGGTGGCGATCATGGCCAGCCCGGGGTCGGGACGCCGACGGGCATGGCCGCGCCCGCGAAGACGGCCGCGGTGGCCGCGATGGCCATCAGGCAAAGGGCCGCAAGCGCGACGGCCAACGCCGGGCGGACAAGCGCCGCGCCGAGCCGCTCCAGGTTCATGGCACGGCGCCGGCGGGCATCCCGGCGTGAGATGAATCCCGCGATCACCGGTGCTGTCATGGTCGTCTCCTCGTTCGCGGTCGATCCAGGATGCGTGGTCTTCCACGGTCATCCAGGCCCGGCGATCGCGCATCGGGGCGCCCACCTGACACGCGGGCGCGAATCCACGAGTTAGCTCGTGCCGATTCACGCGTCAGCACGGTTGCCCCGCTGGACGGCGGTGGGACGATTCGGCCGTGCCAGCCTCACGACTCCCGCTGCTCGGAGCGGCCACACTCGGGACGTTCGCGATCGTGGCGGCCCACCTGCTGGCGGTGACCGCGCCGCAGCGACATCCCGCGGACACGCCCGAAACGCTCATCGTCTTCGCGGTTGTCGGGTTCGTGTGGCTGGCCGCGGCGCTCGTGACCCTCGCCCGGCAGCCGACGAACGCGCTCTGGAGGCTGATCCTCGCCTACCTGATGATGAGCTGGCTGGTCTGGGCCCTCCAGTTCGCCCGGAGCCCGGTCGTCGTAGGCCTGGCGCTGATTGCCGCGCCGACCGCCATCGCCGTCCTCGTCCACATCCTCGTGGCGTACCCCTCCGGCGGGCTTCGCAGTCCGTTCGACCGACGTGTTGTCATCGGGATCTACGGCCTCGTGATCGCGCTGGTCCTGCTCCGCGCCGCGTTCTGGGCGCCGGACTGTTCAGCCGCGTCGTGCGCTGACAACCCGCTCGTCATCTGGCCGAACCCCGACCTCACCCGTTGGGTGGAGCAGGCAGCCCTGCTCGCGAGCCCGATCGCGGGAGCCGTCGTCCTGGCCGCGATCTGGCGGCACTGGTCCGCGGCCGCACCGGCCGCCCGCCGGCTGCTCCTCCCGGTCGCCCTCGCCGTGCCGATCGCCTATGTCGTCCGCGTCGTGACCGACTTCGTGGCGCTCCTCGAGGTCGAGCCGCTCCAGGCGCTCCTCGACCGCTACCACGCCGTCGTCCTGCTCTCCGGCCTCATCCTGCCTGGCGGGCTGCTGCTCGGCGTCCTCCGGTTCCGACTCGGACGAGCCAGAGTCGCGGCGCTGATGGTCGAGCTTGGACGCGGCGTGCCGGTCGGTGGGCTCCGCGACGTGCTCGCCCGAGCGCTGGGTGACCCGACGCTCCAGCTGGCGTTCGCTGCCCCGAGCGGAGCCGGACACATCGACGCCGCCGGCCACCCCGTCTTCGTGACGGACGACCGTCCGGGTCGCGCCCTGGCGACGATCGAGCACGACGGCCGGCTCCTGGCCGTGCTGGTCCACGACCGAGCCATCGAGGAGCAGGACCCGGGCCTGATCCAGGCCGTGAGCGCGGCGGCGCGCATGGCGATCGAGAACGAGCAGTTGACGGCCCAGGTTCGGGCCCAGCTGGACGAGGTCCGAGCCTCCCGTGCCCGCATCGCGGATGCCGCCGATGCGGAACGCCGACGGGTCGAGCGCGACCTGCACGATGGCGCCCAGCAGCGGCTGGTCGCCCTGGCCCTGCGACTCCAACTTGCTCGCGGGACCTCCGAGAACGCCAGTGCACTGATCGATCAAGCCACGACGGAGCTCGAGGCGGCGATCGGTGAAGTCCGCGACCTGGCGCGCGGTCTCCACCCACCGCTGCTGACCGAGGCCGGGCTGGCGGCCGCGCTCGAGACCCTGGCGGAGCGCTCCCCGGTCCCCGTCCACCTGGCGGCAACCGCCGAGCGCTACGGATCGGCCGTTGAGACGACGGCGTTCTTCGTGGTCGCCGAAGCGCTGACGAACGCTGCCCGCCACGCCGCCGCGACCGAGATCAGGGTGACCGTTTCCGAGGTCGCCGGCGGGCTGTCCGTCACGGTCAGTGATGACGGACGCGGCGGAGCGGACGCCGCGACCGGCACGGGGCTCCGAGGCCTGGCCGACCGCGTGGCGGCGCTCGGTGGCCTGCTGACGGTCACGAGTCGCCCCGGTGAGGGCACCCTGGTCCAAGCCGACTTGCCGCTGGGCTAGGGCGACCGTGGGACCGAAGCCAGCCCCGGCAGGTGGCGACGGCTCCGCGCCACTGACGCGGGTGGTGCTCGCGGACGATGCCGTCCTCCTGCGCGAGGCGTTGTCCGCGGCCCTCGCCGCCGCGGGCTTCGACGTCGTCGGCCAGGCCGCGGACGTCCCCGGGCTGCTGGCGGTCGTTGCCCGCGAGCACCCTGACGTCGCGATCGTCGACGTGCGGATGCCTCCGACGCACACGACCGAGGGCCTTGAAGCTGCGCGGCGGATCCGCTCGGAAGTGCCGGGCACGGCGATCCTCGTCCTCTCGCAGTACGTGGAAACGCGCTATGCGCTCGAACTGCTGCGCGACGACCCGTCCGGCATCGGGTACCTCCTGAAGGAGCGCGTGACTCGCATCGCGGACCTGGCCGATGCCGTCCGCCGGGTGGCGGACGGCGGGTCCGTCGTCGACCCCGAGGTCGTGGCGCGGCTGCTCGGCCGCGCGAGACGCGAATCGCCACTCGACGAGCTCACGCGTCGCGAACGCGAGGTCCTGTCCCTGATGGCCGAGGGACGCTCGAACGCCGCGATTGCCGAGCGGCTATTCGTCGACCCGAGGACCGTCGAAGGCCATGTCGGGATCATCTTCTCGAAGCTCGGACTCGAGCGAGGCCCGGAGGATCACCGCCGCGTCCTCGCGGTCTTGGCGTTCCTTCGCGACTAGGTGGATCCTCCGTACCGAGTCGCCCACGCCGCTTGGTCGGTCGCACGGTCCTTTATCCGCTGTCCGTCGACTGCCGCGGGACGCGGCGCCACGCTAGAGTGACCGGCGTGGGACGCCGGACCGACACGACCCCTGACGTTGAAGCTCGCCGAAGGGCGATCCTGCGGGCCTTGCCCCCCCAACGACGCCTCCAGATTGCGGCGGAGATGAGCGACGAGATCCTGACGCTCGCTCGGGCAGGCATCCGGGCGCGTCACCCCGTCCTCACCGAGGCGGCCGTCGACCAGGAGCTGGCGCGGTTGATGCTCGGCGCGAGGGATGCGGCACGCCCTCGACGTCGAAACGCTCGGGGATGAACTTCGCCGAACTGGTGCGCATCGCGGTCGGCCTCCTCGACGCAGCGGGCGTCCCGTACATGGTCACCGGCTCCCTGGCCAGCACCTACCACGGCGAGCCGAGGGCGACGCGCGACGTCGACGTGGTCATCGACCCCGATGGGCCCGCGCTCGAGCGGCTGGTCGCCGGGCTCCTGGCGTCCGGCTTCTACGTGGACGCGTCCGCGGCGCGGTCGGCGCTCGCCGACCGCTCTCAGTTCAACGCCATCGGACCGGAGGCCGCGAAGGTCGACTTCATCATTCGCCGGGAGCGACCCTTCTCGCGGGCGGAGTTCGATCGCCGGAAGCCCGCCGATCTCTTCGGTTCGGCTGGCTTCGTCGCGACCGCGGAGGACATGATCATCGCCAAGCTGGAGTGGGCCACGGAGTCCGATTCGGAGCGCCAGCTGCGGGACGTCCGCGGGATGCTCGACGCCGGTGGCGATTCGCTCGACCGACCGTACATCGAGCGCTGGGTGTCCGCGCTCGGCGTGCGTGATTCCTGGAACCGCGCGTTGGAGGAACCGTGACCGCGAGCGTCGACCTCCTCGACGTCCTGCGAGGCGGACTTCCCGCGACGGCTGCGCCGCGTCGGCACATCGTCATCGTCGGCGCCGGGATGGCCGGCTTGACCGCCGGCCTGCTGCTCAAGGAGGCCGGGCACACGGTCACGATCCTGGAGGCCCGCAACCGGCTCGGCGGCCGGATCTACACCTATCGCGGCTTCGCGGGCCGGATGTACGGCGAGTTCGGGGCGATGCGCTTTCCGCGCCAGCACCGACTCGGCCAACACCTGATCCACGAGCGGTTTCGGCTGGCGACGAGGCCGTTCGGGATGGACGACCAGGACACCTTCGTGTACCTCCAGGGCAAGGCCGTCCGACGGAGCGAGTTCAGCGCCACGAGCTTCGACATCCCGCTGCCGGCGTCGGAGCGGGGAAAGGCCCCGGGCCAGATCCTGAAGGACGCGATGGCTCCGCTGATCGAGCTGGCCGCGAAGCCCGGCGGGTGGGACGAGATCATCGAGCGCTACGACCGCTACTCGCTGCTCGGCTACCTGAACGAGCGCGGTGTCAGCGAGCCCGCGCTGTGGCTGCTCGGGCCACTCTTCAACATCGAGGGCCGCTTCCATTTCTCGCTCGTCGAATGGTTCGCCCACTGGCACGACGACGTGTTCGGCGACCTGGAGTACGTCGAGGCCGGCGCGGACACGCTCGCCGACGCCTTCGCCCCCGAGCTCATGGCGGACACGCGCCTCGGCGCGGAGGTCCAGGGGATCGAGCAGCGAACCGATGACGTCGTCGTCCACTTCCGTGACGGCGTCGGGACACCAGGCTCGGTGACGGCCGACGAGTGCATCCTGACCGTGCCCTTCGTGCTGCTGCGGCACATGGAGATCACCGGCCTCGACGTCGAGAAGTGGTTCACCATCCGGAACGTCTACTACGGCCGCGCCCACAAGATCTTCATGCAGTTCAGCCGCCGCTGGTGGGTCGACGACTACGCCATCAGTCACGGTGTCACGGTGACCGACCTCGCGATCCGGAATGTCGTCTACACACCGGCGGGCCAGGACCCCTCGATCGACAAGGGCGTCCTCATCGCGTCCTATGCCTGGGAGCAGGACAGCATGGCCTACAGCATGCTCGACGAGAACCAGCGGGTCGCCCAGGCGCTCCAGGACCTGGCCAAGATCCACCCTGAAGCCGCTTCGACGTTCGAGTTCGGGGTGTCGTACGACTGGGCCCTGGATCGGCACGGTGGCGGAATCGGGCCGCTGTTCCGGCCGCTCGAGATGTCCAGCCGGTTCTTCGACGACATCGTCCGGCCGGTCCACCGGGTGTGGTTCGCCAGCGACGCCTGCGACCGGCTCGCCCGGCGCTGGATCGAGGGTGCGATCGCCTCGGCGATCACCAACGCCTGGGCGATCCACGCCGGCATGCGCAACGAGCTGCCGCGAGTCACGGAGCCAACGCCCGGCTGACCGTCTTGCGGGCTGTCTCGGAGCCCTCACGGGAGCCTCGGCCGTCGGCGGCGTACCCGGCCGTCGGCGGCGTACCCGGCCCTGGCCCCGTCGCGCCGGCTCTTGCCGCGTCGCGCCTGGCCCTTCGGCCACTCGATGTTCACATTGTGAGCATTCTGGGCGCTTGCCAGGCACGAGCCTTCACGGTCGGCCGTCCGCCGCGTGCGGTC
>JBQGDI010000123.1:0-7757 GCA_052038965.1 Candidatus Limnocylindrales bacterium | reverse complement strand
CGCGCCGCCGACGAGCGCGCCCGGAGGGCCACCGATGGCGCCACCGACGGCGGCCCCGCCGAGGGCCCCGGCCCCGGCGCCCATCGCCTCGGTGCCGCCCTCTTCGTTCTCGGCGGCGGTGTCGTCGACGACGACGTCGCGCCCTTCGACCACCACCCGGTCCTCCGTGGTGACGGGATCGTTGAGATCGCTCGCGTCCCGCTCCCTGTTCCAGTGCTCCATGGTCTGGGACTCCTTTTCTCGATCGGCTCGCGTCAGCGACCCGGGGTCACCACGATGCGGCAGGCCTCGTGCCGCCGGCGCAACATGGCCTTGGCCGCCTCGTTACGAATTCCACCTATCGCGCGGCTGGCGCGGGCCTTCGCGGCTCGGCTCATCGACGTCCGGGCGCGAGCGGATGACGGGCGAAGCGAGGCCGACCGCCCAAGCGTCGCGGTTGCGCTCCAGCGATGGCTCCTCCTGGGACGGGCGAGAGCCGCGATACAGGCGTGATGCCGACGGGCACCGCCCCGCAGCCGCAGCAACCCGCCCCGGGCGACGATCCCGGCGACGTCGCGCACCGCGCGAGATCAGGCCCGACCACGAGGAACCAGGGGGTACCGATGGACGCGTTGACCATGCTTCGCGAGGACCACGAGACGGTCAAGAAGATCCTCAAGGATCTGGAGGCCACGACCGACCGGGCCGAGAAGACCCGCGGCGAGCTGTTCGGCAGGTTGAAGGCCGAGCTGACCGTTCACGAGATCATCGAGGAGGAGATCTTCTACCCGACGCTCCGCGAGCACCCCAGGGCCAAGGAGATCGTGCTCGAGGGCTACGAGGAGCACGACGTCGTCGACACGCTGATGGGCGAGCTCGAGAGCCTGCCGGTCGACGACGAGACGTGGGGTCCGAAGGCCAAGGTCATGATCGAGAACATCGAGCATCACATCGAGGAAGAGGAGGGCGAGATGTTCGACAAGGCCCGCCAGGTCCTCGACCGCGATGAGCTCCGGGAGCTCGGGGCCGTCATGGCCGCGCGCAAGGCCGAGGCGCAGCGCGAGGTCGCCGCGGGGCGGCTGTAGGTCCGCGCGGAGCCCACGCGAACCTTGCGATCAGGCTGTCGGTCGCGTACCAGCGCAGGACCCCCGAATTGGGGGATACCCGACGGTTCGAGCAGACTGGGATAGTCCCCCTGGCGACCCGAGGAGGCCGCCGGCCCGTGGCCGCCCGTGCGCCACCTCGAGGCAGGACGCGCGTGACGGATGAGGCGGGGCCTCCGGTCGATCGAAGGCCAGCCGGGGATTCCGTGAGCGCGCGGGCCGAGACCCGGGCCTCCGGTGCGGGAGGCGCCGACGGTGCCGGTGCCGCGAACCTCATCCGCGCGACCCGGATCTTCGGCGCGGTCGCCACCACCGTCGGGCTCGCCCTGTCGCTGGTCGGCGTCCTGTCCCGCGACCTGAGCCTCGCGCTGCTCGGTCTCCTGGCGTTCGCCTTCGGCGGCTACCTCCTGGCGGAGGCCTCGCGTCCACGCGGGCGTCCCGGGCTGCTCGTCACCCGGCTTGGCGCGGCGACCCTCGCCACGGCCCTCACGGCCGTCGTCGTCGAGCCCGGGATCGGCCCGACGATCGCGATCGGCGCCCTCATCCCGGTCGTCCTCGCCCTGCCCTACGTCGAGCGACCGGTCCTCGGCCGCCTGATGGCTGGCAGCGCACTCGTCGGTGCGCTGGCCCTCGCGGCGCCCGCCATCATCCCGTGGGCCGGCGATCCCGAGGGACCGCTCGACGCCATGCTCCCGGTCTCGACCGTCATCACCGTCTTCGTCCTGCTCCTCGTCCGGCTCCGGAACGTCAGCACCCGGCTGACCGACACTGCGAGCGAGCTGCGGCACGTCGTGGCGATGTCGCGCGACCTCGCCGCGACTCTCGAGCCGCGCGACGTCGGCGGCCGCCTGGCGCGGCATATCGCGACCGTCGCCGGCGCCGACGAATGCGCCCTGAGCACCTGGGACGAGGCGTCCGACCGGATCGTCACCTTCGGCTACCACCCACCCGAGCGGGCCGGCATCCTCGAGCCATCGTACGAGCTGGCGGGCTACCCGGCCACGCGGAACGTCCTCGAGGCGCAGCGCGGCCTGCTCGTCGACGTCGACGACCCGCGCGCCGATCGGGCCGAGGTGGCTTACCTCCGCTCGATCGGCCAACGCAGCCTGATCATGCTGCCGCTCGTCGTCCGCGGACGGTCGATCGGGATCGTCGAGCTGACCTCGGCCCGATCCCACGCCTTCGGTGATCGCCAGATCGAGCTGGCCCAGCTCCTGGTTCGCGAAGCCGCGGTCACGTTCGACAACGCCCGACTCTACGACGAGCTGCGGCAGCAGGCCTACCTCGATTCCCTGACCGGGCTGGCCAACCGAGCGCGCTTCCACGAGCGCGTGGAGCACGCCCTCGCCCGGCTGCGCGGCCGCAGCCCGCTCCACGCCGCCGTCCTGTACATCGATCTCGACCAGTTCAAGCTCGTGAACGACCGGCTGGGCCACACGACCGGGGACCACGTGCTCCAGGTCCTGGCGGAGCGGATCCGGTCGGTCATCCGACCCGGGGACACGCCGGCCAGGCTGGGCGGCGACGAGTTCGCGGTGCTCCTCGAGGACGTCGAAGACGTCGACGCGGCGAGTGCGGTCAGCGAGCGCGTCCTCGATGCCCTGGCCGTGCCGGTCGATCTCGGTGACGCCTCGCCGATCGTCGGCGGCAGCATCGGCATCGCCGTCAGCGGGCAGGGCGTCGACGCGACCGACGACCTGCTGCGAAACGCCGACATCGCGATGTATGCGGCCAAGGGCGCCGGCCGGGGCCAGATCGTCCACTTCCGGCCCGATCTCCTGCAGCTCGCCTCGGCGCGCAGCGAGCTCGCCGCGATGCTCCGTGGTGCGGAGGCGCGCCAGGAGCTGCAGCTCCACTTCCAGCCGATCGTCCGCCTCGAGGATGGCGCGCCCGTGGCGATCGAGGCCCTCGTCCGCTGGCAGCCCGCCGGACACGTCCTCCACATGCCCGCGGAGTTCCTGAATCTCGCCGAGGAGACCGGCGAGATCGTGTCCATCGGCCGCTGGGTGATCGGCGAGGCGTGCGTCCGCGCCCGGGCCCTCCAGGCGCGGCTCCGAATGCCGGACCTCGGGCTGCACGTCAACCTCTCGGCCCGCCAGTTCCGCGACCCCGGGCTCGTGCCGCTGATCAGCGCCGCGGCCGCCGACAGCGGACTCGATCCCGCGGCGCTGACGCTCGAGATCACCGAGAGCACGCTGCTGACCCACAGCGCGGAGACCGCCGCGCGGATCGTCGAGCTCCGGCGCCTCGGTGTCCGGCTGTCGATCGACGACTTCGGGACGGGCTACTCGTCGCTCGGCTACCTCCACACCTACCAGGTCGACGAGCTGAAGATCGACCGATCCCTCGTGCCGGTCGATGGCGCCGTCGGCGACATCCGGGCGCTGAGCCAGGCGATCGTCGAGCTCGGCCGCGCCCTCGGCCTCGAGATGACCGCCGAGGGCATCGAGACCGAGGCCCAGGCCGCCTGGTTCCGGTCGCTCGGCTGCCGGCTGGGCCAGGGCTACCTGTACGCGCGCCCGATGCCAGCCCCTTCGCTCGAGCGCTACCTGCGGCGGACCGCGCGGCCGGGTGCCGTGGGCGCGACGCGCCGGCGACGCTCGGCCGCCGGGATCACCGACGTCGCCGGCCGCTCGACGGCCTCCTAGATCCAGTCGATCCGCCGCAGGACCCAGGCGGTGACCGCGGCCAGGGCGATCGTCGCGGCCGTGAGGACGTAGAAGCCCGGCGGCTCCTGGCCGGCGAGGGCCGATGCCGCCTCACTCATGCCGCCGATCCCGGCGATCGCGCCGACGCCGGCCAGGATGACCGTCACACCCGTCAGCCGCTTCATGATCGCCGAGAGGTTGTTGTTGATCGTCGACAGGTACACGTCGAGCGTCCCGGCGATCAGCTCGCGGTCGGTGTCGAACTCGTCGTTCAACCGGACGAGGTGGTCGTAGATGTCGCGGTAATAGAACACTGCGGCCTCGGAGATGTGGCCGTACTCCCGGCTGGTGAGCTGGGAGAAGACCTCGCGACTCGGGGCGATGACGTGCCGGATCCGGATGAGCTCGCGCTTGAGACGGAAGACGTGCTCCAGCGTCTCCGGCGAGGGGTTCGCGAGGACCGCGTCCTGGAGGTCGTCGATCTCGTCGCCCAGGACATCGAAGACCGGGAAGTATGCGTCGACAATCGCGTCGGCGAGGGCCCACATCAGGAAGTCGGGGCCACGCTGCAGGAGCTCGACCGCGCCCAACCGCAGCTGGTGCGCCTGGTTCGGATCCCACTTGGCCGAGTGGGCCGTGAGGAGCCAGCCACGGCCGAGGACGAAGTCGACCTCCTCGGCGTGGAGGCTGCCGTCGCGGTGGAGCGAGAACAGGACGACGTGGATGACGTCGCCCATGAGCTGGACCTTCGCTCGCTCGTTGCTCTCGACGATGTCCTCGGCGACCAGCGGATGGAGGCCGAGCTGGGCCGCCACGGCTTGGACGACCGGCGCGTCCGGTGCGGTCAGATCGATCCAGACCCTGGCACCCCGGCGCCGGACCCGCTCGCCGATGTCCTCGACCCGCGTCGATTCGACGAGGCGACCGCCCTCGAGCCAGCCGATCCGGACCGTCCCGTCGGGGGCCGTCACGACACGCGCCCGAACGACGCGAGGACGTACAGGAGGAACAGGAACGGAGCCTCAGCGATCACGCCGGGTGCAGCCTACGCCAGCCCGCACGCTCCCGGAAGGCATCTCGCCCCGCGCTACCGTGTCCGCGATGCCCGCGACCATCGCGCCTCGCCCGCTGCTCCGCCGGCCACGTGTCCTGGCGCTCGCGGTCGTGGTCGGGCTGGCCACCGGGCTCGTCCTCGACGTCCTGGCCCGCGGGTCGGCCGCGCCCGGCCCGCCACCCTACGAAGCGCTCGGCCGGGCGGTGACGGTCGACGGGCGTGCCGTGTACCTCGACTGCCGCGGACCCGCCACGGACGGGCGGCCGACGGTGATCCTCGAGGGCGGCCTCGGGTCCGGGGCGTCCGGCTGGGGAACGACCTTCGACGACGTCGCGACGTTCGCCCGAGTCTGTGCCTGGGACCGGCCCGGGATCGGTGGGAGCGCGGCGCGCGGGCGTCACAGCGCGGCCGAGACCATGGACGACCTCGTGGCGGCCCTCGATGGGGCCGGGGAGCGAGGGCCATTCGTCGTGGCTGCCCATTCGCTCGGCGGGGTCTACGCACGCATCCTCGGCGCGCGTCCGGAAGCTGCGGCGCTCCTGATGATCGACGCCTTCTACCCGGACGTCGGGCTGGAGCGCGATCCGGCGCTGCCCGCGTCGTTCCGCGAGGCCTTCGGCAACTCGATGGCCGAGACGGGGTCGATGATCCAGTCTGGCGAGGACCTGGACTGGACCCGGACGATGGCCGAGCTCCGAGCCGCAGGCCCGTTCGAGGGTCCGGCGACGATGCTGACGGTCGACCAGCGGCTGCGCTTCACCGATCCGGACCCGGCGATCCAGGCGGCCATCATCGAGGCCTGGGCGACGGCCGTCCGCGCGATGTTCCCGAACGGGACCCTCGAGACCGTCCCGGACGTGGGTCATTGGATCCACCTCGACCGGCCGGCGCTCGTGGTCGAGCGAATCCGCGAGCTCTGGCAGGTCGCTCAGCGGAGCCCGTAGCCGAGCTTCTCGGCGACCCGCGCGAGGGGCACGCCGAGGCCGGGGTGGGCGAGCGGCAGGTGGATCGTCGGGCGCTCCGGGACGGCCGTCTCGGCTCGTTCGTACAGGGCGACGTTCAGCGACCCGCCGGCCATCGACGAGCGGTAGAGCAGACCTCCGACCTCCGGGTACGCACGGTGGATCGCTCGGCTCCAGGCCTGCGCGATCGTCCGGCGGCCGGTCGCGATGGCCTGGCTCGCGCCGGCTCGGGTCGGCCACAGCCGGCTCAGGTCGAGCAGCGGCAGGTCGGCCGCCAGATCGAACGCCACGAGCCATGGCGCCTCGCGGCGGCGGTCGACCAGCCGGACGCCCTGGAAGGCCTCGGCGATCGCGCCGACGGCGTCGAGCCCAACGTACGCGATCGAGCGACCCGGATCGTCGTGCGGCGGCGGCTCCTGGTGGTCGAACCGGCCGGTCGCGGTCGGCCCGAAGTGCCGGAAGGCGTGCCACTCGGTCGGGTGGCTCCCGCCGGTCCGGTAGATGCGCCAGCAGGGCGTGCCGGCCGGGAGGGTTCGGACGTCGCTCCGCCGGAGGCGCGGCAGCGTGGGCGGGGGAGGCGGGAGCTTGGGGACCTCCTCGCCGGAGCTGGCCACGCGGGGTTACAGCTCCCGCGCGATCGCGGCCACCGGGTCCGGCGAGCCGCCGGAGCGAAGCCAATCGAGCGGCGTCGCGGGCCGGTCGTCGATCGCGAGGTCGGAGCTGGGCTCGTTGAGGAACGTCCAGGCCGCGACGGGGTGGAGGTCCCGCGGCAGGGCCAGCGCGACGGCCGGCAGGCCCCGGATCGCCGCGCCAGCCGTGAACTGGCCCCGCGGGAAGCGCCACTCGTCGCCCTCGCGGATCGCGAGGAGGGTCCGCTCCTGGGCCCGCTGCCGGACGCGGGCGCGGGTCACGCCGAGGCGCTCGGCAACCTCCGCGACGTCCGCCGAATCGGCGAGCAGGGCGGCATAGCGGGCGGCCGTCGTGCTCACCGGATCCGGGTCGCGCGCGGTTCGCGGCGCCAGGTCCAGGCCCCCGGCCCGGAGGGCGGCGGCGTCGTCGGGCGAGAACTGGGTCGCCGGTCGGTCCGCGCTCAGGCCGCCACCCCGCAGCTCCTCGAGCGCGCTGATGGCCGCCTCGACGAAGCGATCCTCGTCCAACCCGGCGTCGCCCAGGACGACGCGAAGCCGGCCCCGGGTGCCGTCGCCCCGCTGCCTGGCCGGTGACGCGGGTGCCGTTCGACGCGCCACTATCGTCTCCTTTCGTCGAAAGGAAAGGATAGCAGACCTCGAACGCGCGCGGGCTACTCGAAGAACCTGAAGATCGGCGGGAACGTCAGGGCGAACCCGAGGCCGACCAGGACGAGGGTCGCGATGAAGGCGCTCTGGAGGCGGACCTCGCGGCGACGCCAGACGGCGTGGAGGATGGCCCACGAGGCGACGAACGCGATCGTGGCGACGATGACCTTGCCGGACAGGGGACCGACTCCCGCGCCGAGGCCGAAGTTGCGGTCGAACTGGAGGACCGTGTTGAAGTCGATGCCGATGGCCCCCTTGATGCTTGCGGAGTACTCGTTCAGCAGGATCGTGATGCCGAGGACGAGCGACGCGATCCCGGAGGCGAGCATCGCCGCGGCGGCCGGCCCGGATGGGCGATCGGCCAGCTCGGCGGGGCTGCTGGTCGTGGTCATGGCGGTGATCCTTCCCTTCCTATGCGACCGGGGCGGCCTTCGTGATGAACGCTCCGAACAGGCCCGCGACGCCCGCGGCCAAGAACGCGAGGGTGAACAGGGCCAGGGCCATGACCCGCAGGTCGTCGCGCTTCAGGCGGCGGGGCCCGTAGTACACGACGATGAACGCGACGGCCGTGGCGAGGAACGGCGCCAGCCAGGCGACATGCTCCTTCCACTCCATGCCGAACTCGTGCCACTGCGCCGTCTTCTCCTGAGCAAGCAGGAAGTACCGCGGGAAATCCGTGAGGAGCGCTGGATCCGTCGGGATGGGGTCTGGCGGCC
>JBQGDI010000122.1:0-14517 GCA_052038965.1 Candidatus Limnocylindrales bacterium | reverse complement strand
CGGCGCGGGGCGGCCAGGACCATCCGGACCCTCGCGGCCGCGGCTGGCACCGGCGACGTCCTGGCCGCCCGGTCGCTCCTCGGCGGGACCGCGCCCGGCCTCCAAGCCTCCGGGCTGCGACGCGCCGAGTTCCCGGACGTCGGGCCGGAGGGGATCGCGATCCAGCGGACCGCTGACGGCTGGCTGGCAACCGCCGGCGGCGACACGCTGACCTCGGCCGACGGCGAGACCTGGACGTTCGACTACGGCCAGCGGCCGCTGGCGTGGTTCGGCAAGACCGCCGAGCACAACCTGTTCTGGCTCGACCCGCGCCACGACCTGTACCTGCGGGTGACCTCCGCGACCGTCACCGGCTCGGGGGTCATGGTCCGCTTCGCCTGGCGGTACGGCGCGGCGGCGGACGCCGCGTTCTTCCGCGGCGCCCGGCTGGTCGTGTCCTCGCTGACCGTCGCGTCCGACGACGTCGACCCATCGGGCGGGACGCTTGCCCGACTCGGGGACGACGGCAGCACTTCGCTGGTGATCCCGGGCGAGCTGCGGGGGGCGTCGCGGCTGACGCTGGTCGCGTCGGTGACGGTCGCGTCGTCGAGCGGCGTCCGGACCGTCCAATCGACGTTCGAGCTGGGCTCCGGCTGAACTGGACCGTCCAGGGTCCCGGACCCTCCGTGTCCCGTGACGGGGTGATGACCTTCGCGTCTTGACACCGATGATGGCCAAGAGTCCACGCTGGAGGCAGGAGGACAGCATGGTTGCCCCGGTCGGGCAGGCATCACGGGGTCGGTCGACCCTGTACGCCCCACTGTCGGGCGACTGGACGGACGAGCTCGCGTGCCCGGGCCCGGCGGACGCCAGGTTCGAGGAAACGAGCGACGGCGGCCACGTCCTATGGGTCGCGCAGGTCGGCGAGGACCTCACCAAGGTGGCCTGGGACGGCATCGAGGGCGAGCCCTTCCAGCTGATTCCCCAGGGAGACGGTAACGCCTTCGCCTGGTCGCCCGACCGCCGGCACGTGGCCTGGTACGGCGCCCGCGACGAGCGGTTGTTCGTCGCCGTCGACGGCGTCGAGCATCACGGCGAGGGCTTCAGCCGCTCGGTCCCGCCGACGTTCAGCCCCGACGGGCAGCACCTCGCGTACGGCGTGTTCGTCGGGGGCGCGACACGGCTGGTCGTCGACGGCGAGATCTACGGCGAGTGGCATCCGGCCGCGATCCGGCCGGTCTACAGCCCCGACAGCCGCCGCCTGGCCTTCGTCGCGGAGAATCGCGAGCTGAAGCCCGGCGAGAAGCCGCGGGACTATCGCCAGTGGATGGTCGTCGACGGGGTGGCCCACGAGGACGCCCAGGGAATCGCCGCCGACGACGACGCGATCGTCTTCAGCCCGGACAGCCGGCGGCTCGCCTACATCCGGCTCGAGGACGGAGCCGCCCGTCTCGTGCTCGACGGCGCGACCGGCGACCGGGTTGGCGGTATCGCGTACCCGACCTTCAGCCCTGACAGCGCGAGGTTCGTCCATGCCGTCGGCGACCGCCGGGCCGACACGATGTCGATGGTCGGCGACGCGATCCGGTCGGCGCGCACGTACTGGCGCGTCGGCCCGCCGATCTTCAGCGCCGATTCGGCGCGGCTGGCGTACTTCGCGGCTCGGAAGAAGGACCTGGGTCTGATCGTCGTCGACGACGTCGAGGGCCCCGACTTCCACGACTTCTGGGGCAATCCGGTCTTCAGCGCCGACGGTCGCCGCCTGGCCTACCTCGGCATGCGCCACGAGGGTGGATTCCTGCGGCGCTCGACGGCTGTGACGCTCGTCCTCGACGGCACCTCGGGCCCTGCCTGGGAGGAGGTCTCGAGCCCTCCGAAGTTCAGCCCCGATGGGCTCCACGTCGCCTTCAGTGCCCGGCGGGGCAAGGACTGGTACACGGTCGTCGATGGCGTCGCCGGGCCAGCGTTCGAGGCCGTCGGACCGCCGCGCTACAGCTCCAGCGGCCGGCTCGCGTATCTCGCGCAGGAGCGAGCCGACGACGGAGCTCCGCGGTACCGGGTCGTCGTCGGGACGACGTCGACGCCGGCGATGCTCCAGGGCTCGGAGGTCGCTGCCGGGGAGTCGTTCATCTTCAGCCCCGATGGCGAGCACGTCGTGACGGTCGGCGTCGTCGGCGGGGCGTGGCGCCCGATCGTCGACGCCAAGATCGGCCCAGGTGGCGCTGGCGCGGGCTCTCCGCGGTTCGTCGGCGATCACGTGGCGTTCCTCATGGCCAGCAGCGACGGCGCCCACCGGGTGACGACTCGTCTGGCCGGCTGAGGGCCCGGACGCAGCGTTCAGACGCGAGTGTTCGAAACCGTCGCCGCCCTCGCGACCCGCGGTTGACATCGACCCGCGGCGGCGCCTACCTTCCCTCGATCAAACGTTTGTTTGACGCTTCGGACGGCGTCGACGGGCGTGCCAACGGCGCGGATGGAAGGACGTCCCGGATGGGCAGTGAGCTTGCCTCCCCCGCCATGCCGGCCGCCGTCGGGTCGCGTCCCCGCGAGGGCGACCTCCTTGCCGCCGCGACCCGCCTCTTCCGGGCCCGCGGCTTCCACGCCACGAGCATGCAGGACCTCGGCGAGGCCCTGGCGATGAACCGCGGCAGCCTGTATCACTACATCGCCAGCAAGGACGACCTGCTGTGGATGGTCCTCACGCGGGCGTTCGACCTGCTCGACGCGCGCGTGACGCCGATCCTCGATTCGGGCGCCCCGCCGCTCACTCGCCTGGAGGGCGCGATCCATGAGCACCTCCGGGTCGCGGCCGAGCACGCCGACGAGCTGTCGCTGATCCAGATCGAGCTCCGGTCGTTGCCATCCGAGCGCCGCGCCCAGATGATCGCCCGGCGCGATGCCTACGAGGCTCGCTGGAGAGCGACGCTTGACGAGGCCGTCACGCAGGGCGCCCTCCGCCCCGTCGACATCCGCCTCGCCGGGATCGGGATCCTGTCGGCCTGCAACTGGTTCACGCAGTGGTATCGGCCTGGTGGGCGACTCGGCGTGGACGAGGTCGCGGCGCAGTTCTGGGACCTGTTCCTGTCGGGCCTGCGGCCCCGTGCCACGGACGACGGGAGCCGACCGTGATGACGGCGCGCTTCCCGCGGGTCACGGTCCTCGGCGCCGGCACGATGGGCGCCCAGCTGGCGTGCCTCATCGCCGGCGCCGGCGCGCGTGTCCGGCTGCTGGATCTCGACGCGCCCACGGCACGCGCCGGCCTGGAGCGGGCGACGAAGCTCCAGCCGGCACCGCTGTACACGCCCGACGACCTGGCGCGCATTCGCATCGGGGGCTTCGATGAGCTGGACGCGGCGATCCGCGACAGCGACTGGGTCCTCGAGGCGATCGTCGAGCGGCTCGAGCCCAAGCGCGAGCTCCTGGCGCGGGTGGACGCCGCCGCCGGCGCCCCGATCGTGACGACCAACACCAGCGGCCTCTCGATCACGGCCCTCGCGGACGGTCGCTCGGAGACGTTCCGACGCCGGTTCTTCGGGACGCACTTCTTCAACCCGCCGCGGTACACCCGCCTCCTCGAGCTGGTGCCCCACGCCGAGACCGACCGGTCCGTCATGGAGGCCTTCGCGACCTACGGCTCGGTCATGCTCGGCAAGGGCGTCGTGATCGCTCGCGACACGCCGGCGTTCATCGCCAACCGGCTCGGGGTCCACGGCCTGCTGACGGTCCTGCGCCTCGCGCAGGAGCTGGGCCTCGGGCCCGACGAAGTCGACGAGCTGACCGGCGAGCTGATCGGGCGCCCCAAGAGCGCGACCTTCCGGACGCTCGACCTCGTCGGCATCGACGTCGCCCTCGCCGTCGCCGAGCACTGCCACGCGGACCTCGTCGATGATCCCGATCGCGATGTCTTCGAACCACCGCCGATCCTGCGTCGGCTCGTCGAGCGGGGCGCGCTGGGGACCAAGACCGGCGCCGGCTTCTTCCGCCGCGAGCCGGACGGCGAGATCCTGGCCCTCGACTTCGAGACCGGCGAGTACCGCCCCCGCCGCGCTGTCCGTTCGGCCATCATCCAGGCGGCCCGTGCCGAGGCGGACCCGGAGAAGCGCATCGCCCTGCTCCTATCGAGCGGCAGTGCCGACGGCCGGCGCGAGGATCCGGCCGCCGAGCTCGTCCGACGAGCGCTCATCTCGGAGCTCCGCTACGCCGCCCAGGTGGCGCCGCGGATGGCCGACGACGCCTGGAGCGTCGATGCCGCGATGCGCTGGGGCTTCGGCTGGCAGCGCGGCCCGCTGGAGACGATCGACCGGCTTGGCGACGTCGCGAAGGATCTCTTGGACGGCGCCGCCGGTCCCGGGCCCGGGGCGACCGGCGCCGAGGCGACCGGTGCCGAGGCGGCGGCGCGGTACGGCGAGGGCGACCGCACCTGGAGCTTCGTCCAGGAGGGGCCGGCGCCGCTCCCGGAGATCGCGCGAGCGGCCGGGGCGCTGGACCTGGACGCCGCGCGCCGGGCGGGCCGTGAGCGCGGCCTGCCGTCGAACGCCGCGGCCAGCGTCGTCGAGCTGCCCGACGGGATCCTCGGGGTCGAGCTGCACGGCAAGCTCAACGTCATCGGCATGGATTCGCTCGACCTCCTGCGGCGGGCGGTCGCGCGCGCCTCGGAGCAGGCGGACGGGCTCGTCATCGGCACGGCCGCCCCGGACTTCAGCGCCGGCGCGAACCTGGCGCTCCTCCTGATCGAGGCCGAGGACGGTGAGTGGGCCGAGCTCGATCGCGCTGTCCGCGCGTTCCAGGGCGTGACCCAGGCGATCCGCTACGCGCCCCTGCCGGTCGTCGTCGCGCCGCGCGGCCGGACGCTCGGCGGCGGTGCCGAGCTGGTCCTCGCCGCAGATCGCGCCCAGCCGCTGGCCGAGACGTACATCGGGCTGGTCGAGACGGGCGTCGGGCTCATCCCCGGCGGCGGCGGCACGACGGCGATGGCCCGCCGCGCCGCGGCCTCGGTACCCGATGGCGTCGGAGCCGACGTCTTCCCGGCCTTCCAGCACGTCATCACGACGATCGGCATGGCCAAGGTCGCCACGAGCGCGGCCGAGGCCCGGCCCCTGTGGCTCCTCCGCGAGGTGGACCAGGTCACCGCCAACCCAGACCGCCAGTGGACCGACGCCGTGCGGGTCGCCCGGACCCTCGCCGATACCGGCTACCGGCCTCCGGCGCCGAACTCGATCCGGGTCCTCGGCCGTCGCGGAATCGCCGCCGCCGAGGCCCTCACGTACAACCAGCTCGTGGCCCGCCAGATCAGCGAGCACGACCGGAAGATCGTGCTGGAGCTGGCTGGTGTGATGAGCGGCGGCGATGTCGCCGAGGGCACGCCGCTGAGCGAGGGCCACCTGCTCGACCTGGAGCGGGAGGCGTTCCTGCGGCTGCTCGGCGAGCGGCTCACGAGGGATCGCATCCGGCACACGCTCAAGACCGGCAAGCCCCTGAGGAACTAGGGATGGAGATGCGCGACGCCGTCATCGTGTCGGGCGCCCGGACCGCGGTCGGGAAGGCGCCGCGGGGCGCCCTTCGCGAGACCCCGCCCGAGGCGCTCGCGATCGCCGCGGTGCGCGAGGCCCTGGCCCGCGCACCGGGCCTCGACCCGGCCGAGATCGAGGATCTCGTCCTGGGCTGCGCGATGCCCGAGGGCGCGCAGGGCCTGAACATCGCCCGCCAGGTCGCGCTCCTGGCGGGCATCCCCGACAGCGCCAGTGCGATGACGATCAACCGCTTCTGCTCGTCCGGCCTGCAGGCCCTGGCTCTCGCGACCGCGGCCATCCAGACCGGCGTCCACGACGTCGTCGTGGCCGGCGGCATGGAGTCGATGAGCTTCGTCCCGATGATCGGCCACCACTTCGCGCCGGCTCCGCCGCTGGCCGACACCCGGCCCCCGGTCTACCTGTCGATGGGCCTGACGGCCGAACGCGTCGCGGACCGCTACGGCGTGACCCGCGACGACCAGGATGCGTGGGGCCTGCGGTCGCACCAGCGGGCCTCGGCAGCGCAGCGCGAGGGCCGCTTCCGCGACGAGGTCGTGCCGGTGACGGCGCCCCAGACCGAGGTCGACGGCGACGGCCGGCCGACCGTCCACGAGGTCGTGTTCGACGCCGACGAGGGCATCCGCCACGACGCCGACGCGACCCGGATGGCGGCCCTGAAGCCGGTCTTCCAGACGAACGGCACGGTCACCGCCGGCAACTCGAGCCAGATGAGCGACGGGGCGGCCGCGATGGTCGTCATGACCGGCGAGCGGGCGGCCCAGCTCGGCCTCCAGCCGCTCGGCCGGCTGGTCAGCTTCGCGACGGCCGGGGTCGACCCGGAGATCATGGGCATCGGCCCGGTGGAGGCGGTGCCCAAGGCCCTTCGAAAGGCCGGGCTGACGCTCGCCGACGTGGCCGTCATCGAGCTGAACGAGGCCTTCGCCGCCCAGGTCGTGGCCGTCGTCCGCGAGCTCGGTCTCGACGAGGACCGGACGAACGTCAACGGCGGGGCGATCGCGCTCGGGCATCCGCTCGGTGCGACCGGCGCCAAGCTGACCGTGCAGATCCTGTCCGAGCTGGCCCGTCGCGACGGCCGCTACGGCCTCGTGACGATGTGCGTCGGTGGCGGGCAGGGTGCCGCGGGCGTCATCGAGTGGCTCGGCGGTCGGCAGCCTGGGCGGGCCGAGGCGGACACCGGTACGGAGGCGGCGGCATGACGACCGAGATTCGCGGCGGCACGATTCCGGGCGGGGCGTTCGTCATCGGCCCGGTGGGCCCCGAGGGCATCTTCACGCCGGAGCAGCTGACCGAGGAACATCGCTCGATCCGCGACGCGGTGCGGGCGTTCGTCGAACGCGAGGTCGAGCCGCGCCGGGACCGGGTCGCGGCGAAGGACTGGAGCGCCCATCGCGAGCTCCTCGAGCGGATGGGTGCCGACGGCTTCCTCGGCATCGACGTCCCGGAGGCCCACGGCGGCGCCGGCCTCGACCGCATCACGTCGGTCGTCGTCAACGACGCGATGGCCACGGCCAGCGGCTTCGCCGTCACCTTCGCCGCCCACACCGGGATCGGGACGCTGCCGATCGTGTTCTTCGGCACGGACGACCAGAAGCGGCGCTACCTGCCCGGCCTGGCGGCCGGGACGACCGTCGGCGCCTACGCCCTCACCGAGCCCTCGGCCGGGTCCGACGCGATGGCGATCCGGACCCGGGCGACGCGCGGCGAGGACGGCTCGTGGCGCCTCGACGGCTCGAAGCAGTTCATCACCAACGCCGGCTTCGCCGACCTGTTCACCGTCTACGCCAAGATCGACGGCGAGCAGTTCAGCGCCTTCATCGTCGAGCGGTCGACGCCCGGCCTGGTCGTGGGCCCCGAGGAGGACAAGCTGGGCCTCCACGGCAGCTCGACCGCGGCACTCACGTTCGACGGCGCGGTCGTGCCGGCGGACAACCTGCTGGGCGAGGCGGGCAAGGGCCACCGGGTCGCGTTCAACGTCCTCAACGTCGGCCGATTCAAGCTCGCGGCCGCGTGCCTCGGGGGCATGCGACCGGCCATCGCCATCGCCGCGGCCTATGCCGCCGAGCGGTCGGCGTTCGGGCGCAAGATCATCGACTTCCCGCTCATCGGCGCGAAGCTCGCCGGCATGGCAGCCCGGACGTACGCCGTCGAATCGGTCGTCTACCGGATCGCGGGCCTGCTCGACGCGCGCCTCCGGGCCGCCGAGGACGCCACCGCGCCGGACGCGCTGCGCGCCGGGCTCGAGGAGTACGCCATCGAGTGCAGCCTCGCCAAGGTCCTGGCCAGCGAGGAGCTGGGGGCGGTCGTCGACGAGCTCGTCCAGGTCCACGGCGGCTACGGCTACATCGAGGCCTATCCCGCCGCCGGCTACTACCGCGACGCGCGGATTCACCGGATCTGGGAGGGCACCAACGAGATCAACCGACTGCTCGTACCGGGGACCCTCCTCAAGCGCGCGATGACCGGTCGCCTGGACGTGCTCGGGCCGGCCACGAGGGCACAGGACGCGCTCATCGGCGGCGAGCTCCCGGCGTTCGAGGGCCCGCTCGCGGCGGAGCGCTCGGCCGTGGCGGCGCTCAGGACGGTGACGCTCCTGCTCGCCGGTGCGGCCGTCCAGCGCTACGGCACGGGCCTGGAGGAGGAGCAGGAGGTCCTGGCCGGCCTGGCCGACCTCGCGATCGACCTGTTCGCGACCGAGAGCGCGGTCGAGCGGGCGGTCGCCGCGAGTGCCGCTGGCGCCGGTGAGACCGGCGGCCGCCACGCCGACCTCGCCTCGCTCGTCGTCGCCGACCGGATCGCGAGCGCCGAGGCGCGGGCCAAGCAGCTCGGCGGACGGGTCGCCGACGGGGACGACGCGCGAACGCTCGTCGCCGGCGTCCGGCGGCTCCTGCGAACGGACCCCGTCGACCAGGTCGCCATCTCTCGGCGCGTCGCAGCCGCGATCCGGCAGCGCGCCGGATACCCGCTGTCGTGAGCCGCTGAACGGATCGGAGGAGCGCGATGACCACGGCCGAACCGCCGGCCCGGATGCACGACCAGCCGTGGCTGGCCCACTACGACCCCGGCGTGCCGCCCGAGGTCGAGATCCCGGCGCTCGCCGTCGACGGCCTGCTGCGGCGCGCCGCGGAGCGGACGCCGAACCGGACGGCAATGCTGTTCTTCGGCGCACGGACGTCGTACGCCCAGCTCGATCGGGCGGCCGACCGCTTCGCGCAGGTCCTCCGGTCGATGGGCGTCGAGAAGGGCGACCGGGTCAGCCTTCACCTGCCGACGAGCCCAGCCTTCGTGATCGCGTTCATGGGCACGCTCCGGGCCGGCGCGATCGCCGTCCCGACGAACCCGCTGTACGTCGAGCGCGAGCTCGGGATCATCTTCGCCGACACCGAGCCCAAGGTCTCGGTCGTCATCGACCTGCTCGTGCCCCGGATGCGCGAGGTCGCCGGCGGCCACTGGCCGGGCGACCCCGGGCGCCTGATCGTCACCGGGATCCAGGACTCGCTGCCCGTCCCAATCAAGTGGCTCTACCCGATCAAGGCCCGCCGCGAGGGTCGCTGGAAGCCGCAACCCCACAGTCCCGAGACCCCGAACCTCTTCCGGCTCATCGCCGAGGCGCCCTCGACGCGCTTCGAATCGGCGGCGACCCTGGACGACACGGCCGTGCTCCAGTCAACCGGCGGGACGACCGGTACGCCCAAGGCCGCCGAGCTGACCCATCGCAACCTGGTGGCCAACGCCTGCCAGGTCGCCGCCTGGTTCCCCGGCGTGACCGACGACAAGCCGGCCACGATCCTGTGCCCGCTGCCGCTGTTCCACATCTACGGCCTGACCGTCGACATGAACTACGCGATGCTCGTCGGCGGGACGCTCATCCTGCTGCCCCGGTTCGACCCGGATCAGACCCTCAAGGCCGCGGCGAAGCACAGGCCCCGCCTCTTCCCCGGCGCGCCGATCATGTACGAGACCCTGGCCCATCACCCCGAGGTCTCGAAATACGACCTGTCGAGCATCGAGGCCTGCATCAGCGGGGCCGCGCCCCTGCCGCCGGACGTCCAGGGGGACTTCGAGGCGATCACCGGCGGCAAGGTCTGCGAGGGCTACGGCCTGACCGAGGCGTCACCGGTGACGCACTGCAACCCGATCAACTCCGGGCGCCGCAACGGCACCATCGGGCTGCCCTTCCCGTCGACGCAGGCCCGGATCGTCGACCCGGCGAGCGGCGCGCTCGTGCCGATCGGCGAGGTCGGCGAGCTCGAGATCTCGGGACCGCAGGTCATGGCCGGCTACTGGCGCAAGCCGGAGGACACGGCCGCGGTCTTCCGCGACGGCTGGCTGCGGACCGGCGACATGGCGACCATGGACGGCGACGGCTTCTTCCGGATCGTCGATCGGGCCAAGGACCTGATCATCGTCGGCGGCATCAACGTCTACCCGCGCGAGGTCGAGGAGGTCCTCTTCAGCCACGCTGCCGTCGCCGACGCGGCGGTCATCGGGATGCCCCACGCGCACTACGGCGAGGTGCCGTGCGCGTTCGTCGTCCTCGAACCCGGTCACGCCGTCAGCGAGGCCGAGCTGCTCGAGCACTGCCGCAAGAACCTCGCCCGGTTCAAGGTCCCGCTCGCGATCCGCTTCCGCCCGAAGCTGCCCAAGACGATGATCGGCAAGGTGCTCCGGAAGGACCTCCGAGTGGAGCTCGCCGAGGAGACGCCGTCCCCGACGACCTGAAGCCGGCCGCCGCAGGCCGAGCGTCCCAGCGGGGCGAGGGCGGCTGACCAGGGGCGCGCTGGCGTAGTTGGCGTGCCGGGCGATAATCATCGCCGGCCTCAGATCGAGACCACCCGGTCGTATCGGTGAGCGCACGATGATCGAGACCCTCGAGGGTGGCAGGGACGCCGTCCGGCGGCACGCCTGGACCGACGCGGTCGAGGCCTTCGATGCCGCGGATCGAGACGGGGGGTTGGCGCCGGAGGACCTCGAGCTGCTGGGCGCGGCGGCATGGTGGGCGGCCGAGCCTGACAAGGCGACCGAGGCGCTGGAGCGGGCGTTCGCCGCCTACCTCGAGACCGGGCGGAAGCTCGACGCGGCTCGCGTCGGCATCGACCTCGCGTATCGCGCGTTCCGGGCCCTCAGCCCGGCCGTCGGGGGCGGTTGGGCCGGTCGGGTCCAGTCGCTCCTTGCCGAGCTGCCGGAGTCCGGGCTGCACGCCTGGCCACTGCTGTTCTCTGCACTGATGAGCCTGGAGCGCAGCGCGTGGGACGAAGGCATCCGGCTGGCCGAGCAGGCGATGGCCCTGGCCGAGCGCCACGGCAACGTCGACGTCCTCTACCAGGCCAAGAGCTTCAAGGGCCAGGCGCTCCTCCTGAGCGGCGACTGGCAGGCCGGCATGGCCCTGATCGACGAGGCCGCGGCGGCGGCGGTCTCGGGCCAGCTGAGCCTCCGAAGCGCGGGTGACATCCAGTGCAACACGATCGCGGCCTGCCGCAACGTCGGCGACCTCGAGCGGGCGGCGCAGTGGACGGACGAGGGTGAGCGCTGGATGCGGCGCCAGGGCCTGGGCGGCTATCCCGGCATCTGCCGCGTCCATCGGGCCGAGCTGAAGATGTTCCGGGGCGAGTGGGCGGACGCGGAGCGCGAGGCGCGTGAGGCGTGCGACGAGCTGCGCCGCTACCGGCTGCTGGACGCCCTCGGCTTCGCCAACTACCAGATCGGCCAGGTCCGCCTGCGGTTGGGCGACCTCGCCGGCGCCGAGGCGGCGATCGACCAGGCCTACGAGCACGGCCACGATGCCCAGCCCGGGCTGGCGATGCTGATGCTCGCGCGTGGCGAGATCGCGGAGGCCCGACGCGCGATCGATCGAGCGCTGGCCGCGACGGTCGACGCGAGTGGCGGCGAGGCGCGGCTGGTGAACCGCTCGACCCGGGGCCGGCTGCTGCCGGCGCAGGTCGACATCGCGCTCGCAGCCGGCGACCTCGAGACCGCCCGGAAGGCGGTCGCCGAGCTCGAGTCGATCGCGGCGACGTTCGAGCGTCCGCTGTTCCGGGCCGGGGCCATGACGGCCCGGGGCGAGGTCCTGCTCGGCGAGGAGAAGGCGGCCGAGGCGTCGCCGCTGCTCGGCCAGTCGTGGCGGCTGTGGCAGTCGACGAACCTGCCGTACGAGGCCGCGCGAGCGCGACTCCACTACGCCGAGGCGCTGGCGGCCGAGGGCGACGAGGCCATGGCCCGGCGCGACTTCCGGGCCGCCCGGAGCACGTTCGAGCGCCTCGGTGCGGCGCTCGACGTCCAGCGCATCGACGCCCTCCTCGGCGAAACGACGCCGACCACGTCGGCGTCGGAGCGGGTCACGCGGACCTTCATGTTCACCGACATCGTGACCTCGACCGACCTCGTCGGGCTGGTCGGGGACGAGGCCTGGACGGAGCTCCTGCGGTGGCACGACCGCGAGCTCCGGGCCGCGGTCGCCCAGCACGGCGGCGAGGTCGTGAGCCACACCGGCGACGGGTTCTTCGTGGCCTTCGAACGGGCCGTCGACGCGGTCGAGGGCGCGATCGAGATCCAGCGGCGGTTGGCGCGGCATCGACGCGACCACGGCTTCGCGCCATGGGTCCGGATCGGCCTCCACGCCGCCGAGGCGTCCCGCGAGGACCGGAACTACATCGGCCGCGGCGTCCACGTCGCGGCGCGAGTCGGGGCCGCGGCGGGGCGGGAGGAGATCCTCGTGACGGCCGACGTTGCGCGGGAGGCGGGCCCCGCGCGCTTCGCGCTGTCCGAGCCGCGCTCGCTGACGTTGAAGGGCGTGGCCGAGCCGGTCGAGGTGCGGGCCGTCGACTGGCGGTAGCCCGGTGAAGGATTTGGGCCGCTGCCGACGACATACTCGGTGAGCGCGGCAGACGCCGCGCCGCACCACCGGAGCTCGAGGGGCGAGTGACCTCCGAACTCGTCGAGCGCGCACAGCGGGGCGATCACGAGGCGTTCGACGTCCTCGCGACCGCCGCGTACCACCGCCTGTATGCGGTCGCGCACCGGATCCTTCGCGACAGGTACGCCGCCGAGGATGCGGTCCAGGAGTGCCTCGTCGGGGCCTGGCGGAACATCCGCTCGGTTCGCGAACCGGAGCGGTTCGAAGCCTGGCTCCATCGCCTTCTCGTGAGGGCCTGCCACGATGAGGTCCGCCGCTCGCGACGGCGGCCCATCGAGGTCCTGCCGCTCGGCTTCGACCGCGCGGCTCCGATCGACGCGATCGCCCAGCTCGTCGACCAGGACGAGATCGAGCGCGCCTTCCTCGCGATGTCCGTTGAGCACCGCGCGGTGCTCGTCCTCACGCACTACCTTGGCCTGCCCGCTCCGGAGGTCGCGGCGATCCTGGGGATCCCGCCCGGAACGGTTTACTCCCGACTTCACTACGGCGTCCGGGCGATGCGCGACGCGCTCGCGCCCGCCGGGATGTCGCTACCCAGCCCGGAGCACGGACGATGACCGAGACGACCGACCGCGCCCTTCGCGCGTGGCTCGAGCAGGGGCCCGATCGGGGCCCCAGCGAGGGCCTGGCCCGAGCGCTGGCGGCCACTCGTCGGACGCCGCAGCGTCCTGGCTGGAGCTTCCCGGAAAGGTGGCTCCCGATGCAACTGACCTTCACGCGGACGATGAATCCGCGCCCGATGCTCTTCGTCGTCCTGGCCCTGCTCCTCGCCGCCGCGGTGGCCGCGGCCGCGCTGTGGGTGGGCTCCCAGCAGCGGCGGGTCCCGCCCGCCTATGGGCTCGCGGCCAACGGCGCGATCGCCTTCCAGCAGAGCCGCGCCATCGCACTCATGGACCAGGACGGAACGAACATCCGTGTCGTGTCCGACCCGTCGCTGAACGCCTTCGGGCCGGCCTTCTCGCGGGACGGCACGCGCCTGGCCTACTGGGGGCGGACGTCGCCGTCCCAGCCCCTCCAGCTGATCGTCGCCGGCGACACCGGAACGGGCCCGCTCGATGTGATCTCGGGCCTCGGTGCGCGCCGACTCGCGGCGAACATCGCGCCGGCCTGGTCCCCGGACGGGAGCGAGCTGGCCTTCGTCGTCCGCGGTGACGACGGCTTCGAGCTCCTGATCGCGCGCGCGGACCGGGTCGAAACCCGGGCGGTCCTGACGAGCGAGGCCAAGCTCGACTACCCGACTTGGTCGCCCGACGGCAGCCGGCTGGCGATGCGTCGGACGATCCAGGACGGCGGCAACACGGCCGTCGAGCTCCTGGCCGTCCCGGCGGACGGGTCGAGCGAGACCGTGCTCTTCTCGAACCCCGTGCCGCGCGACCAGGCGATCCTCGATCGCACGCTGCAGTACTTCGAGTGGTCCCCGGACGGCGAGCGGATCGCGTTCCACAACAGCGCCGGAGACATCCTGGTCGTGGACATGAACCGGTCCGTGACGCCGATCGCGGCGAGCCCCGACGCCGAGGTGAACCCGGCCTGGTCCCCCGATGGGCGGTGGCTGGCGTTCTTCGGCTCGAACCTGGAGACCCTGGTCGTCGCGGCGAGCGATGGGTCGAGTGCGCGGACCCTCGGGACGAGGCTGCTCGGTGGGCCATGCCCGCTCGCCTGGTCGCCCGATGGCACGCAGATTCTCGGCGCGCCGTTCACCGCCGAATGCGCCGCCACGAGCGTGAATCAGCTCGCCGCGGTCGATGTCGCGACCGGGGCAGTGACCCGGCTCGCGGTGGGCGTCAGCAGCTCGGGCCTGCCAAGCTGGCAACGCCTGGCCGTGCCGTAGCGGGAACCGCTGTCGCCAAGCTTCCCGGGGGCGCGCTCCGCGTCCGCGCCCCCGGCTTCTCATCACCCCCGCGAGGGCTCCGACTCGGGCGTGCGCTTACCATCTCGCCATGACCAGTCACCGCGTCCTCGTCCTCGGCGGCGGGTTCGGCGGGATCGCCACCGCCGTCGCCCTTCGCTCGCGACTCGAGGCGGCCGACGAGGTCGTCCTCGTGGAGCGCCGCCCGACCTGCGTGCTGGGGCTGCGCCAGAACTGGGCGCTGGTCG
>JBQGDI010000121.1:0-15040 GCA_052038965.1 Candidatus Limnocylindrales bacterium | reverse complement strand
AGCTCGACCTTGTCGAGCGAGAGGAACTTCTGGAACTGGCGGGCGACCGCGTTCTTGGGCTCGGTGAGCACGCGGACGAGGTCGTCGGCGGTCAGTGCGGTGAGCGTGACGATGACCGGTAGCCGGCCCACGAACTCCGGGATCAGGCCGAACTTCAGGAGGTCCTCGGGCATGAGCTTCTCGAGGATCCGCGCCCGGTCGACTGGCGAGGTCACCGAGTCCGATCCAAACCCGATCGTCCGCTTCCCGACCCGCTCCTCGACGATCTTCTCGAGGCCATCGAACGCGCCGCCGCAGATGAACAGGACGTTCGTCGTGTCGATCTGGATGAAGTCCTGGTGGGGATGCTTCCGCCCGCCCTGGGGCGGGACGTTCGCGACCGTCCCCACGAGGATCTTCAGGAGCGCCTGCTGGACGCCCTCGCCGGAGACGTCGCGGGTGAGGGAGGGGTTGTCGGCCTTTCGCGCGATCTTGTCGATCTCGTCGATGTAGATGATCCCGCGCTGGGCGCGCGCGACGTCGAAGTCGGCGGCCTGGATCAGCCGCAGCAGGATGTTCTCGACGTCCTCGCCGACGTAGCCCGCCTCGGTCAGCGAGGTCGCGTCGGCGATGCAGAACGGCACGTCGAGGACCCGGGCCAGGGTCTGTGCCAGGAGCGTCTTGCCGGAGCCGGTCGGGCCGACGAGCAGGACGTTCGATTTCTGGAGCTCGACGTCATCGACCGCGTGCCCGGCGTTGACCCGCTTGTAGTGGTTGTAGACGGCCACCGAGAGGACCTTCTTGGCCTTCTCCTGGCTGATGACGTACTGGTCGAGGGCGTACTTGATCTGGCGGGGGTTCGGGAGCTTCGCAGCCTGGGGCTTCGCCTTCGGCTGCTCCAGCATCTCCTCTTCGATGATCTCCTGGCAGAGGTTGATGCACTCGTCGCAGATGTAGACGCCCTGGCCCGCGATCAGCTTGCGAACCTGCTCCTGGCTCTTGCCACAGAAGGAGCAGCGGTACGGCACCTTCGTGCCCTTGCTGCCGCTCGTCGTGCTCACCGCGCCCTCGCCCTGCGTCCTTCCCTGATCGCGCCGGCGGCGGTGGACCGCTCCCCGCCGTCGCGGTCGCCCGGCGAGCGCCGGGCTCAGCTCTTCTTCTTCGGCTCCGCCTCGGGGACCGACTCCGCCGCTTCCGACGGCTCCGTCACGCTCGAGCCTTCCCCGCCGGCGAGGCCGGCGTCATGGGCCTGGGCGATCAGCGACGATCCCTGGAGGTTGTAGACGGCATCGATGATGCCATACTCCTGCGCCTCCTCAGGCGACATGAAGCGGTCGCGCTCGGTGTCCCTGATGACCTTGTCGACCGGCTGGCCCGTGTGGCGGGCGAGGATCTCGTGGTTCAGCCGGATCAGGGTCTCCCACTCCTTCATCTGGATCAGCGCATCCGGTGGCGCGCCGCGGAACCCGCCCGAGCCTTGGTGGATCATGATCCGGCTGTGCGGCAGGCCGTAGCGCTTGCCCTTCGCACCGGCCGCCAGCAGGACCGCCGCCATCGATGCCGCCTGGCCGATGCAGATCGTGCTGACCGGGGCCCGCAGGTACTGCATCGTGTCGTAGATCGCGAGCCCAGCCGTCACGACACCGCCCGGGGAGTTGATGTAGAGGCTGATGTCCTTCTCGGGATCCTCGGACTCGAGGAACAGCAGCTGGGCGATGACGAGGTTCGCCAGGTGGTCCTCGATCGTGTCGCCGAGGAAGATGATCCGCTCCTTCAGCAGCCGCGAGTAAATGTCGTAGGCGCGCTCCCCGCGGCTGGAGGTTTCGATGACCATCGGCACGAGCATGGCGATCTCCTGGTGGCGACTGGGCGGGGCGGTCGGATCTAGGTGGTGGCGGTCGCCGGCGCCTCGGCGCGGTCGTCGACCCCGGCCTCGGCGGGCGCCGTGATGGCAGCCGGCTCGTCGTCCTCGAGATGCGGCAACGGACCGTGCTCGGGATGGGCGGCGAGCCACTCATCGATCAGCTTCTCGACGACACGGCTGCGCCGGAGCGTACTTCGGATGAAACTCCGGCCGCGCTCCGACTCGAAGTACTGGATCGTCCGGCGGTCGCTGCCGTAGCGCTCGCGGGCGCGCCCGACCTCGGCCTCGACGTCGGCATCGGGCACCTCGACGCCCTCGGCCTCGGCGACCTTCGAGAGCACGAGCAGGACCTTGACCCGCTTCTCGGCCCGGGGGCGCATGTCCGCGTGGAGGTCGGCCTCCGTCTTCTCGGCGGCCTTGAGGTAGGCCTCCTCGGTGATGCCCTGGCGGGCGAGCGTTCCACGCAGCTCGTCGTGCATGATCTCGACCTCCTGGTCGACGAGCACATCGGGCAGCTCGAGGGTGGCGTTCGCGGTCGCGTACTCGATGATCCTGTCGGCGAAATCGTGGCGGGCGTGGTCGAGGGCGTTCCGCTCGAGCCGGGCCTTGACCTCCGCGCGGAGTGCGGCGAGGTCGTCGAACCGGCCCAGGGATCGGGCGAACTCGTCGTCCGCCGCCGGCAGGACCTTCTCCCGGAGTTCCTTGAGCTCGACCTCGAAGTGCGCCGGCTTGCCAGCCAGGCTCGCTTCGGCGTAGTCCTCCGGGAAGCCGAGGTCGAAGCCCTTCGTCTCGCCCGGCTTGAGTCCGAGGACATTGTCCTCGAAGCCCGGGATGAGCCGCTCGTCGCCCAGGATGAGCGGCATCCGCTCGGCCTTGGCGCCCTCGATCGGGGCGCCGGCCATCGTGCCCTCGTAGCCGATGACCGCGTAGTCGCCGGCCGCGGCGCCGCGGTCCTCGACGGGCGCGAGCGTCGCGTTCTGGTCGCGCAGCTCCTCGATCACCTTGTCGACCCGGGCGTCGTCGACGGTCTCGACCTGGGGCTTGAAGTTGAAGCTGCGGTAGTCGCCGAGCTTGACGTCCGGCCGGACCTGGACGGTCGCCGTGAACACGACGGGCTTGCCCTCCTCGGCCTGCTCGACGTTCACGTCGGCGGCGGCGAGGGGCAGGATGTCGTGCTGCACCAGCGCGTCGCGGTAGGCCCGCTGGGTCAGGTGATCCATCGCCTCATCGAGGATCGCCTCGCGCCCGACGACGCGTTCGACCACGG
This sequence comes from Candidatus Limnocylindrales bacterium, assembly GCA_052038965.1. GTDB lineage: Bacteria > Chloroflexota > Limnocylindria > Limnocylindrales > CSP1-4 > UBA5189. The sequence goes on along the minus strand of JBQGDI010000121.1, from coordinate 11,930 downwards.
CCCGCGGCGCCTTGCCCGGTCGGAAGCCGGCGATGCGGGTGCGCTGCGAGAGATGCCGGACGGCGTCGGCGATGGCGGCGTCGAGACGCTCGGGCGGCAGCTCGACGCGCACGGTCAGCGAGCTCCGGGGGGCCGGAGTGACGGTCACCAGCATGGCCCCGGGAGTATAGGTGGCACGGGCCGCCCGAGCCGCGGGCGCCTCTATCCTGCGAGCGTGGGTTGGGAGGCCGGCAAGCAGGGCGCCATCCGCGACGCCACCGAGGGGCTGCCGCACCTCCTCCTGCGGTTCCTGCGCTTTGGCCTGCTGGCCTGGGGCGGGCCGGTGGCCCAGATCGCGATGCTCCGTCGAGAGCTCGTGGACGAGGAACGCTGGCTCGACGGGCCGCGCTTCAATCGCCTGCTGGCGGTCTACCAGGTGCTGCCGGGCCCAGAGGCGACCGAGCTGGCAGTCCACCTCGGGGTTCTGCGAGGCGGCCGGCTTGGCGGCCTCCTCGCCGGGCTCGGCTTCACGCTGCCGGGTTTTCTCCTGATGCTCGTGGTGTCATGGCTGTACGTCACGGCCGACCTCTCGGCCCCGACCATCGCGGCGCTCCTGCTGGGCGCCCAGGTCGGTGTCATCGCCCTGATCGTGCGGGCGATCTGGGGAATCGGGCGGCACGTCGTCGTCGACCTGCCGCTCGTCGGGATCGCGGCCGCAGCCGCGTTCGCAAGCGCGACCGGGGTTGCCTTCTGGATCATCCTGCCGCTCGCAGGTGCGCTCTACGTGGTCGACCGCCGGTGGCCCTGGGGGGCGGGGATCATCGCGCTCGTGGTCCTCATCACGGCCTCAGTACTTGCGGCCGTCGCCGCCGGCTGGGTGATGCCCGAGGTCGCGCCGGAGGTGACCCTCGCGCCGGGGAGCGGCGCGACTCCGCCGTCCCTCGTGGCGCTCTTCGGGTCCGGATTGAAGGCCGGCCTGCTGACGTTTGGCGGCGCCTACACGGCCATCCCGTTCATCCGCGAGGACGCGGTCGGCAGCGGCTGGCTGGCCGACAGCCAGTTCCTCGACGGCATCGCGCTGTCGGGCGTGCTGCCCGCGCCCCTCATCATCTTCGGGACGTTCGTCGGCTTCATGGGCGGCGGGCTCGCCGGGGCAGTCGCGATCACCGTGGGCATATTCCTGCCGGCCTTCGCCTTCGGGATCATGATCGGCGATCGCCTGGAGGCGGTCGTCGAGCGCCCGGCGCTCCATCGCTTCCTCGAGGGCGTCGCCGCCGGCGTCGTCGGCCTGATCGTCGTCACGACGATGGACCTGGCGGTCACGCTCGCAGGGCGGCTGCCTGCTCCTGTCCTGGCTCTGCCGATCCTCGCGGGTGCTTTGCTCGTGCTCTTCCGGACGGGCTCGCGCTGGGCCGTGCCGGGCGTGATGGCCGCCAGCGCGCTCGCGGGGCTCCTCGTGTTCGGGAGCCTCGGCGGGCCCTAGTCGACGGCCGGGCTCTGCTCGAGCTCGAAGCCCCGCCCGGGCTTCTCCTTGCAGTGCCCCGGCGGGAAGCAGTCGCCGAACTTCGCCCCGAACCGGTCGGCCTTGTCCAGCGACCAGCCGGGGTGGCGGTTTCCGACGCGCTTCCAGCCACCGGCCCACGGCGGCTTGCCCGGTTCGCGCAAGGCCTCGCCGTCGATCGCCAGGACGTCGACGTCCGTCGAGCCCTCGGCGACCTCGCCCTCGATCGTCACCGACTCGCCGACCCACTTCGCGAGCGGGTGGTCGCCGCCGAAGTACCACGGCGGACCGGCGTGGAGCGTGTAGGTCGTTCCGCCCTGGTCCAGGGTGTACGTCGGCCGGCCCTTGGCATCGCTCGAGGCCTCGATTGTCCCCGACAGCGTGATGGGGCTCTTCTCGACCTTCGCCTTGGCCTGCCCTGGCGGAGTCGACGGCCGGGCCGCGAGCGCGGGCAGGGCAACCAGCAGTGCCAGGACAGCCACGGCAACGGTCAGCGCGAGATGGCGACGTCCCACGACCGAACCTTACCTCCCTGGACCTTGCCGTGGGAATGTCCGTTCGGCCCCCTGACGGTGCCGGGGCGCACCGCCTCGCCGTGTGGCACGCTTCACCCGGGCGAGTGGCGGAATGGCAGACGCGCCGGCCTTAGGAGCCGGTGCCCCGCGAGGGGCGTGAGGGTTCGAGTCCCTCCCCGCCCACCAGGCGCCGGGGGGCCGGCCCCTACTGCCAGCGGAAGAAGCGGGCCGAGATGAGGAGCGTGACGCCCAGCCATGCGGTGAGCACGAGGGCGTCGACGCCAAGCGGCACGAAGGCCGAGCCGCCGACCATCGTCTGGCGGAGGGCGTCGCCGAGGTAGGTCAGGGGCATGGCGGTGGCGACCGCGCGCAGCCACTCGGGCATGATCTCGAGCGGGAAGAAGATGCCCGACAGGAACATCAGCGGGAACTGGACGATGCTCGTCAGGCCGTTCGCCGCCTCCTCGGTCCGGGCGAACGAGGCGATGACGTAGCCGATCGAGATAAAGGTCAGCGCGCCGAGCGCGATGAAGCCGATGATCGTCAGCGGGCTGCCGGTGATCGCCACGCCGAACAGGGCGATGCCGATGCCAAGGATCAGGACCGTCTGGACGGCCGCGATGGCAAGCCGGACCGCGACGTTCGAGCCGACCAGCGTCCAGCGCGGCAGGGGCGTCGCGTTGAGGCGCTTGAGGATCAGCTTCTCGCGCTGCTGGACGAGTGGGATGGCGGCGAACACGCCGAGCTGCATGAGGGCCATCGCCAGGATGCTCGGGACGAAATAGGAGACGTTGTTCAGCTGCTCCGTGTCGAGCGTCTCGGGTGCCAGGTTCATGATCGGCTTCGTGCCCGACAGCTGGAGGTTCGCGCCCTGGATCAGCCCGGCTGCGATCTGCTGGATCGCCTGGCCGGTGCTCGTCTGCGAAGGATCGGTGATGACGACGACGTCGATCGGGTCCGGGTCCTGGCCCGCCGCGCGGGCGTCGATCACCGCGGCCAGCCCACGCGGGATGACGACGATCCCGTCGATGTCGCCGGCCCGCATCGCCGTGCGGGCCTCCTCGAACGTCAGGTCGGTCATCTCGACCGGCGCGTTCTCGGCGAGGGCCGCGCGAAGGCCCCGGGTGACCTGGGTCTGGTCCTGGTCGACCCAGCCGACCTCGAAGCTGGCCCCGTTTCCCGAGAAGATCGTCCCGAACAGGACCACGAACACGACCGGGAACGCCAGGGTCCAGAACAGCCCGGCCCGGTCGCGGACGAAGCTCCGGAAGTTCGCGGCGCTGAGCGAGATCAGCGCCCGCATGCGGCAGCTCGCGGCATCGGGTCTCGAGTCTCCAGGGTCCATTGGCGGGCGCCAGCCGAGGGCCTCCGACCGGCTGCCAAGACTCTAGACGGACCGGCGGCTCGTCGTGCCTCCGGAGCGTCTCCGGCTTCTGGCCGCTCGGCCCGGCTTCATCGCCCGAGGTGATGCCGCGGAACGAACCGGGATAGGCTCGCCCGCGGAGGACGTGGGCATCGTCGTCGGCTCGACCGAAGCCGGCGCGGTGGGCTCGGCCGTCGGCTCCAACGTCGGTGCGACGGTCGGCGTCGGCGTCGCGGTCGGGACCGTGGTCGGCGTCGGCGTGGGCGTCGGCCTCGGCGTCGGCGTCGGGGTGGGCGTCGGCGTCGGGGAGGCCGTGGTCGTCAGTCCCAGCATCTGCGGGATCGTCACGAACTTCAGGCCCCGGGCGCGGTAGCCGGCGATGACCCGGGGCAGGATCCGGACGGACGACGCCGGTCCGCAGTGGAGCAGGATGATGCTGCCGTTCGTGCCGCGCATGGCGTGCCGCAGGTGGGCCGCATCCGACATCGTCGCGGTGTCGGCGAAGGTCGTGTCCCACATGACCGTGTATCGGAACCCGAGGTAGCCGGCGGCACGCAGGGTGGCCGTGTCGTAGGTCCCACCGGGCGGCCGGAACACCGGGATCATCGGCCGGCCCGTGACGTTCTGGACGATCTGCCGGGCCCGCCGCAGCTCCCAGAGCTTGGCGTCCCACGACAGTCGGGTCATCGTCCGGTGCGTGACCGTGTGGTTCCCGATCGGGAACGACGCGGCGATGCGCCGCCAGGTGGTCGGCGCTCCGGCCACGGCGCGAGCGTACGGGAAGTAGGTCGCCGGCACGTTTCGCGAGCGGAGGATGTCCGCGATGGCCCGGCAGTTGGCGGCGTTGTATCCGTCGTCGATCGTGAGCGCGATCCAGGGCCGGGCTCGCGAGCCGTGGTAGACGACGATCGAGGACGCCGCGTCGGCGAGCGACGGCAGGGCGAGCCCGATCTCGGAGATCAGCAGCGCGGCGGCCAGGGCCGCCACCGGGATCCGGCGGGACGCCAGTCGCGCTTGGGCCACGAGACGCCTCCACCACCCACGCTACCGATCGACCCCAGAGCCCACCAGAGTCGCCCGGCGGCGACCCGGCAGGTCGTTCGGCACGGCGGTCAGTCCCGGAGCGCGCGCCCCGTGAGCTCGAGGAAGACGTCCTCGAGGCTGGCGCGGCGGACCACCAGGTCGGCCGGTTCCGTGCCGAGCCGTGCCGCGACGTCGAGCAGGGCCGCGATCGTGGCCGGCACGTCGGTCGTGTAGAGGACCGCCTCGTCCTCCTCGTACGCGACGCGGCTGACGCCCGCCAGGGCCCGCAGCCGATCGTCATCGAGGCCGCCGCCGCGGCGGAAGCGCACCGCCCGCTCACGGAACCGGCGGCCGATCAGCTCGTTCGCCGTCCCGCTGTCCAGGAAGCGGCCGTGGTCCATGATCGCGAGGCGGTCGCAGAGGGCCTCCGCCTCCTCCATGTAATGCGTCGTCAGGAGAATCGTCCGGCCCTCGGCCTTCAATCGCCGGATGACACCCCAGAGGCCCTGGCGGGCGGCCGGGTCCAGCCCGGTCGTCGGCTCGTCGAGGAACACGACCTCCGGGTCGTTGACCAGCGCCAGCGCGACCGACAGCCGCTGTCGCTGGCCGCCCGACAGGGTCTTCGTCTGTTCGTCGCGCTTCTCGGTGAGCTCGAGGTCGGTGATGACGCGCTCCAGGTCGGCCGACCGACGGTAGAAGCTCGCGAACAGCCGGAGGAGCTCCCTGACGGTCAGCTGGGGGTAGAGCGCCGCCGTCTGGAGCTGGACGCCCACCCGGTCCTTGATCGCGGTGGCGTGCTCGTGCACGTCCATGCCCAGGACCCGCAGCTCGCCCGAATCCGGTGGCTGGAGTCCCTCGAGGAGCTCCATCGTGGTGGTCTTGCCGGCGCCGTTCGGCCCCAGCAGGCCGAACACCTCGCCGGCGGTGACCTCGAAGCTCACGCCGTCGACCGCCTTGACCGCGCCGTAGGCCTTGCGGACCTCGCGGACCGAGATGACCGGCTCCCCGGACGGGCGGCCGAGCATCTCGAGGGCGTTGAAGGCGGGCCTCCCGGGACCCGGGAGCGCGGTCACGGTGCCGGGTCGACGGTCAGGTCGCGGCGCCGCCGCCGGACGGCGCCGACCGATCAGGCTGGCTGCTGGCGCGAGGTCCGGCGGCCGGCTCCTCGCCGGGCCCGGGCGCTGCTGCCGCCGTCATCCGCTGCCGCGCCCGGCGGAGACCCTCCGCGAACGACGGGCCGTCGGGGTTCAGGAACTGCTCCACGAGCTGCCGGCCGATCCGGGCGGAGGCGGGCTTGAGGAGGTTGCCAAGGGTGGCGGTCGCCATCGCCGCGAGATCGCGCTCGCGTCGCGCCGGCGCCTTCTCCTCGAGGTAGTCGGCGAACTCCCGCTCGAGGGTCCGTCGGACGTGCTCGCCGTCGTCGCCGAGCTTGCGGAGCTCGCGGTCGATCTCCTTCGGCAGCATCGACTTCGGCATGTCCGCCTTCGGGCCGAGCACGGCCCGTCGGGCCCGCTGGACGATCCGCCTCGGCCCACCGAGCAGCAGGAACGCCGCGCCGCCCGCTGCGCCGGCGACCTTCAGCGGCTCCCGCCGGATTCGGGCCGGGATGTCCACCGCCGCACGCCCGGCCGCCTCGAGCCGGACGAGCTCGTCCTCGTAGCCCTGGCGGGCGGCTAGGACTTCGGCACGAGCGGCGTCCGTGCGCGCACCCACTCGATCGTCTCCTTCGTGAGCTCCATGGTCTGGTTCGGGACGAAGCGCTGCATGATTGCTTCGCCGTCAACGCCCTTGCGGACCAGGTCGCGCCCCGCGATCAGCGGCCAGGCGATGAGGCCGACGAGGACGCCGAGGGCGGCGCCGACCGTCGGCGGCAGGCTGATCCCGGTCAGCAGCCCGAGCAGCGCGCCGACGATCGCGCCGGCGATGAGCAGGCCGATCGCCGCACCGAGGCCGTTTCGGATCCCGGCGACGAAGCCGAGGATCGCGAAGATCGTGGCGACGACGGCGACCGCGACGAGGACCGGCCGCGGTCCAGGATCGAAGCCCGGCAGGACCTGCTCGCCGAGGGTCGTCCAGCCTCGATGTGGCAGGTCGAAGCCGAGGACGAGCCCGATCGCGATCCCGAGCACGGCGGCCACGAGGAATGCCCGGCCGATCCGGCCGGACGTCGCATCGAGCGCCAGCAACAGCGCCACGGCCGCGACGTCGAGGAGCAGGAACGTGCCGAGGAGGACGCCCCAGCCGATCGATCCGAACAGCCACTCGCCGAGGAACAGCAGGCCGCCGACGAACAGCAGCAGGCCCGCCAGCAGCAGCGCGCCAAGCGCGGCGCCGGCAAGGGCGACCATACGCTTGACCTCGTCGAGGATGTCGCCGATCTCGGCCTTCGCGAGCTCGATGTGGGCCCGGATGAGGCGCTTGACGGCGCCGAGGGTCGCGCCGATCTGGGCCCGCAGGCTCGGCGGGTCCTCGCGCGTCGTGCTCGACTCGTCTCGCGGCACGGCGGGGTTGACGTCCGCCGTGGGCCCGTCCTGGTCCACGGTCCCTCCGGGTGCTGCTGGGGAGCGGGCGAATGGTACTACCCTGCCGCGAATGGCCATCCGAACCGCCGAGCTCCTGTCGATCGGGTCCGAGCTGACCGTCGGCGAGACCCGCGATACCAACGCCGGCGAGCTGGCGCGCGAGCTGTCCGAGCGCGGTGTCGTCGTGACCCGGTTGACGGCCCTGCCCGACTCGCTGGCGGTCGTGCGCGACGCATTCACGGACGGCCTGAACCGGGCGGACCTGGTCGTCGCGACCGGCGGTCTCGGCCCGACACCGGACGATCTCACGCGCGAGGCCATCGCAGCGACGCTCGGCGAGACGCCGTCGGTCGACCCGGACCTGGAGCACTGGCTGGAGGGCCTGTTCGAGCGACGCGGCATCGCCCTGCCGGAGGCCAACCGCAAGCAGGCCTGGCGGATCCCCTCCGCTGAGACGATCCCGAACCCGAATGGCACGGCGCCCGGCTGGTTCGTCCGCGGACCCGGCGGTGGCGTGATCGTCGCGCTCCCCGGTCCGCCGCGGGAGATGCGGCCGATGTGGCACGACTGGGTGGTGCCTCGCCTCGAGCAGCTCGGTCTCGGGCGCGCGAGCGCGGTCGTGACCCTGCGACTGACCGGCATCGGGGAATCCGCGATCGCCGAGCGCCTCGGTGACATCCTGCACCGCGAGTCGCGGCCGACCGTGGCGACCTACGCCCGGGCGGACGCGGTGGACGTCCGGATCTCCGCCGAGGACGATGACGGCCCGGCGGGCGCTGGCGGCACGAGCGCGGTCGAGCTCGTCGACGAAACGGAACGGCAGGTCGTGGCACTCCTCGGCGACCACGTCTGGGCCCGCGGTCGGACGACCTGGGCGGAAGCGATCGCCGAGGCCCTCGACGGCCGTGGCTGGCGCCTCGCCGTCGCCGAGCTTGGGCTCCGCGGCGCCCTCGTCGGGCTGCTCGGCGAGGGGCTCGATTCGCGGCTCCTGCTGAGCGAGGTGGGCCCGGCAGCAGCGGGCCGCGGGCGGGACGCCGTCGCGGCTCGCGCGACCGACGTCCGAGGGCGAAGCGGCGCCGACGTCGCCGTCGCGGTCGCGGCCCGCGAGCGCGGCGGCGACACGGCCGTGACGATCGCCATCGCCGGACCGGATGGCCCGCGCCGCGAGACCCGGCTGGTGTTCCTCGGCGGCGTGATGGGCCGCGGGAGAGCGGCGATCGCTGCCGCAGCGGTGCTCCTGGCGTACCTCCGCCAGGCTCGCCCGAGGCGTCGTCGGGCGGCACGCGCCGGACGCCGACCCGCTACCGTGTCGCGAGCATGACCCCGTCCTTCGGCCCTCGTTCGTGCGCCTGACGTTCCTCGGCACCGGCACCGCCGCGCCGGTCGCAGACACGGCGGCGTCGGGTGTCCTGATGCAGGACGGCGAGACGGCCGTCCTGTTCGACATCGGCAGCGGCATCGCCTCGCGGCTCGAGACGACGGTCGGCGCCGCCGGGCTGTCGGGGCTCGTCATCGGCCACTTTCATGCCGACCACTGGATCGACATCGCGCCGCTTCGCTACAAGTTCCCGTGGGGCGAGCCGGCACCGAGGCCGCTGCCGGTCTACCTCCCGCCAGGCGGGCGCGACAAGCTCGAGCATCTCGCCGCGGCGATGGCCGAACGGCCGGGCTTCTTCGAGCCGGCGTTCGACGTCGTCGAGTACCAGACCGGCGACGTCATCCGGATCGGGAGCCTCGGGGTCCGGCCACACGCTGTCGGCCACTACGTCCCGGCCTGGTCGATGGAGGTCACCGGGAGCACCGGCGAGCGGATCGTCTACGCCGGCGACATGGGGCCGTCCGACGCGGTCGTCGAGCGCGCCCGCGGCGCCGACCTGCTGATCCTGGAGGCGACGCTCACCTCGGGCTCGACGGACGACGCGCGCCGCGGCCATCTCGATGCCGACGAGGCGATCGACCACGTGCGTCGATCCGGCGCACGACGGGGCCTGCTGGTCCACTACCCCTCGGCCCGCCGCGAGGTCATCGCTCGGCTGTGCGAGGCGTCGGGCGTCCCGGTCGCGCCGGCGGTGGCCGGGATGGTGGTCGAGGTGACCCGAGCTCAGGAGACGGTCAGGACCGGCTGAGCTGCAGCCGCGGCGGCACGGACGCTCATCCGCGCCGCGATCTTGCGAGCGACGTCCGTCAGCGCCCGGGCCGCCGGGCCCGGCTCACGCTGCGCGACCGCCGGCACGCCGACATCGCCACCCTGGCGGACCGTCACGTCGAGCGGCACGCCGCCGAGGAGCTCCAGCCCGAACTGGCTCGCGAACCGCTCCCCGCCACCGCGCCCGAAGATCTCGACCGCCTCGCCGCAGTGGGGACAGACGAATGCGGTCATGTTCTCGACGACGCCGAGGATCGGTACGCTCATCCGGCGGAACATCGCGAGGGCCTTCTCGACGTCGAGCAGCGACACCTCCTGCGGCGTCGTGACCAGGACCGCGCCCGAGATCGGGACGGCCTGGGCCAACGTGAGCTGGGCGTCCGATGTGCCCGGCGGGAGATCGACGACGAGATAGTCGAGCTCGCCCCAATCGACGTCCGACAGGAACTGGGTGATCGCGCCCCCGACCAGCGGGCCCCGCCAGATGATCGGCTGCCCGGGCGGGACGAAGAACTGGATCGAGATCGCCTTGACGCCGTGTCGGCTGAGCGGGGCGATCTTGTTCTGGTCGGTCTTGGTTGGCTGGCCGTCGAGGCCGAGCATCAGCGGGATGTTGGGGCCCGTGATGTCGGCGTCGAGGAGACCGACCGACGCGCCGTCATTGGCGAGCGCGACGGCGAGGTTGACGGCGACGGTGCTCTTGCCGACGCCGCCCTTGCCCGAGGCGACCGCGATGACATTCTTGACGCCTGGCAGCAGCTGCTCCGGCGTCCTCGGCGTCGCCCGGCGGACGCTGGCCCCCCAGGTCAGCTCGACCGACTCGACGCCGAGCGGGTCGAGCGCCCGGTGGACCCGGGCCTCGATCTCGTCCTTCAGCGGGCAGGCCGGGGTCGTCAGCTCGATCTGGAAGGCGACCTTCGAGCCGTCGATCCGGAGATCCCGGACCATGTTCCGGGTGACCAGGTCGCCGCCGAGCTCCGGCTCCTGGACGGTCCGCAGGGCATCGATGACGGCGGCTTCGGTGATGGCGGGCATGCAGCAACTTCCCTTGGGTCGGCGGGCACCTGCCCGGTGGATGGCCGGGTTCTGACGAGGCGTGCGTCGATATCGTAGGCGCTCGCCGCCGATCCGGCCGTCGGGGCCCGGAACGGAGTCGGGGCGACGAGCGCGGAGCCGGGGCGACGAGCGGGGCGCCGGCGCGTCACGGGCCGCAGATCCCGCGCGATTCGCAGGTCTGATCGCGATTCCCAACGATTCTCGGCGGGCAATCGCGAGCCGGCGCGACGATTCCGCGGTTTGCAGGATCGCGGCGCAGTGCCTATCCTCCGCGCCATCAGACCGGCGGCGAGCGAACCGCCGCGACCACCCCGTGCACGAGGCACCTGCCAGTGGCCGACGTGGCCGTTCGCCTCACCCAGCTGACGAAACGGTTCGGCGGCGACGCGACCGGTCGCCGCGTGCCGAAGTACGTCCGCGGCGCGGACGCGGCGACCGGCTTCGTGGCCGTCGACCACGTTGACCTCGAGGTGGAGGACGGCGAGTTCTTCAGCCTGCTCGGCCCGTCCGGCTGCGGCAAGACGACGACCCTCCGGATGATCGGCGGCTTCGAGGCCCCGACGGAGGGCCGGATCGAGCTCCAGGGCCACGACGTGACCTGGCTGCCGCCCTACCGCCGCAACGTCAACACCGTCTTCCAGAACTACGCCCTGTTCCCGCACCTGAACATCTTCGAGAACGTGGCCTTCGGGCTGAGACGCCGCCGGGTCCCCGATGCCGAGCTCCGGAAGCGAGTCACCGAGGTCCTCGAGCTGGTCGAGCTGCCGGGCTACGAGGGCCGCAAGCCGAGCCAGATCTCCGGCGGCCAGGCCCAGCGGGTGGCGCTCGACCGCGCGCTCGTGAACCGGCCGGCGGTGCTGCTGCTCGACGAGCCCCTCGGCGCGCTCGACCTCAAGCTCCGCAAGCAGATGCAGGTCGAGCTGAAGCGGATCCAGCAGGAGGTCGGGATCACGTTCATCTACGTGACCCACGACCAGGAAGAGGCGATGACGATGTCCGACCGGATCGCGGTCATGAACCGCGGCCGGTACGAGCAGCTCGGCGACCCGGAGGTCCTCTACGAGCGGCCAAGGACCCGTTTCGTCGCCGGCTTCCTCGGCGTCAGCAACCTGCTGCCCGCCACTCGCGAGGGGCCCGTGAACGGTCGAGCGGCCTTCCGACTCTCCGACGGCTCGGTCGCCCAGGTGCCGACCAGCCTCGTCGAGGGACGGGCTGGGGGCGTGGCGCTCGGGGTCCGGCCGGAGAAGATCCGGCTGCTCGAGCCCAAGGACCCGGTGCCGGGGGGCCTCAACCAGGCCCCCGGCGTTATCGTCGATGCGTCGTACATCGGTGTCAGCACCCAGTACATCGTCGCCCTCCGCGACGGAAGCCGGGTGACCGTCTACGAACAGAACGTCCAGCGGGCAACGAAGGCAGAGCTGTGGGCGCCAGGCGAGGAGGTCGTCATGGCCTGGTCGCCCGACCACTGCTTCGTCGTGGACGAAGATGGAGGGGCCGCCCCGGCGGCTACGGATGAGGCTGCAGCGGCGGTCGCCTGACCGCCCCCAGGAGGAGAGCAGATGACGGATCGCTTGGACCTCGGTCACCCGGTCACCCGGCGGACGTTCCTCGTCGGGAGCTCCATGGCCGGCTTCGCAGCATTCCTCGCGGCCTGCGGGACGTCTGGCCAGCAGACCCAGGCCCCGGCCACGACCACGCCGGCGACGCCGGGCCCGACGGACGCGGCGACCCAGGTGCCGGAGCCGACGCAGATCGGCGGCAAGCTGAACTTCGCCAACTGGATCGGCTACATCGACATCTCCGAGGACGAGACGAGCTACCCGAC
>JBQGDI010000120.1:0-10183 GCA_052038965.1 Candidatus Limnocylindrales bacterium | reverse complement strand
ATGGTCGACGCCGACTTCCGACTGAGCTGCTGGGGCACCGCGATGGCCGGGTCGATCCGATACGGGTCGAGCCGTGACGTCGTCGCCATCGACCAGTCCGCCGACGTGGTGCATTTCGGGCAGGTCGACCTCGGCTCGGCGCCGGTGAACCGATCCGTGACGATCAGCAACGCCGGGACAATCGCCGACACGCTCGGCGACGCCGCGATCGAGGGGGTCTCGGCCGCCGAGTTCTCGATCGTCGACGACGGCTGCTCCGACGCGACCCTCGCGGTCGGCGAGGACTGCACGATCGAGCTCAGCTTCGCCCCGACGGTACGGGGCAATCGCGGCGCCGCGCTCACGATCCCCGATGGCACGGCCAAGGGCTGGCGGTTGATCCGACTGGGCGGCTCCGCGTTCCAACCGGTCACGCTGGGCGTCACGATCCCGTCCCTGCCCGAGTTCGGACCGGCTGCGACGACGGTCCTCGTGACCGCGTATCCCGGCCCGTCCGCCCTGCTCTGGGTCGACGGGGTCCAGATCCTCCAGCCCGTCGTGACGACCCTGACCGGACCGCCGCGCGTCGAGCTCGCCTATCCAGTCACGCTCGGGCCCGGATCCCACCATGTCGAGGCCACCTTTGATGGCGGGGACTTCTACTTGCCGGCCGATCCAGTCGCCATTGACGTCGACGTCGGGACCGCGACCGCGCTCGAGCTGACCACGACGACCGACGACGGCGTGGCGCTCGGCGAGTCGGCCGATCTCATCGCGCGGCTCTCGACCGGCGGGCCGGTCAGCGGGACGCTCCGGATCCGCGATGGTGCCGGCGGCCCGGTGCTCGCCTCCCAGGCCGTGTCAGGCAGTAACCCGAGCCTGACCCACACCGTGACCCGCGACCTCGGGAGTCACGAGTTCAGCGCCGAGTTCCTGCCCGGCACGCCCGACATCGAGGCCGCGAGCGACGCGTACGAGCTGATCGTCGTGGCCGGTACCCGGCCCGAGACCCTGATGGATCCGACGCCGCTCACCACGTGGTACTGGCAGGTCCAGAGCGCCTTCTCGTCGCCAACGCCGGACGTTTCGTTCGAATGCCGTGTCGACTTCGCCAACTGGATCCCGTGCACGTCGCCTTGGACCTACAGCAACGGGCAGCCGGGAACGGTCACGCTGAAGGTCCGGGCGATCCTGTCGAACGGGCTTGCGGATCGGACGCCAGCCACGCGGCCCTGGACATTCGATCCCAACCTGAGCGGGATCGTCGTCATCGAGGACGGGGCCGCCTACACCGACAGCGCCTCGGTCACGCTCGACACCCCCGCGCCCGCCGGCGCGCCATCCGTGACGCAGGTCGGCCTGTCGAACGACGGCACGACGTGGACGAATCGGACCTACGCGTCCAGCCAGGCGTGGACCCTGCCCTCGGGCAACGGCTCGAAGACGGTCTGGACACGCTGGCGAGACGCCGGCGGCCACTGGTCAACCGCGGCCACGGACGCCATCGTCCTCGACACCGTCGACCCGGTCGCGTCGGCCCCTAAGCACGCGTTCGGCCGCAACGCCACCCTGTCCGCGGGACGGCTGCCGCTCCTCGTGACGTGGACCGGGTCCGATTCGCGCTCGGGGGTCGCCCGCTTCCACCTCGAGCGACAGCGTGACGGCGGTGCCTGGACCAGCCGGGTCACGCCGACGTCGCCGTCCTACTCAGCGACTCTCGAAGCCGGGCACGCCTACCGCTTCCGGGTCCGCGCCATCGACCGCGCCGGCAACGTCGGCGCATGGGCCTACGGTCCGACATTCCGCCTGTCGCGCTTCGGCGAGCTGGCCGGCTCGTACGCCGGTACCTGGTCGAAGGCGACGTCGAGCCTGTATACGGGTGGAACCGCGCGATGGTCCAGCACGCACGGCTCGCGGGTCCGATTCACGTTCACCGGTCGCACCTTCGCCTGGCTGAGCGCCGTGGGACCGACACGCGGCCAGGCCAGGATCTACGTCAACGGCGTGTACAAGGCGACGGTCGATCTCTATAGCTCGACCCAGCGGACACAGGTCCTGGCTTGGACGGGGCGCTGGAGCAAAGTCGCCCAGCGGACGATCGAGATCCGCGTCGTTGGGACGGTCGGCCGGCCACGGATCGACGTCGACGGCTTCCTGGTCGGGTCGTAGCCCTCCCCCTCCAGTTCGACCGCCCGGCGGCGGCGTCCGCAGGCCCGCGACGGGCATCAGCCAATAGGCATCGAATCCGCAGCCTGATTCCGTGCATATGAACGGCCCGAACGGGCCTGGCTGGCCCCGATCTCGCCGGATCGCGCTCGACCCGGGTCGCCTCAATGACATGCGTCTGCCCGACGCCTGAAACCCGGACGAGGCGTCGCGTTCCGCTCCGGCAACCCCTGCTCGTCCAGCATCCCAGGGTGCCCCACTCCCCCGAGTTCGAGGACGCGTGCGAGCGCGCGGCCCCCGAACCCGGCTGATGGCGGCCGCTGGCTTGATCTTCGCCGCAACGTCTGCTCTCGCGGCCAATGTCGCCAGCGGTACTTCACCTGCCGGACCCAGCTCCATTCCCGATTCCGCGTTCCAGCCGGTCACCGTGCCGGCACCCGCGTCGACGCCGGACCTCGGCCCGATCTTCGACGCCTGGCCGTCGACCGCTCGCGAGGCGCGGCCGCAGCCGTCGCTGCCCGAATCGGAGCCGATCGTCGTCGTGCGCCCGACCCCCAAGCCGAAGGCACCAACGGGCGGCAGCCTCTCGGGCGAGGCGAGCGGTGGCCGGTCCATCTCGGGTGTCGCTTCGTGGTACTGCCGCGCCGGCTGGTCGATCTGCACCGTCGGCTACCCGGACACGACCGGCTTCGATGCCTACGCCGCCGCCGGGCCGCGCCTCCGCGCGGCCCTCGGCGACGGTTGGCGGGGTCGGGTGGTGACCGTCGATGGCATCCGGGTCAAGCTGATCGACTGGTGCCAGTGCTACAAGGGCGAGCCGCACGAGAAGCTGCTCGACCTGTACTACGACGTCTTCGCCCGGGTCGGCTCGAAGGTCACCGTCCGCTGGTGAGCTCCAGCTAGCGAGTGCGGACACTCGCCCTCGAAGTCCCCAGATGGCGACGCCTCGCGACTGGGCCCCGCGGCGTGCCCCGGCGCCGGTTGCGAGGATCCTACCGCTTGTCGTACCATTCTTCCTACCATGAATCGACACGCGCTTGCCGAGACCGCCGCGATCTACGGGGTCGATCGGCGAGTCCCCCACACGAAGCTCTCGGTGAGCTTGCCGACCGAGCTCGTGACTGAGCTGCGAGCGGCCGCGGCCGAGACCGGCACGGGTATCAGCGCCCTGGTCGCGAGCGCGATTCGGCACTCCCTCGTGATGGCCGAGCAAGCGCGCCTCGAGCGAGCCCTCGACCTGGATGCCGAGGACAACGCCGCGTGGGCCAACGATGCGCTCGCAATGACGGCCCGAGCCTGGGCCGACCTCGAGTGGTAGGCATCGGCCGCGAGGCACCACCACGCGGGCCTCGGCGCGGCGACGTCCACCTCATCGCGTTCACCGACCTCGGTGGCCACGTCCTGCGCGGCCCGCACCCCGCCGTTGTCGTCCAGACCGACCGGATGCGAACCTCGTCGACGATCGTCGTCGTGCCGATGACCAGCCGCGCCCGCTCAGCGGAGGAGGCGCCGCCATACCTCGTCCCGGTCACGGCGCGAGATTCGGGCCTGGACCGCGACGGCTTCGTGAAGTGCGACCAGCCGGCGACCCTGCCCGTCATCGTCCTCGGGCCGCGCGCCGGGCGGCTCGCCCCGGCGGCCATCGACCGGCTCGACGCCGCGCTGCGCTTCGTCCTCGATCTCTAGGCGCGGGACGTCCTGGCGCCCGATCCGGGCCCTCGTGGCAGACTGCCCCAATGGCCAGCTACTCGGTCAACGAGCGCGCGTTCGAGCACGCCCGCGAGCTGATCGAGCGTCGCCAGTACGTCCTTCGGAGCGACTGGGGCGAGCGCCAGCCACGGGCCCGGGAGCAGAACCGCTTCCTCGCGGGCCACTCGTGGGATGAGTACGCCGCCTGGCACCTGGGCCTGACCGACGGCGCAACCGACGGCACGAAGGCCCGCTACGCCTTCGTCTTCGGCGACTTCCGGCGGATCCACCGAACCGGGATCATCGCCGTCCACTACCGCGCCGCCGAGTGGCGCCACAAGGCCGTCGAGCTCGCGGCCCACGAGCTCCTCCAGCTGCTCGACGCGAAGGCGGGTATCGCCGACCGGGCATCGGGCTGAGTCGGGGCCCGGAGCGCGCGACTGCCCGAGCGCCGATCAGTCGGCGCGCGCGAGCTCGGTGCCGTCGGCGCCGTAGGCGATGACCGTGAAGACGCAGCACGGGATGCCCGGCGTGAGGACGGCCAGGAAGTAGCCGTTCTCGATCGTCGCCTGGACCGCCCGGCCGAGGTCGTCGAACTCGACCATGACCTTCGCGACGACCGGTGAGACCGCGCCCCAGACGTACGCACCGGTCTCGCTCGTGTACGACAGGTTGCCGTCGCGGACCATCGGCACCTCCGCCGAGAGCGCGTCGGCGAGGTGCGTGAAGCCACCCTGGACGACGGCCGTGTCGCCGTAGCGCGGCAGCCACTGGCAGATCATGTCGCCCTCGGGATCCGCGTAGACGATCGTCACGATGCCGCTGATGACCCACGAGATCGTCGCCGCATCGAGCTCGCGGAAGCTGCTGGCGCGGCAGGCGGCGTCGGCCAGCCCGAGCAAATCGCCCGATGGGACGACGCCGGTCGTCGCGGACGGAGCCGGGTGGCTCGGCTCCCGCGTCGGCCCCAGGCTTCCCGCGGGGCCCACCGTCGGCGTGGCCATAGCGAAGCCGGTTGGCGTGGCCGTGTTCGGCGAACCGCTCGGTGAAGTCCCGGCGGAGCACGCTGCGCCGGCGAGCACTGCCACGAGCATCGTTGCTGCGAGTCGCATGCATTGCCTCCTGGCACAACAACGCCCGGCCGGCGCCGGTATTACGGGCCCCGGGCGTCCCGGGTGGGCCGTGGCGGTGTGGACTCGGGGGATATGATCGCCGCGAGGAAGGGAGCCGATCGGCTGCAACGGCGCGCCGCGACGCGCGTCTGTCGGGCATGACCAGTGCTGCGACCACCGATCAACGAGGGAGCTCGGGGATGACGATGTCCCGCGCCGGACCCGATACGGAGGAGTTCGCGCTCGACGCGGTCCAACCGGTCGCGGATCCGCCGCGCTTCGTGATCGTGCCCCGGGAACCGGGCCCGCTCCAGTGGCTGCGCGACCGCCAGCGCGAGGGCGGTGACGACGACATCGACGCCGCGATGGACGAGCTCTTCGGGGACATCACCAACGAGCAGCCGGGGCGCTTCGACATCGCGCTCCTGGTGATCGGCGCCGCCCTCATCGGGTGGTGGGTCATCTCGGGCGCCAGTGGTCCGGGCCTCGTCCTCGGTGCCATCTCGATCGTCCTGGGCCTGGCCCTACCGGCCCGGAACGCCCTGCGCGCCGCGAACCGGCGATGGACCCGGGCGCAGGACCGGCGCCGGATGCGCACCGGCTACCCGCTCGACGCGGGCGATCAGGCGATCGGGGCGCTCGTCGGCGCCTACGAAGGCATCCTGAAGACCGTCGGCAGGCAGGACGCGCGATTCGGCGATGAGGCGCTCGGAGCGGCCCATCGCGCCCTCGTCGCCGTGGCCTCGCTCCTCGAGACCCGACGCCCGACCGCGCCGGCCGAGCTCGACTACGTCAAGCAGCGGGCGACGGCCGTGAAGCGGCTCGGCGCCTCCCTGAAGGCGGCGTCGTCGCGGCGCGAGCGCGAGGAGCTCCGGTCCGCCCTCAACGACCGAGAGGCCCGCGAGCGCTGGTCGTCGGCCGTCGCCGCGGCCCGCGCGCAGCTCGAGGCGTCGACCGGCCTCGGGTCCCTGGCCGAGATCGACGCGCTTCGGGAGCGCATCGACCTGGAGACCGGCCGTGGCCGGCCTGATTGAACCCCCGCCGGGCGCGCGCGCAGACGCTGTCGAGCCGCCGCGCCTGAGCGGCGCGCCCGGACCCGCGCAGCCAGTGGCCGCGTCGCGGCTTTCCGAGCGGCTGGCGCTGCGGCGGACCCCGGGTACGCCCCCGGCCGGCCCGGGCACGCGAATCCTGACGCTCGTCGTGGCGCCGTTCGTCATCGGTTGGCTCGCCCTCACGGCGCTGCCCGGGTTCCTGCGACGCATCCTGGCCGCGACGCTCGCGATGGTGCAGCGGCTCGTCGCGCCCCTTCGCAAGCTGAGCCGAGCCCTCGGGCGCATCGCGCGCGACGTGGCGGTGCGCGTCCGGACCCTGCTGGCGGCGGCGATCCGCCCCCTTCTCCAGGCGGTCCGGGCGACTGGGCGCTTCCTGCTCGAGCTCGCCCGTCGCATCGCACTCCTCGTCCGCGGGGCGATGCGCGCGGTCCTGACCGCGCTGCAACAGGCGGGACGTGCTGCGTGGGAGCTGGCGAAGCGATTCGGCGTGGTCCTGCGGGGAATCGTCCGGCCCATTCTCGAGGCCGGCCGCGCCGCCGCGCGAGCCGTGGTGGGGCTCCTCGAGCGCTGGCTGGTCGTGGTCCGAGCTGCGGTGGCCGCCATCGCCCGGGCGATCCGGGCGATCTGGCAGCCGCTCGGCGCGTTGCTGACCCGGATCCGCGTGCTCTTCGCGGCGGGGCTGCGGGCGCTGCTCCAGGGACTTCGGGTCGTCGGCCGATCGCTCGCAACGGCAGTCCGCGCGGCCGTCACGGCCGTCCGTCCGGTCGTTCGGCTGGCGTGGCTCCAGGTCCGCCGGCTCTGGCCGCGCTTCCTCGTCGCGCTCCGCATCGCCTGGCTGACGGTGCGCTGGAGCGTCGTCGGGGCGGCCCGCGCGACGCGGTCGGTCCTGCGTGGCCTCGGCTTCGTCGTCAGCCGGGCGCTCGGCGTCGTTCGATCCCTGGCTCGCGTCGTGCGTCGGGCGCTCGCCATTGCCTGGCGGCCGATCGGCTGGCTGGTCGCTCGCACCTGGCGAGCGCTCGGGGTCGCTGGCGCGCAGGTTGCCGCCGTCGTGCGACGCGCATGGGCGGTCGCCCGAACCGTCGCGTCCGCCATCGCGCGCCGAGTGCGGGCGACGTGGCGGCTCGTCGTGGCCACGATCGCCCTCGCGCGGCGGGCCCTCCGACCGGCCATCGTGGCCGCCTGGCACGCCGCGACCCGGGCACTTCGGCAGGCCTACCGAGCTGTGACGTACGGCTTCGTCACGCCCGTCGCGAAGGCCCTCGGTCGGGCGATCCGCGACGCCGTGGACTTCGTGTTGCCCGGACTGGGCCGCGCCGTTCGGGCAGTCTGGGCCGCGGCGGTTCGAGACGCTCGGGCGATCCGGGCGGCTGCCGCCACGGCCCGGGCATCGATCATGCTCGCCGCGCGTCGGGCGAAGGACGACCTGCGGGCGATGGCGGGCGGGATCCGGATCGCCGTCCGCGGGGCGATCGAGCGGCAGCGGGCGTCGTTCCGGGAGCTTCGGGCTCGGCTCGGCCGATGACAACCGAGGACCCGCCGACGATCATTCGAGAGGCAGGAGGGTGGACACGATGCTGAAGGCACTTCGGCGATGGTGGCGGTACCTCGCCACGCTGCTCGGCGCGAAGCTCGATGCGGCAGCGGATCCAAAGATCGAGCTCGAGCAGGCGATCGCGATGGCCCGCGACCAGCATCGCCGCCTGACGGAGCAGGCCGCGACCGTGATCGCCAACCAGGCCCAGCTCCAGATGCAGCTCGACCGTGCCATCGACGATTACGGCAAGGCCAACGCATCGGCCCGCCAGGCGCTCGTCCTCGCGGACAAGGCGACGTCGGCCGGTCAGGCGGACAAGGCCGCCAGCTACAACCAGGCGGCCGAAGCCTTCGCGAACCGGATCATCCAGCTCGAGCGCCGAACGCAGGATCTCCGGGCCGCCCTGCTGAACGCCGCCGAGGCCTCCACCCAGGCGAAGCAGGCCGTGGCGCTGAACGCCACCCAGGTCCAGAAGGCCCTCGGGGAGCGCGAGCGGCTGTTGAGCCAGCTCGACCAGGCCAAGATGCAGGAGCAGATGAACGCCGCGATGGCCCAGCTCCGGCAGACGGTCGGTGACGAGGTACCCACGCTCGAGGAGGTCCGGACGAAGATCGAGCGGCGACTCGCGGCCGCACAGGCGACAACGGAGATCAGTGGCACCGCCGTCGACCTGCAGATGCTCGACGTCGAGCGAGCCCAGGCCGAAGCGGAGACACAGGGCCGGCTCGCGGAGATGCGCGCCCAGCTCGGGTTGACGTCCGGGTCGCCCGAGATCGTGGTCAGCAAGCCCGAGCGAGCGGCGATCGAGGCCGGCGGGGAGCAGCGCGACTAGCGACCCGGCAGGAGCGCTCAGGCCCCGAAGATGCCCAGGACCAGCGCGACCGCCACCGCGATCCCGCCGAGGATCGCGAGGATCGCGACCGCGATCAGCCAGCCGGGGAGGATCCCGCGCTGCTCGAACACGCCGGGCAGCGCCTCCGTCGCGCCGCGCGCGTCTGCCAGCTCGATCATGTACGGCACCGTCTCGGCGCGACCGCGCCACCGCAGCCGCCGAGGCCGGACCCGGACTCGGAACTGACCGACCTCGCCCGGGGCGATGACTCGCTCAGCCGGCTTGATGGCCATCTGGAGGGCCTCGTCCGATGAGGTCGCCCGGACGGTCACGCGGGCCTCGTCGTTGCCGACGTTCCGGGTCGAGAGGGTGTGCCAGCCGGTCCGTCGACCGCCCGACATCCGCGGCTCAAGCTCCGAGGCGAGCGCGACGAACGGCGCGACGTCGACCTCGCCCTCCTCGACGACCGAGGCACCGGGATCGCTCACCGATCGAACGCTGACCCCGAGCGCGTGCGTCCCCGCGCCTGGGATCGGCTGGCGAGGTGCCCGGATGGAGACGGTCGCCTCCGCCTCCGAGGCGGGCGGCAGCCGCAGGGTCAGGGGCTCGATGGTCGCGAACGGCGCGAGCGGACCGACGATCGACAGGATGAAGCCGTCGACCTTGGCGCCATCGTTGCGGACCCGGACCCGCACCTCGGCGGTGCTTCCGGGCCGAGCCTTGACCTCCGACGGCTCGAGCGCTGCGAGAACCCCCACGACGGCGAGGCTAGGCGGCCGGACCGATCCCCACCACCCACCAAGTGGTCCCGATCCGACCGGGCAGTCGACCCAGTCGATGCGCGGCAGAAGCGGCGGAGCCGGGGCTCGGGACCCCGGCTCCTGGCTGTGCGTATCGAGAGGCGGCGAGCGAAATGCGCCGGGTCAGTTGACCCCCACGCCACGGCCGTCGCCACCCGGATCGCGGCCATCGAGGACCGGCGGCAGGACCGCCGGCGACCCCTGGGCCGGGTTGTCCCGGTGGCTGTGGTTCGCGATGAGGAAGGTGTCGTCCTCGACCTGGATATCGCCCGCGGTGACCGTGCCGGAGTCGTCGGCGTCGATGTAGACATCGGCGAAGCCGCCCGGCAGGCGGCCGCCGGCGTTCGCTCCTTCGAAGCTCGCCTCGAAGGTCACCGGGTCGAGCAGCACGGCGCCCCTGACGCCGGCCCCGTCGGGCTTGTTCTCGTTGACGCAGTGGGCGGCGAGGGCCGTCGAGGCGACGACGACCGATAACAGGAGCGCGGATCCGAGGCTGATCAGGACGCGGCGCACGGCAGACTCCTCCTTCGCGAGGTTGCGTTGCTGGAATGCACGAAGCCTAGCGCCGTCGGCCCTCGGGTGCCGATGGGCGACGATCCCGGTGGTGCCGTGATGCACCACGGGGCCTCTCGGTCGCTCGGTCGTCCGGCGCGTACCCGGGAGTGGCAGATTCATGCCTCATGAACGCAGGACCGCCCCGACCGCCACATCGAGAGCGCCTCGAGGCGCTCGTCGTGCTGCTGCCCGAGTTCGAGGACCGGACGCTGTCGCTCGGGTCGTGGGGTGGAGGCGAGCGACGGCCGAACGGCGATCTGACGATGCCCCACTGGGAGATCGGACCGGCGGGTGAGCGCTTCCTCGCGGCGGTCGCGCGGGGAGGTTGGATCTACCCATTCAACTGGCCGGCGTGGCTGTCGACGCCCGACGGCCAGGCGATGCGCAACTCCCCGGAGCGGCTGGGTCAAGCCTCGCCGGAGGACCTCGCGAGGCTCCTGACGGCAATCGTCCGATCCGAGCGT
>JBQGDI010000119.1:0-6512 GCA_052038965.1 Candidatus Limnocylindrales bacterium | reverse complement strand
CGGCTGCTGGACGATCCTCGGCGACCAGCGGGCCGTGGCCACGGTCCTGGAACGGCATGGCGACGAGATGCTGGCCGGCGGCGACGTGGCAATCGTGGCCGAGGTCGCGGCTGGCCTGCGAGCCGGCGTGCGCAGCCCGGTCATCGACCGCCTCGAGGGCCAGGCCCGCCAGGTCCGGGGCGACTGGCAGGGCGCGCTCGAGTGCTTCCGACGGGTCGCCCCGACGGACGCGCCCATCGAACCCGCGATCGCGTGGCGGATGGGCCTCATCCACCACCTCCGGGGCGAACTCGACGAGGCCCTCGCGACGTACCGCCGCGGTGCGGCCACGGACGCGTCCGAGCTGCGCGACCAGGCCCTGCTCGAGGCCGGGCTGGCGGCTGCACAGTGGCTCCGCGGCGATCGAGCGGAGTGCCGGGTCCGCGCCGCCGCCGCGCTCGAGCTCGCGAATCGATCGCGAGACGACCAGGCCCTCGCGGCAGCCCACACGATCGCCGCGATGGTCGCCGCCCTCGACGGCGACCGGCGGGCGAACGACGCCCACTACCTCCGCGCGCTCGATCACGCCGGGCGCGGCGGCGACGTTCTCCAGGCCATCCGGATCCGTGCCAACCGCGGGTCCCGGCTCGTCGAGGAGGGCTACTACGAGGAGGCCCTCGACGAGCTCCGGGCCGCCATCGGACTGGCCGAGGTCGCGGGTTTCGCGGCATTCCACGCCCTGGCGCTGTCCAACCGCGGCGACGCCCTGCGGCGGCTTGGCCGGTTCGAGGAGGCGATCGCCGACCTGGAGACATCGCGACAGCTGTACCAGCGCCTCGAGTCGCGGTTCGTCGCGTATCCCCTGGCCCATCTTGGCGACGTCCACGCCGAGCGCGGATCCTTCGCGGTCGCGATGGCCTCGTACGAGGAGGCGATCGCCGTCAGCGAGGGTCCGCACGACGTCCAGGGCCTCCGCCCGGCGCTCGCCGGGCTGGCCGAGCTGCTCGCGGCGCGTGACCCGGAACGGGCAGGGGACCTGGCCGAGCGGGCGGTGGCGTTCGGACCGGGGATCGGTCTCGTCCGGGCGCTCGTGGCGCAGGGCCGCGTCGCGCTCATCGCCGGCCATGGGCCGGCCGCGCGGACGGCGGCGACGGAGGCCGCCACGCAGGCTGCCCTCGAGGCGCGCACCCGTCGTGACCGAGCCGGGCTGGCCGAGGCGCTCGAGCTCGAAGCGGAAGCCGCCGACCCGGCGTCGCCGAGCGAGGCCCTCGCGCTGCTGGACGAGGCGCTGGGGATCTGGCGAGACCTGCGGTCGCCGGTGGCGGAGGCTCGCGCCGTCCTGCGCCGTGCCGAGCTGGCGGGCGAGCTCGAGCCCGCCGGGGCGGTCGCGATCCTGCGGGTGGCCGGCGCCGCGCGCTCCAACGTCCCCCAGGTCGGCGCGCCGGCCGCCCGGACCGACACCCCGGCGTTATCCGTCCGAACCCTCGGCGGGTTCGAGGTGATCCGGGCCGGCCGCGCCGTGCCGACCGCCGAGTGGCGCTCTCGCAAGGCCCGTGACCTGCTCAAGATCCTGATCACCCGCCGTGGCCAGCACGTTCCCCGCGAGCACCTCGAGGAGCTGCTCTGGCCGGCCGAGGAGCCCGGACGCGCGACCCGCCGGCTGTCGGTCACGATCTCGACCCTGCGCGGCGTCCTCGATCCGGGACATGAACGCCCCGCGGCGTGGTACGTGGCGGCCGATCGCGACGCGGCCTGGCTGGTGCGCGGCCACCTGGCCATCGACGTCGAGGATTTCCTCGGCCGGGCTGCGACCGGGCTCGAGCTCGCCGCGAGGGGCGCGCCGAACGCGGCCGAGGTCCTCGCGGCCGCCGAAGGTGTCCATCGCGGCGAGTACCTCGTCGAGGACGCCTTCGAGGACTGGACGGCCGGACTCCGCGAGGAATGCCGCCAGGTCTACTCCGCGGTCGCCCACGCCCTGGCCCGACTGGCCGAGGCCGACGGCGACCACTCGACGGCGGCGCGCTATCTGCGCCGCGTGCTGGAGCAGGACGAGTTCGACGAGCGGGCCCACCTGGGCCTCGCGTCGAGCCTCGCCGCCGCGGGCCAGCCGGCCGAGGCTCGACGGGCCTACGCCGCCTACCTGGCTCGCATGGAGGAGCTCGGCGTGGAGGCGGCACCCGTCCCGGCGTGAGGTAGCCGCCCGCCGAGGCGGCCGCACTCACTCTGCGGCGACCACGGCCATGTGGTGCGGCGGTGCGCACGGGCGGTGCGCGCGGGCACCGCCCGGGAGCCCGTCCGAACAATTCCCGAACACCGGCCGAACGGTGCCCGCGATCCTGCCCCGCATCTCGACTCGGCCCGCGTCTGCGGGCGAATGGCGGGAGGCGGCGTGGAAACGTTCCTCGTGCGGATCTGGACGGAGCCCGACCGGGCCGGGGTGCCCGAGCCGGCCCGCCCGCTGCGCGGCCTCGTCCAGCACGTGCGCAGCGGAGCGGAGGCGCGATTCGCCGATCCCGCCGAGCTCGTCGGGGTCCTCGAGCGCCTCTCGAGACCCGTGCCGATCCCGGCGGCGCCCGCTGGCGACCCGGGTCACGCCGAAAGCCGATGACGATCGCCCCGCCATCGGCGCCGCCAGGCCGGCCGTCCGGGGCCGCGGGGATGCCTGGTGCGCGTCGCCGGCCGGGCGCCCTGGTCCTCGTGCCACTCGCGGCGGTCGTCGTGGCCCTTGGTGTCGCGGCCGTCAACCTCGTGGCGCCCGCTCCGAGCCCCGGCCCGAGCTCGGGACTCGCTGCGCTCCCGCCCCCCGTTTCGCCACTCCTCGTCGACGTCGACCGGGCCGGGTCCGGTCCCGCGGCCGTCGGTTACCCGGTGCTGATCTCGGCCTCGGCCCTCGGCCTGACCGGCGTCGCCGGGCTCGAGCTGTGGGTCGGCGGCGAGCGCGTCGAGGTCGCCGAGAACCGCGATCCGAACCGGCCTGCCGCGACGGCCCGCTGGGAGTGGATCCCGCAGGCCACTGGCGAGACGATCATCGTCGCGCGGGCCTTCGACGCCGCGGGGCGGACGGCCCAGTCCGCTGCGCTTCGGCTGACGATCGTCGCCGAGCCACCGCGATCGTTCCGGCTGGCCACCGTGCCGGCCCTCGAGGGGGAAACGCTCGACGCGCTCGTGGCCCGCGTCGGCGGCGACGTCGAGCTCGCCCGGTCCCTGAACCCGGACCTGGCGAGCGGACCGTTGGCGGAGGGCGTCGAGGTGCCCGTTCCGATCTACGAGACCGGCGTCGCGCCGGCTGCCGCGCGAGAGCCGGCCGGGGTTCGCGAGCTCGATGATGCCCGACCGGCCAGCGCCCTCGGCGCGGTCGTGCCGGCCGGGCTGGCGACGCCCAACCTGGTGGCCAGCGTCGACGACTGCACGGTCACGGCCACGGCCTCGAACGGTGGCCCCTCATCCGGCGGCCTGGCGTTCGCCGCCCTGCCGCCCGTCGGCGACACGTTCCTGGCGCTGCCGCCGATCGCGGCCGACGCCGACGGTGGCGGCTCGACCAGCTTCCTCGCCCTCGGCGGGACGAACTACCTGACCGTGGCCAGCTACTCCGATGAGGTTATGGCCCCCTCGGCCATCGTGCCGGTCGAGGTGCCGTCCGAGTGCGGCAGCGCGGGCTGGGAAGGCGACGCGCATCTGGAGGCGGGCAAGCTCATCGTCCCCGGGACGGCCGACAAGACGTATCTCTATCTCAAGATCGGCGAGGGCCAGTGGCAGCGCGTCCCCGGACCTGCCGGGACCTTCGTGACGCCCCTCGATGGGGTCTTCGACTTCGGTGCCCAGCTTCCCGAGCTGGCGGGGTTCGACCTCGAGATCGAGGCCTGGGGCTGGTCCGGCGGCGCGCTGACCAAGCTCGGCGCGGGCTCGTACACGGCGCCCTCCCAGCAGCTCTACTCGGGCGGGCTGGTCTTCGGCGGCGGCGATCCGCTCCTGGGCATCGGGACGACGCTCGACATCGTCGTCATCCCGGGCGGCGGTGAGATCCTCGAGCAGCTGACGAAGCACTCCTCGGTGGACCTGCCCGGTCCGAACTCGACGTCGGGCAAGCGGAGCTTCAAGTGGTCGACCACGGTTCCCGGCGTGACCCACCTCGTCTGGCAGGTCCTACCGTACCCACTCGGCACGACGTCGCTCAGCCTCACCCCGCCATTCCTCATCGACTCGGGCACAGTCGCGGTCCAGAACCTCACGTCGGGCTACTTCAGCCTCGACCTGAAGGCCTACCTGCTCGACAACACCGGCTCGGCCGGCGTCTGGTCGACGACGCTCATGGGCGAGGAGCTGATCAACCAGCTGGTGCTCTCGAACCCCTACATCCCGGGCGCGACGACGGCGCCGGGCGAGGTCTTCATCGACCCCGGCAACCTCTGGTGGCCCAAGCCGAGTGGCGGCGGGTCGGTCACGCAGGGCCCGCCGGCGCTCGACCAGGCGGCCCTCGAGGACCTGTCGTACCTCATCCCGCCGCCATCGACGCTGTTCGTCCGGGTCATCCCGTTCGTCGGCTCGATCCCGCTGCCCCAGGCCTCGAACGCCGTCTCGTTCGATGTCGTCGAGCCCAGCGACCCGGTCTACATCGACACGACGCCGCCGCCCCCGCCGCCGACCTATCCGGGCGCCTACACGATGGAGGCGAAGTTCTTCGGCCCCACGGGCTCCAACTCCACGTATGCCCGCTGCGTGCGCGTCGTCAGCGGGGGCAAGACCGTCTATGAGCCGCTCTACACGATCTACGGTGGCTCGAACTGGAACAACGGCACCGTCCACTGCCAGCCACCGCCCGACGACGACGACGGCTGGAGCCTATCGGACGCGTTCGAGACGTTCGCCGGCTGGGTTGGCGACGTGTGGGACTTCGTATCCGAGGGCTACACCTGGATGCAGGACCAGATCGTCGCGGCGATCCTGGCCGTCGTGCCCTGCGAGCAGCTCGCCAGCCAGGCCACGTCCAACGGCAAGGAGATCTGCGAGAAGATCGCGCACACGGCCCTCCAGGCCGCCCTGGCGTCGTTCGGGCTGCCGCCCGAGATTCCCGACTGGGAGAGCACGATCTCGGCGGCCAAGGGTGACCTCAAGACGTTCATCCTCGAGAACGCCGAGGCGCTGCCCGGTGTCGGGGAGGCGTGCGCCGCGGCGGCGCTCGCGAACCAGGGATCGAGCAGCGTCCCGACCTGCGACGAGGTCGTCGACGAGGCCGTCGATGCGGCGATCGACCAGATCGTCGCCGAACGCAGCAAGGCTGCTGCTTACAACGCCGGGGTCATCGTTCCGCCTGGCATCACCGTCGAGCCCGACCCGCGATCGATGGCCCAGCCGCCGCACTTCGAGGTCAAGCTCACCCGGACCAACCTGCCGCTGCCGGGCGACGTCGTGTGCACGCTCTACGGCTCGATGAAGAGCGTCGTCCAGAACTGGACCTGGAAGGAGTACCAGTGGAAGGACGGCAACGCGACCGTGGTCACGAAGGGCCCGGCCGAGGTCAACGGCGAGCCCTTCATGAGCGTCAAGCAGGTCGTTGCGCCGATGCCGCCCGGAGCCAGCGCGGCCTACGAGCTGTGGCTCACGAAGCGGGTCATCTGGTTCGAGCCTGACGGCTGGAATGACCACTACGCCGAGCAGTACGCCGAGTGGAACGGCTCCCACAACCACGCCTGGGTCCTGCTGCAGAAGGGCGCCACGGTCACGGCGTCGCTGTCCTCGAATTGCACGACCGGGGGCGACGTGTCCACGGTCCTGACGGGCCAGGCATGGAACTGATCGGCCGTCGGCCCCGGCCCGCGCGCGCCGCGGCGCTCGGACTCGTCGCCCTGACCGCCGTGTCCGCGGTCTCGGCGGCGCTCGTCCTCGCGGCCACGAAGCCCAAGGCGTGGATCGACCAGCCGCTGCCGGGGGCGTCGCTGCCGTTCGGCCCGACCCCGGTCACGCTCCACGCCGCGAGCCCGGTCGGGCTGGCCAAGGTCCGCGTCCTCGTCGACGGGTCACCGGCGGCCGAGCTCGCCACCCCGGTCGGCGACCTCGTCACGATGGACTGGACCTGGACGCCGCCGAGCCCGGGCCTCCATCTCCTGACGATCGTCGCCCACGGTACGGACGGCCTGGTCTCCGACCCCGCCTCGGTCGCGGTGACGTTCGTTGCCCGTGACGAGCTGCCTCCGACAACCCCGCCCGCCGAGTCGCCGGGGCCCTCCCCGGGCCCGACCGTGAGTGCCGCACCGACCGGGGCCCCGGGAACCCCCGGGCCGGGCCCGACCAAGACGCCCACTCCGCCACGGCCGACGCCCACGCCCCCACCGCCGACCCCGCCGCCCTGCATTCCCGATCCGCCGACCCTCGACTTCCCGACGGACTTCGTGATCATCGAGCCGTACACGGCCGTCACCTTCCTGTGGTTCTACAGCCCGGACCCGACGTGCCTGGCCGGACAGCAGCTGGTCCTCGACGTGCCCGCTCACCTGTACGACGGCCAGGACAGGTTCGAGATCGACCTGGGCGGCCGG
>JBQGDI010000118.1:0-21898 GCA_052038965.1 Candidatus Limnocylindrales bacterium | reverse complement strand
GAGACGCATCCGATCTTCTTCCACCACCTCCTGCGCGGCCTCCGCAACGGCGCACGCCTGTACGCCGTCGACCCGCGCCGGACGAGCTCTGCGGAGTGGGCCGACGTCTGGCTCGGCCTCGACGTCGGGTCGGATATCGCGCTCGCCAACGCGATCGGGCGCGAGATCATCGCGGCCGGCCTCGCCGACACCGAGTTCGTCAATCGCGCGACGGAGGGTTTCGAGGCCTACCGGGCCAAGGTCGAGAGCTACACGCTGGAGTACGCCGAGCGCGAGACGGGCGTCCCCGCGGATGCGATCCGCGAGCTGGCCCACGCCTACGCGAGCGCGCCGCGGGCGATGATCTGCTGGACCCTCGGGATCACCGAGCACCACAACGCGGTCGACAACGTCGTGGCCCTGATCAACCTTGCGCTGGTCACCGGCCACGTCGGGAAGTACGGATCGGGGCTCAATCCGCTCCGCGGCCAGAACAACGTCCAGGGCGGCGGCGACATGGGCGCGCTGCCAGACCGGCTGCCGGGCTTCCAGTTCCTCGAGACGGCCGAGCTGCGCGAGCCGTTCGAGCGGGCCTGGGGCGCTCGGATCCCGCCGAAGCGCGGCTGGCACCTGTCCGGGATGTTCGACGCGATGGAGCATGGCGACCTGCGCGCGGTCTACGTCATCGGCGAGAACCCGGTCCAGTCCGAGGCCGACCAGCACCGCACGATCCGGTTGCTGCGAGGCCTCGACTTCCTCGTCGTCCAGGACATCTTCCTGACCGCGACCGCCGAGATCGCCGACGTCGTCCTGCCCGCCGGCGCGTCGTGGGCCGAATCCGAGGGCACGGTCACGAACTCCGAGCGGCGCGTCCAGCGGGTGCGCAAGGCGATGGACCCGCCGGGCGAGGCCCACGAGGACCTGTGGATCATCTACGAGCTCGCCCGGCGGATGGGCCACGACTGGGGCGAGGCCTCGGCCGAGGCGGCCTGGAACGAGCTGCGGACCGTGTCGCCGGTCCATGCCGGGATGAGCTACCGGCGCCTCGAAGAGCTCGGCGGCATCCAGTGGCCGTGCTGGGACGAGTCCCACCCCGGCGAGCTGTTCCTGCACTCCCGCCTGTGGGAGGACCCCGTGCCCGGCCTGCGCGCGCCGTTCGTCCCGGTCGACCACGACCCGCCGGTCGACCGCCTCGACGACGACTTTCCGATCCGACTCACGACCGGCCGCCGCCTGGACTCGTACAACACCGGCGTCCAGTCGGGCGGCTTCCGATCGCCGATGCGCCGCGGGGAGACGCTCGACGTCTCGCCCGAGGACGCCGAGCGCCTGAGCCTGTCGGAGGGCGAGCGGGTCCGCGTCCTCTCGCGCCGCGGCTCCCTCGAAGCCCCGGTCCGGATCGACCCGTCCCTCCGTCCTGGCCTGACGTTCATGACGCTCCACTTCCAGGACGACGTCGCGACCAACGTCCTGACGATCGACGCCACCGACCCCAAGTCGGGCACGGCCGAGTTCAAGGCGACCGCGATCCGGATCGAGAAGCTGGGGTCACCCGTCCCGGCCTGACCGGCGCCGACCGGGCTGCGACGCGGCGTTGGTCGGGGCTACGATTCCGGACGTGACCGACGAGGCCGTCGCACTGGACACGGCTCCGGCTGCCCGCCCCTATGCGCCGAGCTGGCTGGACCGGCTGCTCGACGCCATCGAGCGCCTGCCCGTCCCCGCTCCCGCGGCCTACGTGGGGCTGTGGCTCTTGGCCGTCGTGGCGATGAACGCCGAGCCCTGGCTCCTCGGCGGGCCGTCACCATGGAATCCCGTCCAGAAGACCTACTGGGGCAGCGTGGTCGCGGCCCAGCTGGCGGGCGCCGCCTACCTGCGGCGGACCGCGGCCACGTCATTCGATGCGTTCAGGCCGGCACTATCGCTGCCGGAGGGCCACCTCGCTCGGCTTCGCTACGAGCTGTCGGTCATTCCCGCCGGCCTGGCCCTGATCGCGGCAGCCTTCGGGGTCGCCCTGGTGGCCGTCTTCTTCATGGTCGATCCGACCGCGTTCTCCGGCGTGGCGCTGTCCGGGGTGCTCCTGGTGGCAGCCGTGATCCTCGTGTGCTGGGTCACCACGGTGATGGTCGTGATCCTGGTCCAGCTCGTTCGGCAGATGGTCCTCGTCCGTCGGATCCTCGGCGAGTCCGCCGCGGTGGACGTGTTCCGCCCGGGACCGCTGCACGCCTTCTCCAGGCTCACGGCGCGTGGCGGAGGGCTGATGGTGCTGCTGGTCGCATCAACGCTCCTCGTCGTGCAGCTGCCGAAGGACCCGGCCCAGCTGCTGGCGTACGCGTTGCCGTTCATCGTCGTGCCGCCGTTGATCGCGGTCGCGTCCTTCGTCATGCCGGTCTACGACATGCACGAGCGGCTGGTCGCCGAGAAGGAGCGCCTCCAGGGCGAGACGGAGGATCGCCTCCGGGGCCTCTATGCCGAGATCAACCGGAACGTCGACGCCCGCGAGCTGTCGAACGTCGAGGCCCTGAACCGCGCGGCATCCGCGGTCGCGGGGCAGCGCGACGTGCTGGCGAAGCTGCCGACCTGGCCCTGGTCAGCCGGCACCTTGCGCGGCTTCGTGACGGCGATCTTCCTGCCGCTCGGGCTGTTCGTCCTGCAGCGCGTCCTGAGCCAGCTCCTGTAGCGGACGCCGGGCGGTCAGTTCCCGGTCCCCGGCCGCATCGCCGTCGCCCGTGGCGCCGCGCCATGACTGTCGGCCAACACCACGGTCCCAGGGACGTCACGCTGTTGCCTGGCAGGCAGTACCGAGACCGAATCCACGCCCGCTGCAGCGCCAAACCCGGCCGATCATTGACTCGGAGTCAACGTTGGGCCCGCTTCGCGGCAGCGGGGTCGACTGTCAGGCAACATCCGGGGCTGCCGGACCGGGCCTGCCGGCCCGGGCTGCCGGAGCAGGGCGTCGCCGGGTCAGCCGCTCGACTGGAGCGCGGCGACGAGGGCCGGCTCGATGAGCGGTCGCAGCGACGCGGCGAAGGTCGCGGTCATGTGGTGGCTGTCGCGGTACACGATCATCCGGTTCAGGACGACCGGGCAGGGGTCGCCCGGGCACATCAGCGGGTTGACGTCGACGAGCGTCGCGCCGAGGAGCTGGGCAGCGGTCCGCTCGACGATCCCGGGGTCCTTGCCGAACGCCCGCGCGCGACGCGTCTCGCATTCGCGGACGTCGTCCCGATGCCGAGACAGGCAATACGGGACGTTGTACTTCGATCGCGGGGTGTCGACGAAGATCGCCTTGGCCCCCGGCACCCGCGACAGCAGCCTGGCCGACGCCTCGCCCTGGCGGATCGGGTCGGGGTCGGCGGCATCGGAGCTCTCGCGGTCGCCGATGAAGGCCACCACGACGAGCTGCGGCTGGATCGCGTTCAGCCGGTCGACGACCTTCTCGCGCCAGGTGTCGCACTCGGTGTACATCCGGCCGTACCAGTACGAGTACAGCTTCATGTCGAGGATGCGACACGACAGCTTGATGAACGGCACGAGCCGCCAGCCGCGCTCCGCCGCGATCGGCTCCAGGGCCGGGAACCAGTGCGCGGCGTGGGAGTCGCCGACGAGGGCCACGGTGATCGATCCGTTGCGATCGCCGTAGACACAATCCGGCGGGGTGATCTGGGGCTGGCCGAGCAGGCACTCGTCGGCCTCGAGTGGCTCCGCGTCGCTCGACGCCTTCGCCAGCGATGGCCGCACGTCGCGCGGCAGCGGCTGCGGCCCCGACGGCGTCGGCACGGGCGTCGCGGTGGGTGGCGGTGGCCCCTCGGTCGCCCCCGGTGAGGCAGCCGGGCCGCCGGACGCTGGCGGGAACGTCTCGATGACGATCGACGGCAGGGGCGCCAGCGAGGCCGACGGGTCGGGCACGGCGGCCGACCCGTCGTCCAGGCCGCGAGATGCCGCGAGCCCCAACCCACCGGAGACCGCCACGCTGAGCACCAGGGCCAGGCCGGCGGCCGCGAACGTCAGGCGCGGTCGCGCGGCGAGCCGGCGGCCGCGGTGAATCGGCCGCTCGACGAACCGGTAGCTGAGCCACCCGGCGCCGACGGCCAGCAACGCCAGGCCGACCCGCGTGGCCAGCGGGAGGGATTCGCCAACGGGCAGGGCTGCCGCGGGCAGGACCAGGATCGGCCAGTGGACGAGGTAGAGCGAGTACGAGATGAGGCCGAGGAACCGCAGGACCGGGTTCGCGAGCACGCCGCCGACCGAGCCCGGGCGCGTGCCGGCGAGGATGACGCCGGCGGTCCCGAGCGCGGGCAGAAGGGCCGCGACGCCCGGGTACGGCGTGCTGGGGGCGATGACCACGAGCGCGGCGAGGATCGCGGCCAGGCCCGCCCAGCCGAGCGGGACGACCAGCCGATCCGGAAGCCGCGGGTGGGCCCGCACGCTGGCCGCGAGCAGTCCCCCGAGGCCCAGCTCCCAGGCCCGCGTCGGGAGGGAGTAGAAGGCCCACGCGGGCGCGACCGAGGTCAGCCACAGCGCGCCGAGATAGGACGCGGCGACGATCACGGTCAGCGCCAGCCCGACGGCCGCCCGTGGACGGCCGAGGCGCGTCACGAGGATCAGCAGCGCCGGCCACAGCAGGTAGAACTGCTCCTCGACGCCGAGCGACCAGTAGTGGATGACCGGGGACGGTGCGAGATCGACGCCGAAGTAGTCGGTCGCGCCGGCGGCGAACCACAGGTTGCCGGCGAACAGCGCGCTCGAGAGCGCGTCGGCCGCGACCCGCGGCAGGTCGAGCGGCGCCATGAACAGCGGCGTGATCGCGACGATCGCGACGAGGACCACGGTCGCCGCCGGCAGGATCCGGCGCGCCCGGCGCGCGTAGAACTCCCGAAGGTCCACGCGGCCGGTCGTCTCGCGCTCTCGGAGGAGCAGGCCCGTGATCAGGAAGCCCGAGAGGACGAAGAAGACGTCGACGCCGACGAACCCGCCGCTCGTCCCAGGCATCCCGGCATGGAACAGCAGGACGAGGAGGATCGCGACCCCGCGGAGCCCTTCGAGATCGGGCCGGAAGTCCGTCCCGCCCCCGCCCGATGCCGCCGCCGCCCGATTCGCGCCCTCGTGCCGCAAGCCGTCCCCCTGCATGCCGTGCCGCCGTCCGTCGCACGGCCGGCGACACGATACTCCGGCGGGCCACGGGGCGGCCGTCCGCCGCGCGACCGTTGGCGGGGCGCCGGCGCCATCGGGCGGATTGGCACTGGTGGCAGCGATCGCCGACGGGGAGGATCATGGGTCCCGAGAGTGGAGTTATCAGCATGCTCAAGCGACTCTTCGTCGTCGGCGCTGCCCTAGCGGCGGCCGGCGCCACGGTGGCCTACGTGCAGGGCCGGGCCCTGTTCAAGACCTGGGGTGTCGATCCCGGCGAGCAGGACATGCCGCTGCCCGGCGACGACATCATCCCGGACGCCCAGGGCGTCCTGACGCGCGGCATCGACATCGCCGCCCCGCCCGACCAGGTCTGGCCGTGGCTCCTGCAGCTGGGCTACGGTCGGGCCGGCTGGTACAGCTACGACCAGCTCGACATGAACAAGCCGAGCGCCGACCGGATCATCGCCGAGCTGCAGCACCTCGCCGTCGGCGACATCGTGCCGACCCACCCCGGTGGCGGCTTCGAGGTCAAGGTCGTCGAGGACGGTCGGGCCCTCGTCCTGTACGCCGACCGGGCACTGATGGAGTCGCAGGCCAAGGCGCAGCCGACGGACCTCGAGGAGACGCCCGCGAACCTGAAGGCGACGGGCGCGTACCTGGGCGCGAACATGCGCGGCGACTTCAAGGCCAGCTGGGCCTTCGTCCTCGAGCCGAAGGGTGACGCCGGTAGCCGCCTGGTCGAGCGCTTCCGGGGCTGGATGCCGGAGGTTGCGCCCGGGCAGCCGGGCTTCGTCCCGCCACCGGCGCGCGCGATGTTCCTGTTCGGGATCTTCGTGATGCTGCGGAAGCAGATGATCGGGATCCGCGATCGGGCCGAGGGCCGGGCGGTCCGTCAGGGCGTGGCCTTCGATTGGCGCGGCTTCGGGCAGCGGTTCGCCGGCGCCTGACGCTCCCCTCAGGAGACCGGGCCGTCCGGGCCTCCGAGCCGGACGGCCCAGGCTTCGATCCGGGCGGCCACGTCGGCCCGGACGTCGGGTGGCGCGAAGGAGGCGGCCAGCGTTCGCAGCTGGAGCGCGGCCAGGTCGCGTTCGTCGAGCTCGAGGAGTTCCGCGACGCGCCGGAGCTCCTCGAGGAGCGTCGTGTCGACGAACGGCGGGTCGTCGGTCGAGATCGTGACCGTGGCGCCCGCGGCCCACAGGTCGCGCAGCGGATGGGCCGCGAGTGACGGCACGCCCGCAATCGCCACGTTCGACGACGGGCACAGGTCGAGCGGGACGCGGTCGCGGACCATCCGGTCGCGGATCCGCGGATCGCGGACGACGGTGATGCCGTGGGCGATCCTGGCCGCACCGAGGTCATCGAGAGCCACCTCGACGTTGCCCGGCGGACCGACCTCGCCGGCGTGGACCTGGAGTCCCAGGCCGCCGGCGCGCCAACCGGCAGCGGCTTCGGCCAGGGCCGGGCGGCCCGCCGGCGTGCCGACCCCCATCAACCCGATCCCCACGACCGGGACTCCCGCCGCGGCCGCTCGATCGAGGGCGTCGACCAGCTGTGCCGGTGACGGTTCGGCGCCCGGAAACGTCTCCAGGAGGACCCCGAACGACACACCGGGCCCGGCGGTCCTGAAGCCCTCGGCGAGGGCGCCCCACAGGCCGTCAGCCGGCAGGCCCCGCTCGAGGTACGCCCAGATCGGCGTGATGACCTCGGTCCAGGCGACGCCCTGGGCGGCCTGGGCGCGGGCCAGCTCGGCCGCGACATCGGCGACGTCGTCCGTCCTGCGGACGAGCGCTTCGATCCAGCCGTACAGCTCGAGGAACTCGGCGAGATCTCGATACCGCCGGGGATAGCGGCCGTCCACCAGGCCGAGGGCCGCCGCGTCAATGCCTCGCCGGGCCGCCAGGCGTGCCGCCATGGCGGCGTCGATCGCACCGGCGAAGTGCAGGTGCAGCTCGAGCTTGGGCAGGGTGGCGAGGTCCACATCGCCATCCTAGTCAGACCGCGCACGGCGCCCGGTCCTCGAGCGCGACTACACTCCCGGCCCATGGACCTGCACGTCGTCGGGCCGCTTGCGTCGCCCGCCGAGCGAGCCGCGGTCGACGCCGTGCTGGGACCGCCGACATCCGGCTGGTCCGGCGGGCGACGGGAGGCGGCGGCCGATGGCCACGTCGCCCGGGGCGGCCACGAGGCCAGGAGCCGGCGCGACCAGCTGCTCCCGGCCCTCCACGCGCTCCAGGATCGAGTCGGGTACATCACCCAGCCCGGCCTCAACTACGTCTGCCGGCGCCTGTCCGTTCCGCCGGCCGAGGCCTATGGCGTGGCCACGTTCTACGCGCTCCTCGCAACCGCCCCGCGCCCACCCGCCGTGGCCCACGTCTGCGAGGACATCGCCTGCCGCCTGGCCGGCGCCGAGCAGGTCTGCTCCGACCTGGAGCGCCGGCTCGGACCCGCCGGCCGGGCGGGACGGGGCGGCGAGATGGCCTGGCTCCGGTCGCCGTGCCTCGGACGGTGCGATCTCGCGCCGGCGGTCCTCTTCACGTTCGCCGGCGCCGAGCCGCGGCGCTTCGCGCTGGGCGGGGTCGATGCGGCCGCCATCCTCGCCCGCCTCGAGGCAGGCTCGCCGCCGCCCGACCTCGCGGCCGTTTCGGCGTCGCTCCCGCAGGCCGGCTCGAGGGACCTCCGGCTCCTGCGCCGGATCGGCCGGGTCGACCCGTCGTCGATCGCCGACTACCTGGATGGCGACGGCTACCACGCCCTCCGCAACGCGATCGCGATGGGCGCGGAGGCCACCATCCGGGAGGTCACGGAGGCGCGGCTCGTCGGTCGGGGCGGCGCCGCGTTCCCGACAGGCCGGAAGTGGGCGGCGGTCGCCGGCCAGGCCGCCCAGCCGCACTACGTCGTCTGCAACGCCGAGGAGTCGGAGCCGGGGACCTTCAAGGATCGGGTCCTGCTGGACGGTGACCCGTTCTCGGTCATCGAGGGCATGACGATCGAGGGCTTCGCGACCGGTGCCACGCGCGGCTACCTGTACCTTCGCGGCGAGTACCCGCTGGCCGAGGCGCGGGTCAGCGCGGCCATCGCGACGGCCCGTGAAGCGGGATTCCTCGGCTCGGACATCCTCGGCTCTGGCTGGTCGTTCGACATCGAGGTCCGGCGCGGTGGTGGCGCCTACATCTGCGGCGAGGAGACGGCCCTGTTCGAGTCGATCGAGGGCAAGCGTGGCGAGCCGCGGAACAAGCCGCCGTTCCCCGTGGAGGTCGGGCTGTTCGGCAAGCCGACCGCGATCAACAACGTCGAGACCCTGGCGAACGTCCTGCTCATCCTCGGCGACGGGGACGGTGTCGGCGGCGGGGAGCGCTACGCGACCGTCGGGACCGAGGCCTCGACCGGGCCGAAGCTCTTCTGCCTGTCCGGCCACGTCGCGCGGCCCGGCGTCTACGAGGTCTCGTTCGGCACGACGCTCCGGCAGCTGATCGACCTCGGGGGCGGGGTCCCGGGAGACCGCGCGATCCGGGCCGTCCTCCTCGGCGGGGCCGCCGGGGCGTTCGTTGGCCCGGACGCGCTCGACATGCCGCTGACGTTCGAGGGAGCGCGGGCCGCCGGGGCAACGCTCGGATCTGGGGTGGTCATGGTCTTCGACGAGACCGCCGACCTGATCGGCACCCTTCGGCGGATCGCGGCCTTCTTCCGTGACGAGTCGTGCGGCCAGTGCGTGCCGTGTCGCGTCGGGACGGTCCGGCAGGAGGAGCTGCTCGCGCGACTGACCGACGACGTCGGCGGCCGCTCGCCGCAGGAGGAGCTGGTCCTGCTCGACGAGATCGCACGGGCGATGCGCGACGCCTCGATCTGCGGGCTCGGCCAGACCGCGTCATCGGCGATCGAGTCAGCCTTCCGACGCCCGGAGCTGGTGGCACGATGAGCGTCGACCCGACCCCGATTCGGACGCCTGCCCCGGCCCCGGCCCCGGCGGGAGCGCCGTCGGTCCAGTACGTCACGCCGCCGGCCCGGGCGTCCCGCACGCCCGAGGCCCCGGCGGTCGCGCCGCCGCCGACCGTCACGCTCTCGATCGACGGCGCCGAAGTCAGCGTCCCGGCAGGCTCGACGATCCTCGAGGCAGCCCGCGCCCAGGGCCTCGACATCCCGACCGCCTGCTATCTCGAGAACCTCACGCCGGTGAACGTCTGCCGGGTCTGCGTCGTCGAGGTCACGGGCTCGCGCGTCCTCGTGCCCGCCTGCTCACGGAAGGTCGACCCGGGGATGGAGGTCCAGACCGAGTCTGAGCGCGTCCGTCACTCGCGCAAGGTGGTCCTCGAGTTCCTCGGCTCGTCGGTCGACGTCTCGCTCGCCGGGACGCGCGCACCCGATGGCTCGCTCGCGGGCTGGGCCGAGCGCTACGGCGCCGATCCGGCCAGGTTCGGGCCACCGGCACCGCCGGCCGGCCCTGGCGAGCGCGACGCCCGGACCGCGGGTCACCACCACGCGCCCGCTGGGCCAGTGGCCACGCACGCGGCGACGGTGGGCCAGCCGGTCAAGGTCGACAACGACCTGTACGTCCGGGACTATTCGAAGTGCATCCTCTGCTACAAGTGCGTCGAGGCGTGTGGCGAGGACGCCCAGAACACGTTCGCGATCGCCGTCGCGGGGCGCGGCTTCGACGCGCGGATCGCGACGGAGTGGGACGTGCCGCTGCCGCAGTCCGCCTGCGTCTACTGCGGCAACTGCATCGGGGTCTGCCCGACGGGCGCGCTGATGTTCAAGTCGGAGCACGACATGCGCGCGGCGGGCACCTGGGACGAGTCCGCCCAGTCGATGACCGAGACGATCTGCCCGTACTGCGGGGTCGGCTGCGTGCTGGATCTCCACGTCCAGGACAACACGATCGTGAAAGTCACTTCGCCGATGGACTCCTCCGTGACGGAGGGCCACCTGTGCATCAAGGGCCGGTTCGGCTTCGAGTTCACGAACGCCCGCCCCGCTTCCGGGACCGCGGCCGATCCGCCCGCGCTCCAGCGCCCGGCGATTGCAGACGACCCGCCGTCGCCACGATAAGTCGGCAGGGCCCGTCGATCGCGCGAGTCGACAACGCGGCGCTGATCTCGAGCCCCACTTGCTGGTGCCCGCGCACTCCGGCCGCTGACTGCCGACGGATCAGCCCAATAGGTCCCGGAGATCGATCCGGTTGTCGTGGGCGTAGACGTTGAAGCCGTCGCCGCGCAGGAAGCCCACCAGCGTCACGCCCAGCCGCTCGGCCAGCCGGATCGCCAGGTCGGACGGCGCGGACACGGCGCAGATGATCGGCACGCCGGCCACGGCCGCCTTCTGGACGATCTCGAACGAGACCCGCCCCGAGACCATCAGCAGCCGATCCCACAGCGGCAGCTCGCGAGCGCGGACGCGCGAGCCGATGAGCTTGTCCAGGGCATTGTGCCGCCCGACGTCCTCGCGGATCGCGACCAGCCGGCCATCGGTCTCGAAGAGGGCGGCGGCGTGGAGGCCACCGGTGCGCTCGAACGCGGCCTGGGCTTGGCGGAGGCGGTCCGGGAGCGACAGGATGACGTCGCGGCCGACGAACGGCAGGCCCCTCGGGAGGGGCTCGCTGCGCACCGCGACATCGTCGATGGAGGCCTTGCCGCAGATCCCACACGAGGCCGTCGCCACGAAGTTCCGCCGCGCGGCGAGCGAGGGATCGAAGCGCCGCGCCAGGCGAACGAGGACCGAATCGTCCGGTTCGGCCATGACGCCGGGGTCGCCGTAGCTGACGCTCGTGACGTCGTTGCCGCGGAGCAGGCCCTCCGAGGCCAGGAACCCGATCGCGAGCTCCTCCTCGTGGCCCGGGGTTCGCATCGTGACCGCGACCTGGACGGGTTCCTGCCTCGGGCCGGCAGCGCGAATCTCGAGCGGCTCCTCGCCGACGACGAGGTCGTCGCGGACCTCCAGCTCGCGGCCCCGGACGGCCACGACCTTGGTGGTCGTGATGTGCCGCGTGGGCAGGATCGGATCGAGCTCGGTCGCCATCGGCTACTCGATCAGGGTGCTCTGCTCCACGTCGATCATCCGGGCGTAGAGGACCTGCTCGTTGACCTCGAGGTTGTTGATGAGGCTGAGGCAGCGGACGATGCCCTTGCCGACGGCCTCGCCCTCGACCTCGCCGTACTCGACCTCGAGGATCACGTTGTCAGCTCGGACGTCGTTCGAGACGCTCTCCGGGTCCTGCCACGTGCCGGCGCCGCTGAGCTCGGTCGAGGCGCGCATGAAGTCGAGCGCACCGGCCTTGAAGCGCGGCAGGGTGAAGGTCAGCAGCTCACGCTGGGTTCGAACGAGCCGGGTGTTCGTCGCCTCATCGCCGAACAGCAGCCCGAACAGGACGTCCTTCGCAAGCCGGAGCAGCTCCTCGCCGGCGGCTGACCGATGGCCGGGGCCGATGAGCTCCGTTCCCCGTGTCGGCGCCTCCTCGCGCAGGTAGCCGTCGCTGGTCAGGCGCGCCCGATCGAAGCCTTCGTGGGCGGCGACGAAGCCACGAACGAACGCGACGTCGATGGCCAGGGATCGAACCCGCTCCGCGCGCTCGGCCCGTGACCGGGCCCGCTCCTGCTGCGCAAGGCGGCGATCGATCAGCTGGAGGCTGTGGGCGTCGATCGCGAGGCGGACGATCTGGTCGACGAGCCACTCGCGATCCTGGCCAGCGAGGGCGGCCCGGAGGCGATCCTCGAACTGCGGCGAGAGTTCGCGGTTGACCTCGCGGAGGATCCCCTCGATCGTGGCCATCGAGGCTCAGGCCGAGGGCGACCGGGCCTGCCCCAGGGGCCGCGCGACGGCGGCACGTGCCATGGCCGGCCGCTGCGGCTTGCGGTCCGGCCCAGGCTCCACGTCCGCCCCGACGGCGACGAGCAGCCGCTCGGCGGCCGCGGCGATCTCGGCGATGGCGGCGTCAAAGGCGACCTGGTTGCGGGCCGACGGCTTGGGGTAGCCGCTGACCTTCCGAACGAACTGGCGCGCGGCTGCCTCGACCTCGCCGGTCGTCGCCGGCAGGTCGGCATTGCGCAGGCTGCGGATGCTTCGGCACATGGGCCGAGCGTAGCAGGGGCCCCGCGACGATCGTCCGGGGGCGCTCGACGGCAGTTGTAATGTCCGCGTTATTCGCCCGAGGGGCGGAGCGGCGATGATGTCAGCGCCGCTCCCGCGGCGGCTCGACCGCGAATCGAGGAGGATCACCCGGACCGTTGGACCCGATCGGCCTCAGCCTCCAGCTGGTCTTCTACGCCCTGTTCGCGGTCAGTGTCTGGCAGTACATCCGCCGCCGGGGACCGCTCGAGCTGTCCGTGATGGCGATCTTCGGCAGCTTTGTCGCGCTGTTCCTGCTCAACTTCCTCAACGCCACCCGGCCCGAGGCCGCGGCGATCGGCCGGCCGGTCGTGATCGCAGTCCTGTTCGCCCAGCCGTACCTGGTCGTTCGCCTCCTGGACCAGATCCGCCCGGTCTCCCGTCGCCTGACCTGGCTGGTCCTCGCCGGCGCCGTCCTATCGTGGCTCTCGATCGTCTACCTGCCGACGCTGGCCCCACAGCTGCGGGCGATCGGCATCCTGTTCGCCGTCGGGTACTTCTTCGCCGGGGAGATCGGGGCCGCAACGCGGATCGCGCTGGAGAGCCGGCGCCGCTTCGGCGTCGCCCGGATCCGCCTCGCGCTGGCGTCGGCGGGCACCGCGCTGTTCGGCTCCTCGATCCTGCTCTCGGGGATCGTCAGCGCGGCGAGCGCGCCCGGCGAGACGAACGCGACGTCGCAAGTGCTCACCCGGCTCCTGGCGGTCCTGGCCGGGCTGGCCTACCTCGGGGCGTTCGTGCCGCCGATGCCGATTCGGCGCTTCATCAACCAGTCGGCCGCGTTCGGGCTCGTGCGGAACCTCGTCGCGCCGCAGCAGGACCAGGGGGTCGGGAGCCTCTGGTCGGACCTGGCCGAGACGGCCCGGGGCATCCTCGCCGCGCGGCGGGTTTCGATCATCCCGCCAGGGAGTTCGCCGCTCGCGGTGGCCGGCGAGGAGGTCGAGCCGGGACGGCCCGGCGTCGTCGTCTCGACGGTCGAGCTCCCGGTGCGGCCCGGTGTGCCAGAGGCCGAGCACCTCATCGCCCAGATCGAGGGCCGGGCGCTGTTCGTCGACGACGACCTGGCCCTGATCGCACAGCTGTGCGACCTGACGGCCAAGGCGATCGACCGCGAAACCGCGCTCGTCAGCCTCGGCGAGGCTCGCCGCGAGGCCGAGGAGTCTCGCGCGATCCGCGCCAGCGAGGCCCGCTTCCGGGCCCTCCTCGAGGCGGCCCCTGCCGCGATCCTGGCGCTGGACGAGGACGACATCGTCACCTGGGCGACGCGCCAGGCCGGCGAGCTGTTCGCCACGCCCGAGGAACGGCTCGTTGGCAAGCCCCTCGCCGAGCTGATCGCCCGGCCCAGAGAGACCGCGGCCCAGGGCGAGATCGGCGGGCGGCCGGTGGAGCGCTCGGAGACGATCGGCCGGCGTCTCGACGGAACGGACTTCCCGGCCGAGATGGCCAGGACGAGCTTCGAGCTCGAGGGCCGCCCGTTCCAGCTCGCGGTCATCTCCGACGTCACCTGGCGCCACGAGGCCGACCAGATCCGGGACCGCTTCCTGGGGGTCCTGTCGCACGAGCTCCGGACGCCCGTCACCTCGATCTACGGCGGC
The DNA here is from genome assembly GCA_052038965.1 of Candidatus Limnocylindrales bacterium. Classification (GTDB taxonomy): domain Bacteria; phylum Chloroflexota; class Limnocylindria; order Limnocylindrales; family CSP1-4; genus UBA5189. The sequence continues at coordinate 8,096 of JBQGDI010000118.1, read as the reverse complement.
ACACAGCTCCTGCTCGGGCGCGGCATGCGCCTCGATGCCGAGACGAGGCACGAGCTCCTGACCGGCGTGGCGGCCGAGGCCGAGCGGCTCCAGCGGATGATCGAGAACCTCGTCGCGATGGCCCGGATCGAACGGGGCGCCGAGTTCGGCGGTCCGCGACCGGTGCTCGCCAACCGGATCATCAAGCAGCTCGTCGACCGGGAGCGCGTCCTGTGGCCCGAGGTCGACATCAAGCTCGTCAGCGATGGCCCGGTCCAGATGGTCGCGGCGGACGAGGAGTACCTCGCCCAGATCATGCGGAACCTGCTCTCGAACGCGGCCAAGTACGGCGGCCCCGGCTCGACCGTCGAGGTCAGCCTCGAGGACGCCGAGGGCGAGGTCATCGTCCGGGTCCGCGATGACGGGCCCGGCATCGCCGAGGAGGATGCGGACCTGCTGTTCCGGCTCTACTACCGCTCGGCGCCCCACGCCGCGACGGCGCCCGGGGCGGGCATCGGGCTATTCGTGTGCCGCGAGCTCGTGGCGATGATGGGCGGTCGGATCTGGGCCGCGCGGCGGCCGGAGGGTGGTGCCGAGTTCGGCTTCAGCCTGCCGGCCTACGTCGACGAGCTGGACGACGTCGCGGAGCCGGACGACGCTGGAGTGGTCTTTGCCGCCGGGGTGGGCCCGGCGCCGGTCGCGGCGCCGGTCGCGGAGAGCGAGGTGACGCCGCGGAACGGGTCGCAGCCGGTGCCCCTGGATACCGCAGCCTCGGTATCCACGTCCGCGCCCGGGGCGTCGATGCCGGCCACGCAGCGGCAGAACGGGTCGGCGCGGGCGGGCGGGCCGGTCGATATCGTCGAGGCGCCGGGGTCGAGTGGCGCCGACCAGCCCGCGGCGGAGGCCCAAGCGACCGCCTGACGCAACGTGGACGGCGGGCCGTCGATCCGACGCGCCAGCTCCTCAGAGCGGCGCGAACCGTGCCGTGAAGTGCCGCAGCGCCGCCGGCTGCTCGACGATGCGGACGCCGCGCAGCTCCGACGCCCGCTCGGCGACCCAGGCCACGACCTCGATCACGTAGTCGACGTGGCTCTGGGTGTACGTCCGGCGCGGGATCGCGAGCCGGACGAGGTCCATCGGAGCGGCCGTCTCGCGGCCGTCGGGATGCCGCCCGAACATCACCGTCCCGATCTCGCAGCCGCGGATTCCGCCCTCGCGGTAGAGCGCCACGGCCAGCGACTGGCCCGGGTACTCGAGGGGCGGGATGTGGGGCAGCAGGGCTCGCGCGTCGAGGTAGATCGCGTGGCCGCCGAACGGCTTCACGAGCGGCACTCCGGCTCGGTCGAGGGCCTCGCCGAGGTACGCGGTCGAGGTGATCCGGTAGCGGAGGTAGTCCTCCTCGACGACCTCCCGGAGGCCCTGGGCGATGGCCTCGAGGTCGCGCCCGGCGAGGCCGCCGTAGGTGACGAAGCCCTCGGTCAGGATGAGGATGTTGCGGCACTGCTCGGCGAGCGCGTCGTCGTGCATCGCCAGCCAGCCGCCGATGTTCGCCAGCCCATCTTTCTTGGCCGACATCGTCATCCCGTCGGCGAGCGAGGCCATCTCGCGGACGATGTCCGGAATCGACCGATCGCCCTGGCCGGGCTCGCGGGCCTTGATGAACCAGGCGTTCTCGGCGAACCGGCAGGCGTCGAGGAACAGCGGCACGCCGTGGGCGTCGCAGACCGCACGGACGGCTCGGAGGTTCTCGAGCGAGACCGGCTGGCCGCCCCCGGAGTTGTTCGTGACCGTGACGAAGACGACGGGCACGTCGCCGGCCCGCTCGGCCAGCAGGCGTTCGAGCGCCTCGACGTCCATGTTGCCCTTGAACGGGTGGATCGCGGTCGGGTCGCGCCCTTCGGCGATGACGAGGTCGACGGCCTCGGCCCCGGTGTACTCGACGTTCGCCCGGGTCGTATCGAAATGGGTGTTGTTCGGCACGACCTTGCCCGCTCCACCGAGGACGCTGAACAGGATCTTCTCGGCCGCCCGGCCCTGGTGGGTCGGGATGACGTGCCGGAACGGGAACAGCTCCCGGACGCTGTCGAGGAACGCGTACCAGGATGGCGAGCCGGCGTAGCTCTCGTCACCGTGCTGGATCGCGGCCCACTGGTCCCGTGACATCGCGCCGGTGCCAGAATCGGTGAGCAGGTCGATCATGACGTCGTCGGCGTGGAGGTTGAAGAGGTTGTATCCCGCCGCCTCCAGCGCGGCCTCGCGCGCTTCGACGGTCGTCAGGCGGATCGGCTCGACGGAGTGGATCCGGAACGGCTCGACGATCGTCCGCCAGCGCTGCACGGAGCCGAGGATAGCCTCGGGTCCAGGTTGGCGCGGAGCGGCGAATCGGCGGTGCGCGGCCGGTCGGCGAGCCGTGCCAGCCCAGCCGGTCGTCGATCGACCCGGTGAAGCAGCCGTCCCGGCCGTCGCCTGGCGCCCTGGTTTCGGGAGGGTCGCAGGCGGGTGACCGGAGCATTGCAGCGCATCGCTCCGGCGGCTTCCCGGACGTTGGTGACGAACGGGCCGCTGGACCTGGCTCGGACGCTCGGCCACCTCGTCCGCGGTGGCGGCGACCCGACGATGCGCGTCGGAGCGGGCGCGATGATCCGGGCGTCGCGGACCGAAGTCGGCCCGGCAGCCGTCGAGGTGCGCGTCCAGGGGAGCGAGATTCGTGCCTCTGCCTGGGGCCCGGGTGCCGGAACCGCGCTCGACGCGCTGGCCGCCCTCCTCGGGCTTGACGATGACGACCGGGCGTTCGATGCATCACGCCACCCGGTGATCGCGAATCTCGCCAGGCGGCTGCCCGGGCTCCGGATCGGGCGGACTGGGCGCGTCTTCGAGGTCCTGCTGCCGGCCGTCCTCGAGCAGCGGATCACCGGCACCGAGGCCGCCCGCGGTTACCGTCGGCTCATCCGCGGCCACGGTGAGCGGGCGCCCGGCCCGCTCGCCCTGTGGGTCCCGCCAGGCCCCGACACGATCGCCCGCCTCCCGTCGTGGGCGTTCCCGGCGCTCGGCATCGAGCCGCGACGCGGCGCGCTGCTCCAGCGCCTCGCCCGAGATGCATCGCGCCTCGAGTCCCTCGCGGTGGCGGCGCAACTTGCCGGCGGCGGCGGCGCGGGCGCGGTCGAGCTGGCGGCCCGCCTGCGGGCCTACGACGGGATCGGTCCCTGGACGGCGGCCGAGGTCACGCTGCGGGCGCTCGGCGATCCCGATGCGGTGAGCATCGGCGATGCCCACCTGCCGAATCTCGTCGCGTGGAATCTCGCCGGCGAACCGCGGGCGACCGACGAGCGGATGCTCGAGCTGCTCGAGCCGTGGCGCGGCCAGCGCGCTCGCGTGATCCGCCTGCTCGAGACCGGCGGCCAGCTGGCGCCCCGCTTCGGCCCGCGCGTCGCGCCCCGGGACATCACCAGGATCTGACGGATGCTGCTGCGCCTCGACCACCTCGTCATCGCGGTCGCAGACCCGGACGCCGCCGCGGCCGAGCTGGAGTCGCGCGTCGGCCTCGCCTGCACCGGCGGCGGTCGGCATCCGGCGTGGGGCACCCACAACCGGCTCGCCTGGTTCGGAGACACCTACGCCGAGCTGATCGGCGTGTTCGATCCGGCCCTGACCCCGAGCGGGGCCGTCTCGCGGGCCGTGGCGGCGGCCCTCGATGCGGGTCGGGCCGGGCTCGTCGCCTACGCGCTCGCCACCGACGACGCAGCTGCCGATCTCGCCTGGCTGCGAGCCGCGGGCTCCGATCTCGGCGAGCTCGAGGCCCGCTCGCGCACCCGGCCCGATGGCGAAGTCGTGCGCTGGCGAGCGGCGTTCCCCCAACCACTCGGTCCCAGCGGCCCGCCGTTCGTCGTCGAGCACGAGCCGATCGGCGCCGAATGGGGACCCGCGGCACGTGCGGCGAGGGCGCGCCAGCGCCACCCTCTCGGCGGTCGGGTGTCCGTGGTCGCGCTCACGCTGCCGGTCCCGGATCCGGCCTCGACCGCGGCGGCGTACCGCCAGACGCTCGGACTCGTCTTCACCGGCTCGCCTCCCGTGGCCAGGATCGGAACCCAGGCGATCAGACTCGTCCCCGGCACGCCGCTGGCGAATCCCGCGGCGGTGGACCTCGCGGTCGAGCCCGCGCGGCCGATCGACGTCGAGGCCGTCGGGGTGCACTGGCGATCGGCCTGATCGGCGGGTATCGTCCGGCCATGCCGCCATTCACGAAATCGCCCCCGGCGCTCATCGAGCGCTTCTCGGCCGTCCTCGACCGGACGGCCACGCCGGCCGTGGACCGTCGGCTGATGTTCGGCTATCCGTGCGCCTTCGTTGGCGGCAACATGGCCACCGGCTTGTTCGCCGGGCAGTGGTGGGTCCGCGTGCCAGCGGACCAGCTGGCGGAGATGCTCGAGTCCGGCGAGGGCCGGCCGTTCGAGCCGATGCCGGGCCGGCCGATGCGGGGCTACGTCGTGCTGGCCGAGGAAGCCGTCGCGGACGACGCCCGGATCGATGCCTGGGTCGGCCGGGCGCTCGCGTTCAGCGGCACGCTGCCGCCGAAGGAGCGGGCCTCGAAGCGCCCGCGACGCTGAAGCCCCCGGGGTGCCGCGCGCGGCGCTGACTCCCGCGGCGCTGACTCCCGCGGCATGGACCCGACGCTAGGGCTGCGCGACGGCGAAGGTGTCGCAGCTCTCGGTCGTGCCGCCGCGGAAACCTGCGAGGAACCAGGTCGCGCGCTGCTCGGACGAGCCGTGGGTCCACATCTCCTCGTTGATCCGTCCGCCGGACTGCTGCTGGATGCGGTCGTCGCCGACGGCCTTCGCGGCCTCGATGCCCTCGCGAATGTCCGCCTCGGTGATCGACTCCACGTTCTCCTGGTCCGGATCGTTCCAGATCGACCAGGCCCACACGCCGGCGAGGCAGTCGGCCATCAGCTCGAGGCGAATGGACAGGTCGTTCGCCCGGTTCGGGTCTGACTGCTGCTGCGACCGGACCTGGTCCATGATCCCGAGCGCGTTCTCGACGTGATGGCCGAACTCGTGGGCGACGACGTAGGCCTGGGCGAAGTCGCCAGGCGCGCCGAAGCGCCGCGAAAGCTCGTCGAAGAAGGTCGTGTCGAGATAGACCCGCTGGTCGGCCGGGCAGTAGAACGGTCCGGTTGACGACGACGCCAGGCCGCAGCCCGTCTGTGTCCCCCCGCTGAACAGGACCAGCCTGGTCTCCGGGTAGTCGCGGCCCGCCGCCGTGAAACGCTCGTCCCAGAAGGTCTGGAGATCCACGGTCACGGCGTTGAGGAACTGTGCCTGGTCGTCCTCGGGATCCAGCGTCGGGAGGGGCCCGCCGCCACCACCGGATCCACCGCCCAGCCCGCCCAGCGCGCCGCCGAGGCCCCCGCCCCCGCCACCGAGCAGGTTCATGACGACGAAGACGATGACGATCAGGATGATCCCGCCGAGGCCGCCGCCGACCGGCAGCGGGATCCCGCCCATGCGGCCGAGGCCGCCGCCGAATCCGCCACCGCCGAATCCGCCACCGCCGCGGCGGTCCTCGACCTGCGTCTGTCTGGCTGGTCTCCAGCGCATGCTCGCGACCTCCTGTGGCGAGGCCGCCGCACGGCGCCGTTCAGCGCCGCGCGAGCTATTCCGTGGGGCGGGTCATCTGCTCCGGCTTGATCAGAGCATCGAATGCCACGCCATCCAGGTAGCCGAGGGAGAGGGCGGCCTCGCGCAGCGTCGTCCCCTCGTGATGCGCCTTTTTGGCGATCTCGGCCGCCTTGTCATACCCGATCCGGGGTGTCAGGGCCGTCACGAGCATGAGCGAGTTCGTCACATGCTGGTCGATCCGGTCGCGATCGGCCTCGAGGCCCTCGACGCAATGTTCGCGGAAGCTTCGGCAGCCATCGGCGAGCAGCTCGATCGCGTGGAGCAGGTCGTACGCGATCAGCGGCTTGAAGACGTTCAGCTCGAAGTTGCCCTGCGCGCCGGCAAATGAGATCGCCGTGTCGTAGCCGATGACCTGCGTGGCGACCATCGTTAGCATCTCGCTCTGGGTCGGATTGATCTTGCCCGGCATGATCGAGGAGCCGGGCTCGTTCTCCGGCAGGCGCAGCTCGCCCAGGCCGGCGCGGGGCCCGGAGCCGAGCCAGCGGATGTCGTTCGCGATCTTCATGAGGCTCGTGGCGAGGGTCTTGATCGCCCCCGAGGCGAAGACCGTCGCCTCCTGGCCGGCGAGAGCCTGGAACTTGTTCGGAGCGCTGACGAACGGCAGGCCGGTCAGCTCGGCGATCCGCTTCGCGGCGCGCTCGCCGAACTCCGGGTGGGCGTTGAGGCCGGTCCCGACCGCGGTCCCACCGAGGGCGATCTCGTACAACCCCGGCAAGGCCGCCGCGATTCGCGTGAGGTCCCCGTCCAGCATCGCGACATAGCCGCTGAACTCCTGGCCGAGCGTCAGCGGGACGGCGTCCTGGAGATGCGTTCGGCCGATCTTGACGATCGGGTCGAACTCGGCCCGCTTGACGTCGAGGGCGTCGCGGAGGCCCTTGACCGCCGGCGCCAGGTCCTCGACGAGCGCCGCGGCGACGGCCATGTGGAGGGCGGTCGGGAAGGTGTCGTTGCTCGACTGGCTGCGGTTGACGTCGTCGTTGGGATGGACCGGCCGCTTGCCGCCTCGCACCCCCGTGGCGAGCTCGTTGGCGCGGGCGGCGATGACCTCGTTGACGTTCATGTTCGTCTGTGTCCCGGAGCCGGTCTGACAGACGCGCAGTGGGAACTCGCCCGCCAGCCGCCCGTCGACGACCTCGGTCGCGGCTCGGACGACGAGGTCGCGCTTGTCCGCCGGCAGCAGGCCGAGCTCGGCGTTCACCTCGGCCGCGGCCCGCTTCAGGATCCCGAACGCGGTGATGAGGGGGCGGGGCATGACGTTGGCCCCGATCGCGAAGTGGTGCAGCGAGCGCTGGGTCTGGGCACCCCAGTAGTGCTCCGCCGGGACCTCGATGGCGCCCATCGAGTCGGTCTCGGTGCGGGTCTCGCCCGGCGCCGGGGCGGCGACTCGCTCGTCGGTCGTGGTCATGGCCGAAGTATGCGCCGCGGCACCTCGTCGGGCGACGCCCTACGCTGTCGGCGTGCGCCGAGTGCTCCTCTGGATGGCCCGCAACGGCTGGCTGCGACGGACCATCCCGCGGCTGTGGTTCGCCCGTCGAGCCGTCCGGCGCTTCATGCCCGGCGAGGACGCCGACGCCGCGCTCGCGGCCGCCGTCCGCTTCCAGGGCGAGGCCCTCGGCACGATCTTCACGCGGCTCGGCGAGAACCTGGCCGAGATCGCCGAGGCGGACGCCGTCGCCGAGCACTACCTGGGCCTCCTCGACGAGATCCGCGAGCGGCGCCTGGACGGCGAGATCAGCGTCAAGCTGACCCAGCTCGGATTCGACCTCGACGTCGAGCGAACCCTCGAGCACGCCGCGCGGCTCGCGGCCCGGGCCGCCGACGCCGGCAAGACGTTCTGGATCGACATGGAGGGCAGCGCCTACGTCGAGGGCACGATCGCGTTTTACGAACGGCTCAAGGCCCGCCACGCGAACGTCGGCATCTGCCTCCAGGCGTACCTCCATCGGACCCCGGCCGACATCCAGCGCCTCCTCCCGCTCGAGCCGGAGATCCGCCTCGTCAAGGGCGCCTACGACGAGCCGCCCACGATCGCCTACCGCTCGCGCCGGGAGGTCGACGCCAGCTACCTCGGGCTGTCGGTCGCGATGCTCGAGGCGCGCGCCGCGGGACGCCGGATCCGGATCGGGCTGGGCACCCACGATGTCGAGCTGGTCGAACAGGTTGCGCGCCACGCCGCGGCCCTCGGGCAGGCCCGGACCAGCTTCGAGGTCCAGATGCTGTACGGGATCCGGATGGACCAGCAACGCCGGCTGGCGCGAGCCGGGTACCTCGTGCGCGACCTGATCGCCTACGGCGAGGCGTGGTATCCGTGGTACATGCGCCGCCTCGCCGAACGTCCCGCGAACGTCCTCTTCGCGCTTCGCCAGATCGTCGGCTGACCGTGCGTCGGTTCCTCATCGTCGTGGTCGTGCTCGCCCTGCTGCTGGGCGGTGCCTACCTGTT
>JBQGDI010000117.1:0-4537 GCA_052038965.1 Candidatus Limnocylindrales bacterium | reverse complement strand
GAGCTCCTGCCATTCGGCGAGACGTCCGTCCGCCACGTCATCTACCTGGAGCGGCCGGATGGCCTGGACATGGCCGACCAGGCTGCCCTTGCCGCCCTCGACACGGCCGCTCCCCTGCCCCCGGCGGACGAGGACGAGATCGGGCCGCGGCTGCAGGATTTCGACACGATCGGCGAGCTGTATCGGGCGATCGAGCTCGGACTGGATCGGCTCGCCGAGCGCACGGGCGAGGAGCGGCTGTTCGTGGGCCCGCCGGCCGCGCAGGCGAGGTCGAGCCACTTCTGGCTGTCGGGCATGGTGCCCGTGACGGATCTCGCCTCGGCGCACGCGACGATCGACCTGATCGTCGAGCAGGGCGAGGGGGCTCGCGGCGCGTGGCGGGACGCGCATTTCGGTCGGCTCGTCACCGTCCTGGACGAGTTCCTGGACCTGCGCGACGCCGACCCGTCGTTCGAACCGTCACGGCCCGTCCTGACGGTGATCGTTCGCGAGCGCGACGACGGCGCGCCCGTGCCGTTGATCGGCGATCCCTTCACGAGTCGCGTCGTCGACCTGCTCAACGCGGTCTACGAGGTCCTCCTCCAGATGCTCGCCCGCTCGTTCGCTCATACCGACGAGACCGAGGACCAGCTCAACGTCCTCGCGCGGACCGCGATCGGGCTCATGCGCAACGTCGTGAAGCCCCTCGGTGGGCTCGTGACTCGGCTCCCGATCGGGCCGGTACACCCCGGTCGCACCGCCGGGCCGACGTTCGAGCTGTTCTACGGCGCCGACTACCTCCTCCCCCACCGCGAGGCGGCGTGGACGATCATGGAGGAGCGCCTCCGCACGCTCGCGGAGCTCGCGACCCGCTGCCGGGATGCGTGCTCGCCGCTGTACCTGCCAACGGTGTCGAAGGTCGCCGACGCCCTGGTCGACCTGGCCGACGAGCTCGCCGAAGGTCACTGACCTCGAGGCTCAGGCCAGGAGGTTCACGGCGATCGAGCCGTTCTCCTTCTCCGAAGGGTAGATCGGCCTGTACCGCCACTTGGCGATGAGGTCGTCGTCCTGCCAGACGAGCGCCTCGTCCGATCGATAATTGAAGACGAGCTCGGCGTTCCGAACGGACTTGAGGATCCGGGCGATCGTCTCCGGATCCGGGTGGTTGAAGTAGCTGCCGTTCGAGGAGATGAGGAACGTGCGGCAGTCGACCAGGTCGAGGAGGCTTGGTGCGAGGTTGTAACGGCTGCCGTGGTGCGGCAGCTTGAAGGCGGCGAGGGCAAGTCGCCCGCCTTCGGCCTCGGCGAGTGGCCCGATCGAGTCCTCGAGTCGTTTCGATCCCCCGTCGGCCGCCAGCAGGACTCGCTTCCCGGCGAACTCGGCCAGGACCGCGATGCTCGTCGCGTTCGGCTTGCTGCCGTCGGGGCTGAAGGCGACCTTGGCAAGCTCGTCGACGTCGATCGGCCCGCCCAGCTGCTCCAGGCCGGGCGGGGGTCCGTCCGCGCGCGCTCGGGCACCGGGCACGAGCCCGGCCTTCCGGCACTCCGCCTCCCAGTCGGGAATGAGTGCGGCGAGCGAGTCTCGATCGGGCGACAGGAGCCGGAGGGTCAGCCCACCCTCGATGGCGATCGGCTCCGGCGCGTGGTGCAGCTCGACGGACCGGCCCTCGAGCCGATCGTTCCACTTCGCACCCGGCCGGCGGAGCAGTTCGGACAGCGTCTCGGCCTGCGCGGCACCGAACGGCTCGAGGCCGTCCTCGTGGAGGTGGTGGAAGCCGTTGAACCAGACATCCTTGAACGTGATCGGTCGCGCCGGGTCGGCGAGCATCGACAGGACGCCGGCGATGTGGTCGCGGTCGATGTGCGACATGATCAGGAGCTCGAACTCCCGCTCGCCCGCTGGCAGGCTCGCGAGGCGTTTCCGAATGCTGCGGTAGGTGCCGACTCGGCCGGCGTCGATCATGACCCGGCGGACCATGGTCTCGTCGCCGTAGGTCAGGATCAGGCAATCCCCTTCCCGACCGGGGAGCATCTCGAGGTGGAAGACCGGCGTCGTCACCGATCGCGCAGGCGGAGGGTCGTGAACGGCTGCTGCAGGTTGGCCCGCCACGTCACCTGCTGGACCGCCTTCAGCCGGTCGCGGGCCTCCTGGTCGTCCCCGGTGGCGAGCAGCGACAGGCCGTCGACGAGCCACTGGAGGCCGAGCGAGTAGAACGGGATGCCGCGGTCGTAGGCGGCGAAGAACGCCTCACGGGCGGCCGTGACGTCGGCCTCGCCCGTGCGTCGCAGCAACCGGAGGCGGCCGTACTGGATCATCCCGTCCGGCAGCCAGTCGAACCAGTTGGCCAGGTTCCGGGTCCAGGGGTGCCACGGCTCCGCACCGCTGCCCTGCTGCGTCGCCAGGAGGACGTACCCCCCGGCCGCGGCCGCGAGCGGGTTGAGCATCTTGCCGAACAGCAGGTCCCGGGCGTTCTCGAACATCAGCCGCGCGTTCGAAAGGGAACCGGCAGCCATGTACCCGATCGCCGATCGCACCACCGGGTCGTCGGGTGACATGGCGAGCACGGCCTCGCCAGGCTTGGGCTGGTGTCGGACGAGCAGCTCGACCGGCGTGGGCCCGTTCAGCGTTGGCCAGGGGACGGGTAGGCAGGCAACCTCGACCGGCCCTCGTGCTCGGATCGAGACCACGTACCGGCGGGGCAGCCCGGGCCCACCGCCGTAGGCCCCACCGCCGGGGGCCGTCGGCCCTTCGGCACCGAACGCATAGCGCCGATACTCGGCCTGCTCGAGGTATTGGTCGGCGCGCGTCGCGGGTCCCGCCGATAGCGTCGCCAGCGGGTTCCTCGCGTCGATCTCGCCGCCGAGGACGGCCCAGGCGTCCCGGCCGGCGCGGTGGCCGGCGAGCGCCTCGACCGGCTGGCCGACGAACCAGATCGCGGGCCACGAGGGCGCCTCCACCACCGGCCGGGTCTGCCGAGGCCGTGCGGCCCGGGTCGGCCGACCCCTCCCGGGCGCCGCGGCGCCGCAGCGGCCACCACCCGCGCCACCCATCCGCATCGACCGTCGGCCGCCGCCGGCCAGGACCCCGCCCGCCGCACCCGGCCGGCTCGTCGGCGCCGCGACGTGGTCCCGGACGAAGGCGTCGATCCGCTCGATCTGCGTGGCGGGGAGCTTCCGCCGGGACGGCTTCGCCTCGGGCAGGTCGGGGAGGGCCGGGACGTTGCCGATGAACTGCTGCCAGCTGAGCCACTCGTTCGGCGATTGCGGACCGCGGAGCGCCACCTCGCGCTCTTCACCCGCGGCGACGCTCACCTGGTCGCTCGTCACGTCACCGGACGGAAGGGTCGCCTGGACCACGTAGTCGCCGGGTTCGACCGGGACCGCGAGTGCATCGTTGCCGGGGCCGGCCGGGATGATCAGGTCGCGCCGGTCGCGCGCGTGGTCGCGCTGGCCGCGGGCGTCCAATCCGTAGACGTTGGCGATCAGACCGTCGCGGGTCCCCCGGCCGTCGAGGTACTTCTCGAGACGGAGCCGCAGCGTGGCGCTCACTGCGGGACCACCTTGAGCATCACCTTCGTGGCCACCGGCTCGACCAGTGCCTTCTGGGCCTGGGCCGTCCAGCCGCGCGCGAACTCGGCCCTGAACTCGTAGTACGCGGCCGGCAGCTCGACGATCCACTCTCCGCGCCGGTTGCGCGGCCGCCGCTTGACGTCGTTGTCCAGGGCGTAGCTGAAGACCGCCTCCTGGGTCGCCTCGGGCCTGTCGCAGTAGACGATCGCCGTCGCCTTCGGCGTCTGGCTCACCATCTGCAACTCGATCGCGACGGCGTTGTCCGTCGCCGGGACCTGGGCACGCCCGAACCGCTGCACGACACGCTCGAGCTGGAAGTCCAGGGCCTGCTTGAGCCCGTACGCGGTCACGCGCCAACCCTCGGGTTCGTTGATCGCGCCGGCGCCGTCCAGACCGTGCAGGAGCGCCTGGGTGAAGAGGCTTGGCTCACCCTCTCGCCCATAGGCGGAGGTACCGGCGAGCGTGGCGTAGAACACCGGTGCCCGAAGCTGCGGGTTGGGTGAGGCGCTGAGGTCCGGCTTGAAGATCGGCCGGCCGCTGTACCCGCCGGCATTCAGCAGGCTGCCGGAGTTGACGCGACAGGCGTCGACGAAATAGATCTGGTCGGTGGCGTTCGAGAGGCTCATGCCGGCCAGGAAGTTCCGGAAGTCAATGGCGCCGTCGAGCTCGTCGAACGGATTGGCGCCGTAGTCGGCGGCGAGGAGCGCCGTGTCGGAGCCGCGGCCGATGCCATGGCCGCAGAAGAAGAAGATCAGCCGCTGATCTGGCCGGCTGTCGCCGCGCTGTCGCCACTCGAGCAGCGCCGTCTTGAGCGATTCGATCGTCGCGACCTCGAGGGCCGTGCTGGCTCCGGTCCGCGAATTGGTGAACGGTGCCGGGCGCGCCTCGGAAACCAGGAGGGCCACCGACGCCAGCGGCTTCGCCGGGTAGGCGTAGCTGGAGATCAGCCAACCCGCGAAACGCCGTGCCGAGATCGGCGGGGACGTGAG
>JBQGDI010000116.1:0-37787 GCA_052038965.1 Candidatus Limnocylindrales bacterium | reverse complement strand
CTCGTGATCGCGCAGCAGCCGGGCGCGCTCGTGGCCCTCGGTCCGATCGCCACGGCGCCGCGTGCCCGGGCGCGCCTCGTGGGCGCGGTCACCGAGGGCGCGCGCGCGCTCGGACTGACGCGCGACGCGGAGGCCCAGGCCCGGGCCCGCGTCGAGCAGAACATCGTCGATGCCGAGGAGGTCGCCGGGCACGCCGAGCGGGCGACCTCGGCAGCCGAGCAGCTGGCAGCGCTCCAGCGGCGGGCCCGCATCTACGAGGCGACGCTCAGGGCCATCGACACTGCGGAGCGCGCGACGATGCGGACGGCGACGCGCTACCTCGAGCAGCACATGCACGCGAGCCTCGACCAGATCACGGCCGGCCGCTACCGACGCGTCCAGGTCGACGACCAGGACCTCGCGATCCGGGTCTTCGCGCCGGAGCGTGGCGACTGGGTCGACGTCTCGACGCTCAGCCAGGGGACGCTCGACATCGTCTACCTCGCCGCCCGGATCGGGCTCGTTCGTCTCGTGACCGGCGACCGCCGCCCGCCACTCGTCCTCGACGATCCGTTCGTGACCCTCGATGACTCGCGGGCGGAGCGGGCGCTCGAGCTTCTGAAGCGGATCAGCGCCGACTTCCAGGTGATCTACCTGACGACCTCCGACCGGTACGACGGGATCGCCGACGCGGTCTGCATCCTCGAGGGCCCGACGGCCGTCACGCCGCCGGATGCCGGCGATGGGGCCAGCCCGGCCGTCGCCGCCGCAGCGCCCACGCCGCGCGAGGCGGCCCGCTGATCGCGGCGCCCGGGCCGCGGCGCCGTCCCAGCTCAGAACCCGCCGGAGGAGCCTCCGCCGCCGCCACCACCCCCGCCGCCATATCCGCCGCCCCCTGACGACGAGGCGGACGCGGCGATCGAGCCGACGGCGGCACCGATGCCGCTGACGGTCGCGAACCCCCCGGAGCCGCCGGTCGAGCCGGCGTACCAGGCCGGCGCCCAGACGTGCGCGCCGGTCTCGCGGGCCTGCTCGAAGGTCTGGCGGATCAGGTCGTCGATCTCGTCTTTCAGGCCGAAGGCCACGGCCCAGACCGTCAGCAGGTCCGGCGTCGTGATCCACGGCAGCCGGCTCTTCGTGTGCTCGACCGCCTCGTCGACGGTGTGGGCGTTCTTGAGCTCGTGGCGCAGGGTGTTGCGATACGCGAGCGACATCGCGAGCGTCCGCGACCCGTCCGCCGTCCGGGCGGCGAGCCGGCCCGAGAGGAGCGCGATCACCAGCCCGAGCCCGGCGACGACGGCGAGGGCTACCGCCGGGATTTCCTTGCCGGGCAGGATGAGGTTGCTGTTCTCCGACTTATCGAAGACGAAGAAGAAACCCGCGACGACCGCCGCGATGATCACCCCGAACCCGATCGCGGCCCACCGCGTCGGCAGCCGATTCGGGTCGTCGACGTAGTAGCCGGACGCCTTGGCCGCCCGGCCGAGGTTCTTCTTGAACTGGTCGAACAACGTCTTGCCGTCGCCGGACTTCAGCTCATCGGCCGTCAGGACCTCCCAGCCGTTCGGTTGCTCGCTGGCCTTGCCGGAGATGGCGCGCTCGAGGGCCGCCTCGGCGCTGCCGAGCGGGCGGCGCCTGGCTTCGAGGGACGGCAGGTCGACGAGCGGCTCGGGCGGCAGCAGCAGGTCAACCTTCTTTGCGTCCGACTCCGACTCGCGGAACGTCAGGAGACCCCGATGCCCGAGGTCGACGAGCGCCGACGTGAACGCCTCGTTGTCGACCTCGTTCTTCCGGAGCGTCGTGGCCAGGGCCGGCGTGAGGCCCTTCGGCGGCGTCGGGAGGAGCACCGAGTCGTCGATCAGCGGGATCACCGCGTCACGGCCGCTGAGCCACCAGCGCCGCAGGAACATCCCGAATGCGGCGAGCCCGAACGCCAGCGCGCCGACGGCGACGACGAGGTTGAAGGCGCGCTCCCAGGCCCGCTCGGGGTTGCCGCCCGGCTGGATGACCCGTTCGACGTGCTCCAAGCCGGCCAGCAGGGCCCGGTCGAGGTCGCCCTCCACGGCCTCCGGGAGCATGTCGCCGTTGATGATCGCCTCACGCTCGCCGGCCTGGAGGTAGAGGTCCTCCATGCCGCTCCCGGCGTACAGCGTGATCTGGCCGTGGGCGAGGCTTGTGTCCATGTCGAACAGCACGACGAGGCCGTCGTTCACGCCGGCCCGCCCGACGCCCCAGGCGTTCATGATCGTCCTGGCGTCGGCGATCGCCACGTCCGGGCTGACCGACGAGCGGCCGCTCGGCCACGACACGATCGCCAGTTGCGCCTCGGTCCGGTCACGGATGACCTCGGCGATCCGCTGGGCCTCCGCCTCGGTCGCGTCCGTCCAGATGCCGGCGAGGTCGTAGACGTAGACGCCCTCACGGCTGGGCGGCAGGGTCTGCGCGGCGGCGAGGAGCGGGCCGCCGAGCGAGGCCATGAGCGCCGCCGTAACGAGGAGACACCGGACGAGGCCGGGCTTCGCGGGGTGCGCCCGATGATCGTCGGCTGGGACGGTGTCGATGCTCGGGAACCGACTCATCGCCCCTTCCATGCTCCCTCGCTGCGTAAGTGGGCCGCGCCGCCGATGATAGGGGCCGGTCGCCAGGCCGATCTGGAGGTGAGGATCCGTGCCCGAAGGGCTGCTGCCGCCGTCACTCGCGGTCGTCGTGCTCGGTCTCCTCGCCTCGGCCGGCTGGGGGATCTCCGACTTCGGCGGTGGCTTTGCCAGCCGCAAGGCACCCGTTGTCGCGGTCCTCGCGCGGAGCCAGCTGGCGGGCCTGGTCATCGCCCTCCCGCTGCTCGTCGCCAGGGGCGAGCCGGCGATGACGCCGGCCGACCTCGCGATCGCGACCACCGGCGGACTGTTCGCCGCGATCGGGCTCGGCCTCCTGTACCGCGGCCTCAGCGCCGGGCGGATGGGCGTCGTCGCGCCGATCGCGGGCGTCCTCACCGCGGCCGTGCCCGTCGGCTTCGGGCTGGCCACCCAGGGCGTCCCGCCTCCCGGCGCGATCCTCGGGATCGGCCTGGCGGTGGTCAGCGTGGTGCTCGTGTCCCGCGTTCCCGACGAGCTGGGCAGCCCGGCTTCGGCCGGCCGGCAGCCGAGCGCGCTGTCTGGCGTCCTGTACGGCCTCGCGGCCGGCGTCGGGTTCGGACTGTTCGCCGTGATGGCCTCGCAGCTCTCGGATGGCCTGGTCGTTGGTCCGGTCGTGGTCATTCGCGCCGTGAGCGTGACGCTCGTCACCGGCTTCGCGCTCCTGACGCGGCGGCCGTTCGGGCTGCCGGGGGGACTGTGGCCGGTGATGATCGGGATCGGGGCCGTGGACATGCTGGCGACGACGTTCTACCTGGCGGCGATCGAGGTCGGGCCGCTGGCGATCGCGGCGATCCTCGCGGCCCTCTACCCGGTCGTGACGGTCCTCCTCGCGGCGATTGTGCTGCGCGAGCGGTTCAGCTGGGGCCACGGGCTGGGCGTCGCGCTGGCCGGCGTTGCGATCGCGCTCATCACCGGCGCGACCGGTTGACACCGGGTGCGGGCGGGGCGGCGGGTCTCGCCGCCTCACCGCGTCGGACGGCGAGACGATCGAGGTCGGCGGCTGTGCGCAGGTGGTGGACCGACGCGTAACCCTCCCGCGCGAGCTCGTTGCGACGGAGCGTCCGCGTGAGGTCGTGGAGCTGGCCGCGGACTGCCGCCTCGGGCACGATCCGGCCGGTCCGGGTCGCGTTGCGGGCGAGGACCAGCGTCGGCTCCAGGTCGAGCACGATGGCGACGGCGGGCAGACCGAACGGCGCAGCTCGCCGGAGGAGCGAGCGGCGGGCCGCGGCGGTCACGTTCGTCGCGTCGACGACGGTCGTGAGGCCGGCCGCGAGCCGGTGCCGGAGCTCGCGGTGGAGCATCGCGAAGGCCGGACGCGTCACCGACTGGTCCGTCGGATAGCCGGCCATGAGGGCCCGGAAGCCGTCCGACGACAGGATCTCGCCAGCCGCGAAGTGGCGGGCCGCGAGGGTCGACTTGCCGGAGCCCGCCGCCCCGACGAGGACGACGAGGCACGGCTCCGGCAGGGAGATGACAAGCGGCTCGGGCCCCACCCTCAGCTGCCGGCGCGCCGCCGCGCCTCCCACCCACCCCCATCCCGTGGCCGGACCTCGTAGGCCGGCTGGTCGTAGACGGACGGACCGCGCCGCACCTGGCCGCTCGCGAAGTCGAAGCGCGAGCCGTGCCACGGGCACTCGATCGCCCCGTCCACGATCCGGCCGTCGGGCAGCGGGCCGCCGGCGTGGGCGCAGGTGTCATGCAAGGCCAGGATCCGGGTGCCGTCGTTGACGAGGACGAGCTGGTTGATCCCGAGCTTCGCCCGGACGGGGCGGCCGCGGGGAATGCTCCCGTCGGGCTCCAGCTCAGCCGGCTCGAGGGCGATCCACTTCGCCCCCGCACCGCGGAAGGCGTGCCGGCTGACCATGTTGCCGAGGACGTAGGCGACGTCGCCGCCGACGTACGCACCGAACAGCAGGACGAGGAAGGCTCCGACCGCAACCCAGGCCGCGACGCCCGAGCCAGGATCCCCGAGGCGCATCGCGAGCGAAATGAGGTAGACGACCAGGACGACGACCATCGTCGTCCCGTGGAGCGCCGCACGCTCGCGCGCCCGGCCGTCCGTGTCCGAGAAGTCGGCCAGCCCGGACAGCGCCGAGCCGGCAGCCGCCAGGACGCCGACGACGAGCGCGACGCGGGCCGCCTCAGGCTGGGAGAGCAGGTCAAAGATCGTGACCAGCAGCAGGATCCCGATCGGGATGTCCGTGGACGCGGCGTGGAGCGGATGCCCCAGCCACCGGCCGTTCAGAAGGTCACGAACCGCCGCGATCCGCTGGAAGAGCGGGTGAAGGACGCCGTGCACGGCGTCACCAAGGGGCTTGCTCCAGCGCGATTGGGCATCGATGAATCGAAGCAGCAGGCGTCCGATCACGGCCTCACCTCCTGCCCCGAATCTACGACCCGGGCGCCTGGAGCGGTTTTCGTCGCGCCGGCCGGCGGCCAGGCGATCAGGCCGGCAGGTCGCGCTCGGGCGGCCCGATGTAGCGCGCGTCCGGCCGGATGAGCCGGTTGTTGGCCGCCTGCTCCAGGACGTGGGCCGTCCAGCCGGCATGCCGCGCTAGCGAGAACGTCGCCGGGAACAAGTCGGGCGTCAGGCCGACACCCATCAGGACCGGCGCAGCGTAATACTCGACGTTCGTCTTGAGGGCCCGCTCGGGGTGGCGCTCGGCGAGGACCCGCAGCGCGACGTCCTCGATCGCGATCGCCAGCTCCAGCCACTCGGGCCGCCGCGACATCGATTCCGCGACCTTGCGGAGGGCCGCGGCTCGCGGGTCGTACGCCCGGTAGACGCGATGCCCGAAGCCCATCAGCCGCTCCCCTCGATCGAGCGCCGCGCGGACCCAGGCCTCGGCATGCTCCGGCGAGCCGACCTCGTGGATCTGCTCGACAACCTCGGACGGGGCGCCGCCGTGGAGGGGACCCTTCATCGTCCCGATCGCGCCGGCGACCGCCGACGCGATGTCGCTGCGAGTCGCGATGATGACCCGGGCGGTGAAGGTCGAGGCGTTGAAGCCGTGCTCTGCGCCGACGATGAAATACGCATCGAGGGCTCGTGCCGTGGCGGGGTCCGGCTGCTGGGCGTTGAGCTGGTAGAGGAACCCGGGCACGAGGTCGAGCCCCGGGTCCGGCTCGACCGGCTCGAGCCCCTGGCGGAGGCGGGCGAATGCCGCGAGCGCCGACGGCGAGAAGGCCGTCAGGGCCCGGGCCTGCTCGGGCGTTGGCGGCCAGTCGAGGGTCTGCGTCGCGCCCCACACCGATACGGCCGTGCGCAGGGCGTCCATCGGCTTGGTCGACGCCGGCAGCGCGCGGAGTGCCGCCAGCACCGGCGCCGGGACCGGGCCCGTCGGCAGTCGATGGCCGGGCTCCCATTCGCCCGTCCACAGGAGGTTGGCCACCGCGGGGTAGGTCCCGCGCTCGACGAGGTCGCCGATGCGATAGCCGCGGTAGAGCAGCCGCCCACGCTCGCCGTCGACGTAGCCCAGCGAGGTCTCACCGGCCACGACGCCCTCGAGGCCGGGGGAGTAGGGCCGTGTGTCGGTCGCGTCGGTCATGCCCCGATGGTAGTCGGGACCGGCCGGAGCGCCCGCCAGCGAGCGCTCCGCGGTTCAGCGATCCGCGATCTGGACGTAGCCGCGCTGGCTCGGCCCGACGTACAGCTGCCGCGGCCGACCGATCCGGGAGTCCGGGTCGGTCATCATCTCGCGCCACTGCGCGATCCAGCCGGGGAGCCGTCCGATCGCGAACAGGACGGTGAACATCCCGACCGGGAAGCCCAGGGCGCGGTAGATCAGGCCGCTGTAGAAGTCGACGTTGGGGTAGAGCTTGCGCTCGACGAAGTACGGGTCGCGAAGGGCCACGTCCTCCAACTCGCGAGCGATCCGGAGCAGCTCGTCGTCGGCCCCCATCCTCGCCAGGATCGTGTCGGCGGCGGCCTTGATGATCCTGGCCCGCGGGTCGTAGTTCTTGTAGACCCGGTGCCCGAAGCCCATCAGCCGGAACGGGTCGTTCTTGTCCTTGGCCCGGTCGACGGCTCGGGAGACGTCGCCACCATCGTCGTGGATGGCCTGGAGCATCTCCAGGACCTCCTGGTTCGCGCCCCCGTGGAGGGGCCCCCAGAGGGCCGAGATCCCGGCCGAGATCGAGGCGTACAGGTTGGCGTGGCTCGAGCCGACGAGGCGGACCGTCGACGTCGAGCAGTTCTGCTCGTGGTCGGCGTGGAGGATCAGCAGCACCCGGAGGGCCGCCGCGACCTCGGCATCGACGACGTACGGCTCGGCCGGGACGGCGAACATCATCCGCAGGAAGTTGCTCTCGTAGTCGAGGCTGTTGTCCGGGTACATGAACGGCTGGCCGATCGACTTCTTGAACGCGTAGGCCGCGATCGTCGGCATCTTGGCGATCAGCCGGATTGTGCTGATCTCGACGTCCTCGTGGTTCTTCGGGTCCTCGGAGGTCTGGTAGAAGGTCGACAGGGCGGCCACCGCCGAGGCCAGGATGCCCATCGGGTGGGCGTCCATCGGGAAGCCGTCGAAGAACCGCCGGAACTCCTCGTGGAGCATCGTGTGACGCTTGATCGAGGTCGTCCAGGCATACAGCTGCTCGGCCGTCGGGAGCTCGCCATAGATCAACAGGTAGGCGACCTCGAGGAACGTCGAGCGCTCGGCCAGCTCCTCGATCGGGTAGCCGCGGTAGCGCAGGACGCCGGCCTCGCCGTCGAGGAACGTGATCGAGCTGCGAGTCGCCGCGGTGTTGGCGAAGCCGTAGTCGAGGGTCGTGACGTGGGCGTCCTTGAGCAGGCTGCCGATGTCGACCGCGGCCTGGCCCTCGACGGCCGGCCGGACCGGCAGCTCGAGCGTCTGCTCGCCAATGCGGAGCTCGGCCGGAGGCGCCCCGACCGGGACCTCGGCCTCGGAAATGGCATGCATCGAGATCTCCTCTCGGCGCCTCGTGGCGGCGCCGCGACCGATGGATCGACGATGGAGCGAAGGGTAGTCACGGGTCGCCGGCCGCAGAGTGCCGAAGGTCCCGAAGCGCGCGCCACGTGGCCCCGTCGGCGATCGCAGCCCCCGACGCCTGCTCAGCCGGCCGGCGGATCCGTGCGCGGGAGGTCCGCCCACGGGTCGGGCGGCGGCGGCTCCTCGGCCTCGCTGGCCGGCGACTTCGGCGGCGCGTCGGGCTCGGGCTCGAGGTGCTCGAGGGCCTGCAGGACGGCCTCGCTGGGCCGGCCGACCATCGCCGGATCCACGCGCTCGCCCCCGGGGCCAGTCGCCGCGCCCGCGTACTCCACCGCGGCCATGGCCGCGAGCCCGCCGAGCGCGGCAAGCCCGATCGGCCCGCCCGCGGCGGCCGCGACGATGGCGCTCGAGGCGACGCCCTGGCTCGGACTCGGGCCACGAAGGTGGAGTGGCCGCTTGTCAAAGTCCTGGAGCGCCGGGTCGACGGTCGTGACGCCCGGGATGGCGAGGTCGCCGATCGACTCCCGCTGGGCCATCGCGGCGCCGCAGCTCGGGCAGGTCGAGGCCTCGTCTTCCGCGGCGCCGGAGCACCACGGGCACTCGCGCGTCATGGCGCGAGCGTAGCGAGGGATCCGTCGCCGAGGAAGTCCTCGATGACGCGGACCAGGATGCCCGGGTGGGTGTGGTGGGCGGCGTGCGCCGCGCCTTCGATGGCGACGAATCGGCCGCTCCGGAGATGGGCGTCGAGGGCGCGCACGGCCCGCGCGAACGAGGGTGGGCTGGTCGTCCCGTGGACCTGGAGGACCGGGACGCGGACCGCCCCGAGGGCGGCGAGCGATGCCGCCCCGCTTGCCTCCGATGTCATCTCGCGCACGAGCGTCGGCGCGGCGGCCACTCGGGCCGGCCAGACAGGATCGGCCCGGTAGGCCTCGAGCGCGGCTCCGTCCAGCCCCACGATCGCAGTGAGGAACGACTCGTACGCGCCCTCGAAGTCGCCTCGCTCGACGGCGTCGGCCACCGCCTCGGCAGCGATAGCGTCCGCGTAGCGCTCTCCGGGTGGCAGGGGCGCCCCCTCGTACGCCACGACGCGCCGGATGACGGGAGTCAGGAGGCTCGCGCCCAGGGCGCACCGACCGCCGTACGAAGGGCCGACGACGTCGACCGCGGGCCCGATCGCGGCCGCGACGGCCGCGACGTCGTCGAACTCGCGCTCGATCGAGTAGGGCAGCGTGTCGCCCGAGGCGCCCCGACCCCGTCGGTCCATCGCGTAGACCGTGCGCGTCGCGGCCAGTCGCGGGCCGCTGACGCGCCACGTCGTGTGATCGGCGCCAGTGCCATGGACGAGCAGGATCGGCGTCGGGCTGGCGCCCGCCTGCTGTGGCAGGACGCGGAAGGCCGAGATCGACGTCCCGTCGGCCGCGGGCGCGACGATCGACGGCTCGTCCTCGAACAGGCCCATCAGCCTCCCGAAGGCCCGCTCGGGGCACCGGTCGAGGGACCGTCCCGGAGCCCGGCCGCAGCCGCCCGATCGAGCAGCCAGGTGGCCCCGGCGCGACGGGCCAGCTGGGCCGGCCAGCGCCGGACGTCGCGCTCCGGACCCAGGACCGTCGCGACGATCTCGGCCTTCGCGGCGCCATGCATGACGACGAGCGGCAGCCGGGTCGCCTCGACGATCGAGGGGTGAAGGCTGATCCGCTCGACAGGCGGGTCGACGTGGGTCGGGGCGGGCACGGCCTCGACCCAGCGCGCGCCCTCGAACAGGGTGGAGCCGGGGAACACCGAGAACAGGTGGCCGTCGGCCCCGACGCCGAGGAGCACGAGGTCGAAGACCGGGAAGCCGGATTCCGCGACGGGTAGCCCGGCGGCTCGCAACTCGGCCTCGTAGGCCTCCGCGGCGAGGCGCGCGTCGTGGGCGCGGATCGCCAGGTCCATCGGGATCGGGTGGACGTTCGCTGGTGGAAGCGGCACCGCCGGGATGACCCCGGAGCGAATGAGTGCGGCGTCGGCGCCGGAGCCGGACATGCCCGCCGGAGCCGCCGCGACGAGCAGGACCTGGTCCAGCGGCAGGACGTTCGACAGCGGGTGATCCCGCGGGACAACCCGGTCGTCGCCCCACCAGACGTGGACGTCGGACCACGGCACCCGCTCGCGAAGGGCGGCCGTCGCGAGGTGCCGATAGATGCCGACCGGCGTCGATCCCCCGGTCGTCGTCCAGTCGGCGCGACCGCGACGTCCGACGGCCTGCCGGAGCGCCTCCGCGATCCGCTCGGCGGCCGCCCGGGCCGTCGCGTCCGGGTCGTCGAACACCTCGACGGCAGGCTCGTCCGGTCCGGGTTGCCAGCGCCTGGCCGCTACGTCGCTCAATGGCCGTCCCCGTGGCCGGCGACATCGGGGCTCGCGCTGGCGAGCATCGCCGCGTAGGCCAGCGCCGCCGCGCCGACCGGGTCATGCCCGGCCTCGTCGATCGCATCGGCCAGGAGATCCGATTCCCGCTTCCGCGGCGCGTGGAACGTCCGCGGCGGCATCGCGGCGCCGTCGACCGTCGCCCGGACGACGACGCCCTCGGCCAGCGCCGTGACGTCGATCTCCAGGACCGAGTGGCGACGCTCGCACCGCAGGTCGACCGCGAGGGTGGTGCCCGGCGGGGCGGTGGCGACCTCCGGCA
Organism: Candidatus Limnocylindrales bacterium; assembly: GCA_052038965.1. GTDB lineage: Bacteria > Chloroflexota > Limnocylindria > Limnocylindrales > CSP1-4 > UBA5189. The sequence continues at coordinate 27,558 of JBQGDI010000116.1, read as the reverse complement.
CGAGGGTCACCGGGATGCTCCGCCGGCGTGCGCGGAGCGTCGCCCGGTAGCCGGGGCCGTCCGGCGCGGCGCTGAGCGGCCGGTCGACGCCGAGGCCCAGTCGCGAGGCCAACCAGGCCACGTGGTACAGCGGCTTCACGACGTTCGCCCCCACGGCCGATCGGTCACGGGCGGCGTAGCGGACCGCGACCGATCGCAGCCCGGAGAGGTACGGCAGGAGCGCCGGACGATCGAACGTCGACGCGATCGCCTCCCGCCAGCGGGCCTGCCGGAAGAGCGCGAAGTCGGTGACCTCGACCCGGTCGCGCGCTGGCAGCTCCGCGAGCTGCGCGAGGCGTCGCAGGCCGTCGCCGGACCAGCCCGAGCCGTCGACGAGGACGCGGTCGGCGAGGGCGAGCAGCTCGCGAGCCTGGCGCGATTCCAGACGCGGCTCCGACGGCCACCAGATCGCGACCGGCAGGTCGTGGATCAGCAACGGCGCCACGCAACCCGCCAGGTGCTGGCCGGTCTCGCCGCCGGCGGTCAGGTAGACGAGCTCCGAGCACGTCTCCGCGGCGCCGGGAGCGGGCAGGATGCAGTGGGCGTGGATCTGGGCGTCCAGCCACGGCGGCCCGTCCGGGTCGGCCAGCGACACGACGAGGGCGCGCGACGGGTGCCGCCCCGTGAGACCTTCGACGATCGCCGCGGCCCGCTCGCCGACCTCTGCCCGACCGGCGATGACGACGAGGTTCATGACGCTCGAGCGGGCGGCGACCCGGCGCTCCAGGCCCGTCCCGTCGGGCGCGAGCGTCGTCAGCGAGACCGTCGACCAGATCCGCCCGAGCTCGCGGCTGACCTCGGCGATCCCGCGCGCCCGCGACGCCCATCGCAGCACCGGCTGGCCCGGCGTCGCGGGCTCGGTGGTCACCATGCCGTCGTGGGAATGCTCGCCGGACATCGCTGCCTCGCCCGTCGCGGCTCGCCTACAACCGCCGCCAGCGCCGGTCGTCGCGACTGGCCAGCGTGTCGGCCGCCTCCGGACCCCAGGTCCCGGCCTCGTGGTTCGGGAACTCCGGCGGCGGCGCGTCGAGCCACGAAGCGAGGACGGGCGTGACGATTCCCCACGCCGCCTCGACCTCGTCGGCCCGGGTGAACAGCGAGGCGTCACCGAGCATCGCGTCGAGGAGCAGCGTCTCGTACGCGTCCGGCGCGTCGGCCGCAAAGGACGAGCCGTAGGTGAAGTCCATCGTCACGGTCCGGATGTCGAACCCCAGCCCCGGCACCTTCGAGCCGAACCGCAGCAGGATCCCCTCGTCAGGCTGGATCCGGATCGCCAGCAGGTTCGGCTCGGGCTCCGTGTCGGCCTCGGCGAACAGCCGATGGGGAACGTCCCGGAACTGGATGGCGATCTCGGTGGCGCGCTTCGGAAGGCGCTTGCCGTGGCGAAGATAGAACGGGACGCCCGACCAGCGCCAGTTGTCGACCTCGAGCCGGCAGGCCACGAACGTCTCGGTCTCGGACGCCGGGTCGACCTCCGGCTCCTCGCGGTAGCCGGGCACCGCCACGCCCTCGACCCAGCCCGGGCCGTACTGGCCGCGCACGACGTCGCGGGCCAGACGTGCCCGCGAGGGCATCGCGACCGATCGCAGGACCTTGACCTTCTCGTCCCGCAGCGGATCCGCCGCGAAGGCCGCCGGCGGCTCCATGGCGACGAGGCTGAGCAGTTGGAGCAGGTGGTTCTGGAGGACGTCGCGCGTCGCGCCGGTCTCCTCATAGAACGCGCCGCGATCCTCGACGCCGATCGACTCGGCGACCGTGATCTGCACGTGGTCGACGTACTGGCGGTTCCAGATCGGCTCGAAGATCCCGTTGCCGAACCGGAAGACCAGGAGGTTTCGAACGGTCTCCTTGCCGAGGTAATGGTCGATGCGGTAGACCTGCGCCTCGCGAAACACCCGGCCGACCTCGCGGTTCAGTCGCCGGGCCGAGTCGAGGTCGCGCCCGAACGGCTTCTCGACGACGACCCGGCGCCAGCCGCCGCCGTGGACCTCGTGGTCGAGGCCGCAGCGGCCGAGCTGGCCGATGATCGTCGGGAAGGCCGACGGCTGGGTCGCGAGGTAGAACAGCACGTTGGCCACGCCGCCCTGCTGGCGGGCCTGCGCGTGGATCCGCTCGACGAGCCGGTCGAACGAGGCCCCGTCGCCGAAGTCGCCACGGTGATAGCTGATCCGCTCGAGGAACTGGCGCCCGATCTCGGGCTCGAGCGCGACCCGGGAGTGCCGCTCCAGCGACGCCGCCACCTCGGCCCGGAACGACTCGTCATCGAACGGCCGTCGGGCGACCGCGACGAGCTGCCAGTCCGCGGGCAGGAGGTTCGTCCGCCACAGCTGGGCGAGTGCCGGGAAGACCTTGCGATGGGACAGGTCGCCGGTCGCGCCGAACAGGACCATCGTGTGCGGGTCCGGCACCCGCTCGAGACGCAGGCCCTCCCGCAGCGGGTTGACGTCGGCCTTCGACGTCCGGCGGCGTCGCCCGTCGCGGGCGAGCCGCTCGTCCCGGATCGCACCGGGCGCCGGGGCCGCTGCCGTCGACGACCGCGAGCGAGTGCGCGCGGACCGACCTCCGATCACGATCAGCCCTGCTTCACCGCGTGCCCACCGAACTGGGTCCGCAGCGCGGCGAGCACCCTGGCGCCATACGAGTCGTCCTGGCGCGACCGGAAGCGGGTCTGCAGAGACAGCGTGATGATGGGTGCCGGGACGTCGCGGTCGATCGCCTCCTGGACCGTCCAGCGACCCTCGCCCGAGTCCGCGACCCAGCCCTTGAGGTTCGCCAGGTCCTGGCCGTTGGCGCGGAACGCGTCGACCGCCAGCTCGAGCAGCCACGACCGGACGACCGAGCCGTGGTTCCAGAGGTCGGCGATCGCCGCCAGGTCCAGCGGGTACTCGCTCGCGTGCATGATCTCGAAGCCCTCGGCGTAGGCCTGCATGAGGCCGTACTCGATGCCGTTGTGGATCATCTTCACGTAGTGCCCCGCGCCCGGCGGGCCGGCGTGGAGGTAGCCGTCCTCCGGAGCCAGGGTGCGGAAGATCGGCTCGAGCGGCTCGACCGCGTCACGGTCGCCGCCGACCATCATGCAGTAGCCGTTCCGGAGTCCCCAGATTCCGCCGGATACGCCGGCGTCGACGTACCGGATGCCCTTCTCGGCCAGCATCGCATGCCGCCGGACGTCGTCGTGGAAGTTGGTGTTGCCGCCGTCGACGATCGTGTCGCCGGGCTCGAGGTGCTCGATGAGCTCCACGATCTGGGCCTCCGTCGCGGCCCCGGCGGGAACCATGATCCAGGCCGTTCGCGGCTTGGCGAGCTTCGCGACGAGCTCCTCGACGCTGAACGCGGCCTCGATGGCATGGCCCGCCGCGCGCTCTTCGTCGGCCAGCTCCTGGGTCCGCTCCGGTGTCCGGTTGTAGGCCACGACCTGGTGCCCGTCACGCAGCAGGCGGCGGACCATGTTGCCGCCCATCCGACCGAGACCGATGAAGCCGATTCGCATGGTTCGGTGCCTCCTGGAGCGCCGGCCAGCCTGGCGGCGGGCCGGAGGGATCAGCCGAGGGCCCGGGTCACCGCCCGTTCGAGCTGTCGCAGGTCGGCCTCGAGATCCGGCCCGAGGTGGACGTGGACGACGGTCCGGTCATGGGCTCGCAGCGCCTCGCGATCGCCGCGAGCCTGGGCGTGGATGAGCCGACCGAAGGTGTACGGCCACTCCGCGATCTCGCGGTCGGCCGGGTGATCGCTCGTCAGCTGCAGGTACACGCCCGTCGCCGGGCCGCCCTTGTGGAGCTGGCCCGTCGAGTGGAGGAACTGCGGGCCGTAGCCCGCGGTCGTGGCACAGCCCGTCGTCGCGAGCGCGGTGCGCAGGTCGGCGAGCGCGGCATCGGTGGACGGGGACGGGGCGACGAAGGCCTGGATCGCGAGGTAGGTCGGGGGGCGCCGCTCCGCGAACGCCTCGCGCAGGTCGTCGACGAGCTCGTCCTCGGACAGGTCGGCGAGTCGCAGCACGGCGAGGTCGGCGTCGACCCCGGCAGCGCCCTCCTCGGCCTCCCCGAGCGCCTCGCGGGTGCGCCGCTTGGCCTCCTCGACGTTCGGCTGGTCGAACGGATCGATGCCCAGGACGGCCCCGGCGATCGCGGTCGCGACTTCCCATCGCACGAACTCGCCGCCAAGGTCGATCGGGTCGTCGAGCTCGATCCGGACGATCGGATGGCCGGCCGCGGCGAGGGCCTTCAGGAGCGCCTCGCGGAGGGGGTGGCCGGAGCCGTCGGCGAGCGCCAGCTCCACGAAGACACGGTCGTCGGCGTACTCGTCGGCGTCACGCAGCGGCTCGCCCACGACCGGGACGATCCCCACGCCGTGCTTGCCCGTCGACTCCGCGAGCAGCTGCTCGGCCCACATCCCGAACGGGGCGAGCACCGGGTCGGCGAGGAACGTCAGCTTGTCGCGGCCGGCCCTGGCCAGCCGGCCGAGCGCCACTCCGAGCCCGACCCCGGGGTTGGCGTCCGGCTCGGGCTCGCGGCACTGGCCGAGCATCGCCGCCCCGGCGGCGAGCAGGGCGTCGAGGTCGAGGCCGATCAGGGACGCCGGGACGAGCCCGACGTAGGTCAGGGCGGAATAACGCCCGCCGATGTCCGGTGGGTTCAGGAACCGCTCCCGGAGGTCGTCGTGGTGGGGGATCGCCTCGAGGCTCCGACCTGGGTCGGTGATGACCACGAAGAACTCGCCGGCACCCTGGTCCGAGCCGCGCTCCTCGAGCGCGGCGGCGACCCGCGCCCAGGCGTCGGCCAGGAAGGCCAGCGGCTCGGTCGTCGTGCCGGACTTGCTGGCGACGATCCACAGCGTCTGAAGCGGGTCGAGGTCGTCGACGGTCGTCGCGACCGCGGTCGGGTCGGTGGAATCGAGCACCCGCAGATCGAGGTAGCCGGGCGCCGACCCGAAGACCTGCTGGAGGACGAGCGGCGTGAGGCTGGAGCCGCCCATGCCCATGACGACCGCGGTCGTGAACCCGGCCTCACGGATCGCGTCGCCGAAGCCCTCGAGGGCGGCGACCTGGAGGATGAAGTGGTCGATCGCGTCGAGCCAGCCGAGCCGGCCAGCGATCGAACGCTGGGTGGCCAGGTCCTGGGTCCACAGGGTCGCCTCGCGGGCGAACAGCCGATCGGCCCAGTGGCCGTCTCGGGCGACCGTCGCGGCTGCCGCGACCCGCGCGGCGTCGACGTCCGATAGCTGGATGCGGCTGCGGCTGCTCATGCTCGCTCCCGGGCTTCGATGGCGAGGACCTTGTCGAGCCGGCGGCGGTGGCGCGATTCGCCGCTGAACGTTGCGCCGAGGAAGGCCAGCGCGCACTCGAGCGCCGGCTCCGGTCCGATGACCCGGGCCCCGATCGTCAGGACGTTCATGTCGTCGTGCTCCACGCCCTGGTGGGCCGAGTAGGTGTCGTGGCAGATCGCCGCCCGGACGCCGCGGATCTTGTTCGCCGCGACCGACGCGCCAACGCCCGAGCCGCAGATCAGGATCCCGCGGTCGACGGCGCCGTCGCGGACGGCGACCCCGAGGCGGTCTGCGAAGTCCGGGTAGTCGTCGGCCGGGTCGGATCCGTCGCCGCCGAGGTCAACGAGCTCGTCACCGGGCCGGGCCGCGCCGATTCGCCGGATGAGCTCGGACTTGAGGCTCACGCCCGTGTGATCTGCCGCGAAGCCGACGCGCATCGATGGCCCTCAGCTGTGACCCGGATCCGAGCTGGGCGAGCGGTCCACGCCGGCCTCGCCGCGCTCCAGGGTTGGATGCTCGCCGCTGCCGCCGCCGACGTGCGACGACGCGAGCCCCGCCGGCTGGTGACCCGGGTTGAGCGTCGGAATCCGGCCGCGGAGGCCGTCGCGGACCACCCGTCGCGCGACGTCGGCCACCCGGTCGGCGGTGAAGCCGAGCTCCCGGAAGATCGTCCCCGCCGGCGCGGAGGCGCCGAAGTGGTCGATGCCGAGGATCGCCCCATCGTCGCCGGCGTAGCGCTCCCAGCCCAGGGATGTCCCGGCCTCGACCGTGACCCGACGATGCAGCGTTGGCGGGAGGACCGCGTCGCGGTAGGCCCGATCCTGGGCCTCGAACGCCTCCCAGCACGGGAGCGAGACGATGCGCGCGTGGAGGCCGTCGGCGGCCAGCTGCTCGGCCGCCGCGACGGCCAGCTGGAGCTCCGACCCGGTCGCGATCAGCACCACATCCGGCGCATCGCCGCCGTCGCGCAGGACGTAGCCGCCGCGGCGCACGCCCTCCGCGGCCCGCTCGGCGGTGCCGGCGAGCGTCGGCAGCTTCTGGCGCGACAGCGCCAGCGCCACGGGGCCGCCGCGCCGTTCCACGGCCAGCCGCCAGGCCGCCATCGTCTCGTTCGCGTCGCCCGGTCGCACGAGCCACAGGTTCGGCATCGCCCGGAGCGCGGCGTAGTGCTCGACCGGCTGGTGGGTCGGACCGTCCTCCCCGAGGCCCACCGAGTCGTGGGTCCAGACGTACACGACGTGCAACCCGGCGAGCGCGGCGAGGCGAACCGACCCGCGCATGTAGTCGCTGAAGTTGAGGAACGTGCCGGCGTACGGGATGAACCCGCCGTGGTACGCGAGGCCGTTGACGATCCCGCCCATCGCGTGCTCGCGGACGCCGAACCACAGGTTCCGGCCGGCCTCGGCAGCGCTGAAGTCGGCCTCGCCCTTCACGAGGGTGAGATTCGATTCGGACAGGTCGGCCGAGCCACCGAACAGCTCCGGGACGGCCGCTGCCAGGGCCCCGATCGCCGCCTGGCCGGCCTGGCGGGTCGCCAGCTCCTCGCCCTCGGGGTACGTCTGCAGGCCGGCGAAGGCGTCCGGGCGGAGGTCGCCGGCGAGCCGCCGCCAGAGCTCCGTGGCGAGGTCCGGGTGCGCCTCGGCATAGGCCGCGAACCGGTGCTGCCAGGCCTTGACCAGCTCGGCGCCGGCCCGCCCGGCATCCCCGAACAGCTGGCCGACCTCGTCCGGCACGAGGAAGTGGGCGTCGGGGTCCCAGCCGTAGACCGCCTTCGTCAACCGGACCTCGTCCTCCCCGAGCGGCGAGCCATGGGCCTTCTGGCTGTCCTGCTTGTTCGGGCTGCCGAAGCCGATGTGCGTCCTGACGGCGATGAGGCCGGGCCTCGGGTCGTCGATGGCCGCCGCGATCGCGGTCTCGATCGCCGTCGTGTCGTTCCCGTCGTCGACCCGGTCGACATACCAGCCATACGCCTCGAAGCGCCTCAGGACGTCCTCCGACCAGGCCATCGACGTCGGGCCGTCGAGCTGGATGTGGTTGTCGTCCCAGAGGACCGTCAGCTTCCCGAGCCGGAGGTGGCCGGCGAGGCTCGCCGCCTCGGAGGCGATGCCTTCCTGGAGGTCGCCGTCGGACGCGATGACGTACGTGCGATGGTCGATGACGTCGTGGCCGGGCCGGTTGAACTCCGTCGCGAGGCGACGCTCGGCGATCGCCATGCCGACCGCGGTCGTGATGCCCTGGCCCCGCGGACCGGTCGTGGCTTCGACGCCCGAGGTGAGGCCCCACTCGGGGTGCCCGGGCGTCCGAGAGCCCCACTGGCGGAACTGCCGGAGCTCGTCGATCGGCAGGTCGTAGCCGGTCAGGTGCAGCAGGGAGTACAGGAGCATCGAGGCGTGGCCGGCGGACAGCACGAACCGGTCGCGGTCCGGCCAGCGGGGATCGCTCGGCGCGTGGCGAAGGAACCGGGTCCAGATCACGAAGGCCATCGGCGCGGCGCCCATCGGGGCGCCGGGATGCCCGGAGTTCGCCTTCTGGACCCCGTCCATGGAGAGGGTCCGGATCGTGTCGATCGCGAGGCGCTCGAGCGTCGGCGTCACGGCCGAACTGTAGCAACGCGCCTCGCCGCCGGCCTCGATGACGGGGCGTCGTCGCTACCATCGGCGTGTGAGCGTACGAGCGGATGGCCGGGCGCCGCCCCGCCTCGGCCGGGGCCGCGGCCGCCGTTCAGCGAGCACCGGTCCGGCGCGATCCGATCCGGGTCATGGTCCTGGGCGACCTCGTCCTCGACGTCGTCCTCATGCCGGCCACGGACATCGAGTCGTCGACCGACGTGGCCGGCAGGGTCGAGATTCGCCAGGGTGGCTCGGCGGCCAACGTCGCCCGCTGGCTGGGTCGCCTCGGGATTCGCGCGCAGCTGGTGTGCTCGATCGGCCGCGACGGGGCGGGTCGGTCGCTCGTCGCGCAGCTCGAGCGTGACGCCGTCAGGGTCCACGCCGTCCGGATCGCGGGCCAGCGGACGGGCCGGATCGGCGTGCTCGTCGCGCCTGGCGGGGAGCGGTCGTTCGTGCAGGATCGGCGAGCCGCGCTGTCACTCCGCCCGGAGGACCTTCGCCCCGAGTGGTTCGAGCGGCTCGATCTCCTGCACGTGCCGGTGTACTCGCTCCTCGGCGAGCCGCTCGGCCGGGCCGGCTTCCGCGCCGTCGAGCTGGCCCGGGAGCGCGGTGCCCAGGTCTCGACCGACCTCGCCTCCGTGGGGCCACTGCTGGCCAGCGGCCGGCGCGCCGCGCGAGAGCTGATTGCGCGAATCGGTGCCGATCTGGTCTTCGCGACGGAGCGCGAGGCGGAGGCGCTCCTGGGTCGCTCGGACGCCGAGCGCCTGGCCGAGCTGGCACCGATCGTCGTGATCAAGCGCGGGTCCCGCGGCGCGCGGGTCGTGGCCCGTGTCGCCGGCGAGGACCCCCAGCCGGGGGCCGAGCCGTCACCGCCGCTGCGGTTCGACGTCGCGACGACGCCGGTCAGCGCCACCGACACGACCGGCGCGGGGGACGCCTTCGATGCCGGGTTCATCGCCGGCTGGCTCGAATCGCGCGCCGCCGGCGTCGGCGCCGCCGCCGCCCTGCATCGCGCGACCGTGGCCGGCCACCGGGCCGCCGCCCGGCAGCTGCGGTCCCAGAAGACGGAGCTGCCACCCGGATGACCCCGCTCCTGGGCTTCCGCCGCTCGATCGTGGACCGGCTCGACGTCCATCCCGAGGTCGCCGCGGCCCTCGCCGCGCGTCGCCCGGTCGTGGCCCTCGAGTCGACGCTCATCAGCCACGGGCTGCCGTATCCGGCGAACCTCGACGTCGCGCGCGCCTCGGAGGCGGCCGTGCGGGAGAGCGGGGCCGTCCCGGCGACCGTCGCGATCCGTGCCGGCCGGCTGCTCGTCGGTCTCGACGCCGAAGCTCTCGAGGCCCTCGGTCGTGCCCCCGCCGAGGCCGTCGTGAAGGCGGCCCGTCCGAGCCTCGCCGTCGCGCTCGCCGCGCCCGGCTGGGCCGGGACGACCGTCAGCGCGACGATGATCGCGGCTCGCGCGGCGGGCATCGACGTCTTCGCGACCGGCGGCGTCGGCGGCGTCCACCTCGCCGTTGGCGCCGCGCACGGCCAGGTCTTCGACGTCTCGTCCGACCTCGACGAGCTCGCCCGGACGCCGATGGTCGTGGTCTGCGCCGGCCCGAAGGCGATCCTCGATGTCGCGGCGACCCTCGAGGTGCTCGAGACCCACGGCGTACCCGTCGTCGCGATCGGGCAGCCCGAGCTACCCGGGTTCTTCGCCCGCTCGTCCGGGCTCCGGGCGCCGGCATCCGTGCCCGACGTCGCCGCTGCGGCGGCGCTCGCCCGGACGCACCTCGATCTCGCGTTAGGCGCGTCGATCCTCGTCTGCGTCCCGGTCCCGGAGGCCGAGGCCCTGCCGCGCGACGTGGCGGTTCGCGCCGTCACTCGGGCCGTCGCCGAGGCGGAGGCGGCTGGCGTCGCCGGACCCGCCCTGACCCCGTGGCTGCTGGCCCGGATCGCCGCGATCACCGACGGTGGCTCGGTTCGCGCCAACACCGCGCTGATCGTCAACAACGCCCGCGTTGCCGGGCGAATCGCGACCGAGCTCGCCGGCTGAACACCGGCAGGACAGACCTGCCAGGCCTGAGACTCGAGGTGCTCGACCGCACCGATCCGTTGCCCGACGCAGGCCGCCGTGGCTACACTCGGCGCGGCATCACGCCAGGCCGCTCCGGGAGGCACCGATGCGGATCTACGAGGGCAGTCCGCGCCAGGACTGGGAAGAGGTGTTGCGCTCCGTCGGCGCGTACCTCGACGATCGTGGGATGCGCGACATCGTGTTCGTGGAGGACGCCGGCGGGTTCATCCTCCAGGGCCTCATCGTCGAGGGCTCGTCGTCCGCGTGGGGCGAGTCGATGGGCGCCGAGAAGCGGATCACGATCGCGGTCGACGATGAGGATGTCGCGCAGTTCATGGAGGAGGCCGCCGGCCGGCGAGGCCAGCCGAGTGACGGCGAGCCGCAGCGCTACGAACAGGAGCTGCGCGTCATCGGCCGGTTCATCGACGGCGAGCGCCCGCGCGACCTGTTCTTCTTCGAGCAGGCCGGGGCCTACGTCCTGCGGCTGTCGCACGGCGGCCAGGCCGGAACGAAGCACGAACTGTTCGAGTTCACGAAGGAGGACGTCGCCCAGCTGATCGCCAAGGCGCCCGGGCTCCGGCGCAGCAGTCGCGAGGAGGCGCCGGCGACCTGATCGTCCAGGGCACCGTCGGTCGGGCGGTGCCACACTGAGCGACTGCAGGAGGATCGAACGATGCGCGCACTCAAGACCGTCGCCGTGGCCCTCGGGATCACCCTCGGCGCGATTCTCGTCATCCCCCTCCTCGTGCTCGCCGGGCTGTTCGTCTGGCTGAAGCTGACCGAGGAGGACGACGAGGAGACCCTCGAGCTGGACGAGGACGCCTGATCGGCGGCCCGCCCGAACCCCCTCGACCCACGACGCCCGCCGAGCCACCGGCGGGCGTCGCCGCGTCCGGGCGATCCGGGCACGAAGGGCATCGGCCGCCCTCGACCGCGGCCGAACGCCGCTTCGCCGAGCTCGGGACGCTCGCGGTCATCGTCTTCTGGGCCGCGAACTTCATCGTCGTCAAGGCCGCGAACCAGCAGATCCCCCCGATCGCCTTCGCGTTCCTGCGGTTCGGGCTCGCCGCCGCGGTCCTGCTCGTGGCGCTGCGATGGCGCGAGGGCAGCATCGGCTTGCCGCGGCGGGACCTGCTCGGCGTGCTGGCCCTCGGGGCGCTCGGCTTCGGCGTCTACCAGATCCTGTGGGCGACGGCTCTCCAGGACATCCCCGCCGGTGACTCGGCGCTGCTCATCGCGACGACGCCGGTCCTGACGGCCCTGCTCGCGTCGGCGACGGGCGGCGACGTCCTCACTCGGACCAAGCTGATCGGTGGTCTCGTCTCCTTCTGCGGCGTGGCCGTGGTCATCAGCGCCGGCCCCGGATTCGGGCTGACCGCCTCGCTGATCGGCGACGCGCTGACGCTCGGCGCGGCGATCATGTGGGCCGTCTACACGGCCTTCGGGTCGCCGATCCTCCGGCGCCACTCACCGCTGCGGACCACGGCCTGGGCGATGGTCGGCGGCACGGCCGTCCTCGCGCTTCCCGGGCTCAGCCAGGTGCCCGGCGCCGACTGGCCGGCCGTCGAGGCGGCGGCGTGGGCCGGGCTGCTGTATTCGTCCCTGATCCCAGCAGGCCTGTCGAACGTCGTCGTGTTCCATGCGATCCGGCTGCTCGGGCCGACGCGCATCACCGCCTACCAATTCCTGGTGCCGTTCATCGCGGTCATCCTCGGGGCGATGTTCCTGGCCGAGCCGGTCCGGATCGAGCAGGTCCTTGGCGGTGTCGTGATCGTGCTGGGCGTCGTCCTGACGCGGGCCGAGCGGGCTCGGGTCCTGCCGGATTGGGCCCGGGAGCGGATCGGGCTCCGCCTACCCTGAGCCCATGACTGCGCTCGTGGACGTCCCGCTCGATCTCGATCGCTGGCGCGTCGACCCTGCCCGGGCCGTCCGCGCCGAGCATCTCGGCCGGCGCTGCCTGCGCTTCGCGGCCGATGCCGGCAACCCGACGGTCGTCGGGCTCGAGCTCACTGACGGCGTCATCGAGGCGGACCTCGCGATCGACCGCAATCGGGCGTTCCACGGTCTCGTCTGGCGGGTCCGGGGCGAGGATCCCGATCGGCTCGACGCGGAGACGTTCTACGTCCGGCCGCACCAGCTCGGGAACCCCGACTCGATCCAGTACACGCCGGTCAGCAACGGCATCTCCAGCTGGCAGCTCTACCACGGCCCGGGCTACTGGGAGGCCGTCACGTTCCCGATCGAGGCGTGGTTCACGCTCCGTGTCGCCTTCACCGGCCATCGCGCGGACGCCTTCATCGACGACATGGCGCGACCGATCCTGGCCGCGCCACTCGTGCATCCCCCTTCGCCCGGCGGGGTCGGGCTGCTCGTCGGCGGCGAGGGGTTGCACGTCGCGCGATTTGCGGTTGCCGCCGGGCGGCCGGTCCTCCCCGGCACACTGCCGCCGCAGCCGGCGCCCGAGCTGCGGGCGATCCTCGACTGGCAGGTCTCGGAGCCGTTCCCCGAGGCGGCGCTCGATCGCGTGACCGCCCTTCCGACGAGCCTCCTCAGCGAGCTGGCCTGGCAGAGGGCAGCGGCGACCTCGTCGGGCCTCCTGGACCTCGGCCGCCTGCACGGCATCCGGGACGGGCGGAACACCGTCCTGGCCCGTGCGGCGGTCCCGGCGCCGGCGGCAGAGATCCGAGCACTCGAGGTGGGCTTCAGCGACCGCGCGATCGTGTTCCTGAACGGCCGCCCGCTCTTCCGCGGCGATGACGGCTACCGGACGCGCGACTACCGCTTCCTCGGCAGCATCGGCTGGTGGGACAGGGTCTACCTGCCGCTCGAGGCGGGCGAGAACGAGCTCGTCGTCGCCGTGTCCGAGGACTTCGGCGGCTGGGGCGTCCAGGCGCGATTCGCCGACTGAGGGTCGTGGCCTACCCGCGCTGCGGTTGCGGAGGCGGCGCGAAGGTCGCTGGATCGATCCGCCGAATCTCCGTGACGGCATCGAACGCGCGATCCGGGCTGACGATCTCGGCGATGCCCTCATGGAGGCACGTCGCGACGTGGATGGCGTCGCGCGCCGCCAGACCCGGGTACCGCACCACGAGGTCTGGGACGCGCCGCACCAGCGCATGGGTGATCGGCAGCGCGGGCGCGAACAGGTCCAGGGAGCGCGTCGCCAATTCGGCGCCATCTTCCCTGCGCCCGATCGCTGCGTAGCGATGAATGATCTCCTGGATGACCTCGGTGCTGGTCACCGCGTCGATCGAGCGGCTGCCCACGGCCTCCACGAACCGCCTGCACGGCGCCCGCAACGGGTGCTCAGCCCCGGCCGCGTACATGAGGACCGCGGTGTCGACGAAGACCGTCACGACTCGCCGAGCTGGCTGCGCACGATCTGGGCCTTCATGACCTCCCAGTCGTCGACGGGAAGGTTCATCGACGTGATGGCCGCGACGGCCGCCCGGCGCCGATCGCTGCCCGGATCGTCGTAGGCGTCAACGGCGGCCCGGATCACGGCCCCGAGCGAGCGACGCTCCCGGGCGGCGATGCGCCTGAGCTTTGCGACCTGCTCCGGGGACAGCAGCACCTGCGTCCGTTCGCTGTACATGCGCATATCATAACATGCACCACTGGCGACCCACGCTGCGCCGCGTGGGACGCAAACGGCTCCGTTCCAAGCCGCACGGTCAGACTCACTGACCTGGGCGCTCGAAGCGGCGTTTGAAAGAGTCCCACCCACGTGGCCACTGGTACGGTGACGGCCTCGAACGGCGGGGCGAGCGACGACACGGTGCTGCAGCGTGTCGACCTTGCCACGCGGGCCGTCCGGCCACTTGGCGGCACGTTCGCCGGCTGGGTCCCGCTCGCCCTCGCGAACGAGTTGATCGCAACCGCGGGGACGCGGTGATCCTCCGTTCCACGATCGCCGTCATCGGCTCGATCAGCATCATCGACCGCCTGCCGACGCCGTAGCACCCATTCGGTGCGAGCGATGGCCGTCCTCGACACGGCCGTCCTGGTCCAGGCCATTGGCACCGAGGCGGGGTTTTCGATAGCATTCGAAAAACCCCCGGAGGACCAGACCCATGGCGAAGTATGTCTTTGTGACCGGAGGCGTGACCTCCTCGCTCGGCAAAGGCATCACCGCCGCCAGCATCGGCCGGATCCTCAAGAGCCGCAGTCTCTCCGTCTCCATCCTGAAGCTGGATCCGTACATCAACGTCGATCCGGGGACGATGTCGCCGTACCAGCACGGCGAGGTCTTCGTGACCGACGACGGCGCCGAGACGGACCTCGACCTGGGCCACTACGAGCGGTTCATCGACGAGAACCTGACGCAGCTCTCCAACGTCACCACCGGCCGCATCTACCAGGCCGTGATCGCCAAGGAGCGCCGCGGCGACTACCTCGGCGGCACCGTCCAGGTCATCCCCCACATCACCAACGAGATCAAGGAGCGGATCACCCGCGTCGCCCGCGACCGGAGCCCCGACGTCGTCATCGTCGAAGTCGGCGGGACGGTCGGTGACATCGAGAGCCTGCCGTTCCTCGAGGCCATCCGCCAGCTGCGCACGGACGTCGGGCGGGCCAACGTCCTGTACGTCCACGTGACGCTCCTGCCGGCCCTCGCCGCGACCGGCGAGCTGAAGACGAAGCCGACCCAGCACTCGGTCAAGGAGCTTCGCGGAATCGGCATCCAGCCCGACGTCATCGTCCTCCGCTCCGACCAGGAGGTCCCGGACGAGATCCGCGAGAAGATCGCGCTCTTCACCGACGTCGACGTCGAGGCCGTCATCCCCGCCCCGACCGCCGAGACGATCTACGAGGTCCCGCTCCAGTTCGAGGGTTTCGGGCTCGGGCGGCTGATCGTCCGCGAGCTGGGCCTTGGCGACCCCGAGGCGGAACCCGATCTCGCCGGCTGGCGCGCCCTCGTGGAGCGGATCAAGGCTCCCAAGCCGGAGCTCGAGATCGCGCTCGTTGGCAAGTACATCGAGCTGCCCGACGCCTACCTGTCGGTGACCGAGGCGCTCAAGCACGCCGGCTGGGCCAACGGCGTCGACGTCAAGGTCCGGTGGGTCGATTCGGAGGCGCTGGCGAGGGACAACCTCCATGGCGCGCTCCACGGCGTGGCCGGCGTCCTCGTCCCCGGCGGCTTCGGCCATCGTGGCATCGAGGGCAAGGTCCTGGCCGCCCATTACGCCCGCGACCATGCCGTGCCGTATCTCGGCCTGTGCCTCGGCCTCCAGTGCGCCGTCATCGAGTTCGCGCGCCAAGTCCTCGGATCGGGCGACGTCAACTCCACCGAGTTCGACATGTTCACCACCAACCCGGTCATCGACTTCATGCCCGACCAGCGGGAGCTCGAGGACAAGGGCGGGACGATGCGCCTCGGCCTCTACCCGGCCCGCCTGACACCCGGTTCGAAGGCGGCCGAGGCCTATGGCCAGGAGGTCATCTACGAGCGGCACCGGCACCGGTTCGAGGTCAACAACCAGTATCGACCGCAGCTCGAGGAAGCCGGCATGGTCCTGTCCGGCCAGTCACCCGACGGGCGGCTGGTCGAGATCATCGAGCTCCGCGACCACCCGTGGTTCGTGGCGTCGCAGTTCCATCCGGAGTTCAAGTCGCGACCGGAGCGGCCCCACCCGCTGTTCGACGGATTCGTCCGGGCGGCGCTCGAAGAGGGCCCCGTGGCGGCCGGCCGGGCCGATCGCGTCGAGGCCGGCGAGGAGACGGCGGCTCGCGCCTGATCGGCTCCCGGGCGGTCACGGCTAGAATCTCGCTTCCGCGCCCGCACCGGAGCCTGCCCGCATGAAGCTGTTCCTCGACACCGCCGACATCGACGAGATCCGGACGGTCCATCGCTGGGGGGTCCTCGACGGCGTCACGACCAACCCGACGCTCTTCGCCAAGACGAAGGGCATGACCTACGACGAGGTCCTCCAGGTGATCTGCGGGATCACGAGTGGCCCCGTCTCGGCGGAGGTCATCGCCGACGACGTCGAGGGGATGCTCCGCGAGGGCCGCCACTTCGCCAAGCTGGCCGAGAACATCGTCGTCAAGGTCCCGATGACGGAGAACGGCCTCGAGGCGATCAGCCGCTTCAAGGCCGAGGGGATCCGCACGAACTGCACCTTGATCTTCACGGCCAACCAGGGCCTCCTCGCGGCGAAGGCCGGGGCCTACCTTCTCTCGCCGTTCGTCGGCCGCCTCGACGACATCAACGAGGACGGGCTGATCGTGATCCGCGAGCTTGCTGAGATCGTCCGCCTCCACGAGCTGGACTCGCTCGTGCTCTCGGCGTCGGTCCGGCATCCGCGCCACGTGACCGAGTCGGCCCTCGCCGGCGCCCACGTCGCCACGCTGCCGTTCAAGGTCTTCCAGCAGATGGTCCACCATCCGCTGACCGACAAGGGCATCGTCCAGTTCAAGAAGGACTGGGAGGCAGCTCGTGCCGCGGCCGCGGCGTCGGCCGGGAAGGACACGCCGCCGGCCTGAGCCCGGGCCTCGCGGCCTGCGTGAAGGCGCGACGCCTGAGCCTCAGCCAATGAGCCGGTGCAGGCGCCGGAAGGTCGGCCGGAAGCCGAGGCCGCGCCACGACCGATCGGCCTCGAGGTTCGTCGAGCGCCAGTCGGTCACGACGCGGGGATAGCCCACGTCGGCCGCCCAGGCGAGGACCGTCGCGCCGAGGAGCCGGCCCGCGCCGAGGCCGCGCGCCTCGGGAAACACGGCCACGTAGCCCAGGAAGCCCGCGTCTCGCGGCCGGTTTGGGCCGACGTACAACCCGGACACCTCGAGCGAGCAGCCGATGGCATCGCCGATGACGTGCCCGTCTCGCTCGGCCACGAACCACGTCCACTTCGGGTCGTCGAAGTCGGCCTCCAGCTCGGCCACGACCTCCTCGAGGGGCTGGATCGGGAGCTTGGAGAAGACCGGCGAGCCGGTCGAATGGCGTGGCAGCGTCAGCTCCAGCTCGGCGAGGACCGGGATGTCGGCGCGGGTCGGCCGTCGGATTGTCAGCTCGCTCCGGGGCACGACGCCGCCCGGCGGCCCGGGCTCGCGGATCGCGTGCAGATGCTGCTGCCCGAAGTCGAGGCTGAACCACGCGTCGACGAGGCCGGTCTCGGTGGCCGGGACCAGGACGTGATGGTTCGATTGGCCCGCCTCGACCCAGCGCCCGGCGATGGCGGCGTACAGCGCGCGGACCAGCGACGGTTCCTCGACGGCGTGGCCCGCTGCCTCGACCCAGATGTTCCCGCCCCACATTGCCGCGTCCTTGGGCGCGCCGACGAGGTACCCGACGAGGCGCCCGCCCCTGATGGCCGCGACGCCGGACGCGTCGGGCAGGGCGATCGCGGCCGCCACGTCCTCGCGGCAGACCGCCGGGTCCTCGTGGCGCGGATCGAGCAGCGGCTCGGCCGCGCGGTGGGCCCGATGCCGCGACGCCAGCAGGGCGCCCGCATCGTCTGCGAACGCGGCGGTGAGCTCGCGGATCTCGTGCTGCGTCATGGTCTCTCGCCGGCGGGTCGCCGGGCGGTATGGATCGTCACCATCCCGGCCGTGAGCCCGAACCATCGCACATCCTCGAGTCCCGCCGAGCGCATGATCTCGGCGATCCGCTGCGGCCCGGGATAGGAGCGCACGCTCGACACGAGGTACCGGTACGCATCCGGCTCGCCGCTCAAGCGGCCGAGCAGCGGCACCAGCCGCTCGAACCACAGCCACGCCATGCCGCCCAGGAACCCACGCGGCCGGGCCGCCTCGAGGCACACGATCCGGCCGCCTGGCCGGACCGCCCGCCGCATCTCGGCGAAACCTCGTTCATAGTCGGGCAGGTTGCGCATGCCGAAGGCGATCGTGGCGGCGTCGACGGTCCCGTCCTCGACCGGGAGGGCCAGGGCGTCGCCCTCGATGAACGTCATCTCGACGCGGTCTGCGTAGGCCCGCCGCGCGCGCTCGATCATGACCCGCGAGATGTCGATGCCGAGGACGCGCCCGAACGTCCCGACGCGGTCGGCGAGGCCCTCGGCCACCTTGCCCGTGCCGGTCGCCACGTCGAGCGCGGTCATCCCGGGTTGGAGCTCGGTCAGGTCCACCAGGCGCCGACGCCAGCGCGGTTCCTGGAGGAGCGAGATGACCGCGTTCAGGAGGTCGTATCGCGGTGCCAGCCGGTCGAACATCGCGCCGACCTCGGTCGTCGATGCCGCGTTGCCGGCCGCGCCCGCCTCTCCGCCCGGGGTCCGCCTCGCGGTCGGTGCCGGCTCCGAAACCGGTGTCTGCCCGGAGGCCCCGGTACCCTTCGACGTCCGACCCTGCCCATCCGGTCGCATCGCCGAATCGTAGACGCACGCGCGGTCCTTCCGAACATGCTCGGATTGGATTGACGCATCCCCAATCGGGCCGTATGCTCCGTGCATCCCCACCCCCGGTCCGTGCGCGGACCCGTCGTGGCGTGGGCGATTCCTGAGCCCATCGGTCCCGCGACCGCAACACCCCGTACCGCAGGGAAGCCCTACCCCGATGCCCGCACCTGAACAGCGCATGCGCAACCGTCGTCCCCGTCGCCGGACCGGCAGCATGGGCGGCGGCCGCCTCCCGGTCACCGAGTACGACGAGCAGGCCGAGCTCGAGGCCGCCCGCGAGCGAAACGACCTCGACGTGGCGGACCTCCGCGAGATGAGCGTCGCCGAGCTGCGCCAGGTCGGACGTGAGCTCGAGCTCGACACCCGTGGCGACGATCGCAAGGACGACCTCGTCGACCTGATCCTGCAGCGCCAGACCGAGCGCGCCGGCCTCGACTACGCGACCGGCATCCTCGACATCGTCGACGAGGGCTACGGCTTCATGCGCCGCCACGGCCTGCTGCCCAGCTCGGAGGACGTCTACGTCAGCTCGAGCCAGGTCCGGCGCTTCGGCCTGCGGATCGGCGATCGCGTCGCCGGGGCCGTCCGGGCCCCGCGGGAACAGGAGAAGTACTGGGGCCTCCTGCGGGTCGATTCGGTCAACGGCGTCGACATCGAGACCGCGCGCCGGCGACCGATCTTCAACGACCTGACCCCGGTCCATCCCGACGAGCTCCTCAACCTCGAGAGCGACCCGAGGAACCTCAGCCAGCGCCTGGTGAACCTCGTCAACCCGATCGGCAAGGGCCAGCGGGCGCTGATCGTCAGCCCGCCCAAGGCCGGCAAGACGATGCTCCTCAAGGCCGTCGCCAACGGGATCACCGCCAACTACCCCGAGATCCTGCTCATGGTCGCGCTCATCGGCGAGCGGCCGGAGGAGGTCACGGACATGCGCCGCTCGGTCAAGGGCGAGGTCATCAGCTCGACGTTCGACGAGCCGACCGAGAACCACACCCACGTCGCCGAGATGGCCCTCGAGATCGCCAAGCGCCAGGTCGAGACCGGCCGCGACGTGGTGATCCTGCTCGACTCGATCACCCGCCTCGCGCGGGCCTACAACCTCGCGCTGCCGCCGTCGGGCCGGACCCTGTCGGGGGGCATCGACCCGATCGCCCTCTACCCCCCGAAGCGCTTCTTCGGGGCGGCCCGGAAGATCGAGGAGGGCGGTTCGCTGACGATCATCGGCACCTGCCTGATCGATACCGGCTCGCGGATGGACGATGTCATCTACGAGGAGTTCAAGGGCACCGGCAACTCGGAGCTGATCCTCGATCGCAAGCTTGCCGAGAAGCGGATCTTCCCGGCCATCGACGTCATGCGCTCCGGCACCCGTCGCGAGGAGCTGCTGCTCGAGGAGGGCACCCTCAGGATGGTCTGGACGATGCGCCGGATGCTCTCGGCCGTCGGCACGAACGAGGGCATCGAGCTGCTCCTTAACCGGCTCGCGAAGAGCGACAACAACGCGCAGTTCCTGGCGGGCCTGACCAAGAGCCTCGACTCGTAGCCCTCCCCCGGCCGTTGTCCCCGGGAAACGGGGCTTCTGGGCCACCCGAGGCGGGCCAATCGTCAGTTTGCGAGGGTTTGGCGGGCCGTGATAAGGTCCCCGCAACGTCGTAGCCCGCGGAGGAGTGGGCTCGGCCGCGAAGCGAGACCCCCAGCTCAAGATCGCGACCCGGACGGTCACTCCCAAGGCGCACGCGCAGACCCCGCGCCGGATCGTCCCGCCAGGAGTACGTATTGCTGAACGCCCTGGGCGGCGTCCTGCGCGCCATTGCGCGCTCCCGCCCGACAGGAGCACGACGACCGGCGACCACCCGACGACTGCATCGAGGTGCCGTGCGCCTCGCTCGTGAGATCGCGGACCTGGTCCACCCGCCGGGCCCGCCCGCCCGCACGATCGTCCCGCGCGCTCGCGCGGCGCGGCGTCGCCTGTCGTTTCCCCCGAAAGTCAGTGCCGCGCGACGCAGGCTCGGCCGCCAGCACCTGACGCGACGTCTCACTTCCGACCGGATCCTGCCGATTGCCATCGCCGCCCTCCTGGTGGCCGCGAGCGCGATCAGCCTCGCCCCGGCTGCCAGCCCTGCCGGCGCCGCCCAGGTGAATCCCTCGGGACCTTCCTCCGCCGTTCGCCTGGCGATCGGGGGGATCACGGGCCCCGCCGAGTACGACGGTCCGGTGCTCGACGCGCCGATGGACGAGGCTGCCGCGGCCGGCTACCTCGACGACGCGACGCTTTACAAGCCGGTCGCTGTCGACACCAGCGTCCAGTCGGCCTCGAACATGCTCCGCAGGTACACCGTCGCCAACGGCGACACGCTGACCGGCATCGCCAGCCGCTTCGGCGTCTCGATGATGACCGTCTGGTGGGCCAACAAGCTCACCTCGAAGGATGACCTCAAGGTCGGCCAGACCCTCGTCATCCCGCCCGTCAACGGCCTCGTCGTGACCGTTGCCGTCGGCGACACTCTCGACAGCCTCGCCACCGAATACAAGGTCGAGTCGAGCGACATCGTCGAGGTCAACCAGCTCGACGACCCGAACCTCATCGTCGGCCAGGTCCTGATGGTGCCCGGTGCCAAGGGCGAACCCATCCCGACGCCCAAGCCGACGCCCCGCCCGACCCGCTCGACGAGCGGCGGTGGCAGCGGTGGCGGCGGTGGCGGCATCACCTACACGGGCGGTGCCTGGGCGTGGCCGGTCATCGGCGGCGGGAACTACATCAGCCAGTACTTCCACTATGGCCACTACGGCCTCGATATCGCCGCGGACTACGGCACGACCGTCGTCGCCGCACGGCCCGGGGTCGTCGTCTTCGCCGGCTGGAAGAGCAACGGCGGCGGCTACCAGGTCTGGGTCAACCATGGCAGCGGGATCTACACCAGCTACAACCACCTGTCGGCGGTGACGGTCTCGTCCGGCCAGTCGGTGGCCAAGGGCCAGCGCGTCGGACGTGTCGGCATGAGCGGCTGGGCGACGGGCCCCCACCTGCACCTCGAGGTCTGGATCGGTCAGCCCTGGGGATCGGGCGCCTACCGCGTCAACCCGCTGCGCTACTACTGAGCCCGACTCCGCGCCGGCGAGATCCTGGCGCTCCACGGCCCCCGAGCCCGCCATCCACGTCCCCTGCGCCGCGCCAGGTCCGCGACGGTGCCGTGGGAAGATAGGGCCGCATGTTCCTCGACAGCGTGAAGATCTGGGTGCGCGCCGGTGACGGCGGCGACGGCGCGGCGACCTTCCGGCGCGAGGCGCATGTGCCGCGGGGCGGTCCGGACGGCGGCGACGGCGGTCGCGGCGGATCGATCCACCTCCGCGCCGACCCCGGCGAGACGACGCTTCGGGACTTCCAGCACCGGCATCACTTCCGCGCCTCCCCGGGTGGGCGGGGGGAGCGCGCGCGACGGCACGGCAAGGCCGGGGGCGACCTCGTCCTGGCCGTCCCGCCCGGCACCGCGATCCTCGACGACGCCTCCGGAGAGCTCATCGCCGACCTCGTCGCCAGCGACCAGCAGGTCATCGTCGCTCGCGGCGGTCGCGGCGGCCTCGGCAACACGCACTTCGCGACCCCCACCCACCAGGCGCCGCGGCATGCCCAGAAGGGCGAGCCTGGCGAGGAGCGGTGGCTGCGGCTCGAGCTGCGCCTGATCGCCGATGTCGGCCTCGTGGGCCTCCCGAACGCGGGCAAGTCCACGCTCCTCGCCGCGCTGACCGCCGCGCGGCCGAAGATCGGCGACTACCCGTTCACGACGCTCGAGCCGAACCTCGGCGTGCTCGAGCTGTCCGCCGAGGATGGCGTGACGGGCGAGCCGCGACGCCCGACGGTGGCCGACGTGCCCGGGCTGATCGAGGGCGCAAGCAGCGGGGCTGGCCTCGGCCACGCGTTCCTACGGCACGTCGAGCGGACGCGGGTCCTGGTCCACGTGGTCGACGGCTCGGCGCGCGATCCGGAGTGGGATTTCGACGTCCTCCGCGAAGAGCTCCGCGCCCACGACCCCGCGCTCCTCGAGAAGCCGACCCTCGTCGCCTTCAACAAGCTGGACCTGCCCGGTGCCGCGGCGGCATGGCCCGCCTTCCGGGCCACCCGGCTCCGCGCGGGCCTGCGCGTCGTCGCCATCTCGGCACGGGCGGGCACGGGCCTCGACGAGCTGCGAGCCGAGCTCGCGGCACTGCTGCCGTCGGCCGAGGAGCTGGCCCGGCCGCCGGAGCCGGCCGGGGTCGTCGTCCATCGCCTCGACGCCGCGCCGGGCACGGCCACGCTGTCCCGGGATCCGGACGGCGCGTTCCGCGTCGCCGGACAGCGCGTCGAGCGCCTGGCCGCCCAGACGAACTTCGACGTCGAGGAGTCGGCCGACCGGTTCCAGCGCGAGCTCGAGCGGCTCGGCGTCGACGCCCAGCTGCGAGCGGCCGGGGTCCGGGGCGGCGACACGGTCCGCATCGGACGTGTCGAGCTCGAATGGGCGCCCGAGCTGTGGTCCGTCCGCTCGTGAGCCTCGATCAGCCGGCCTCCGTCCGGCGCCCTTCGGCAGTCCGCCCGCCTTCGGCCGTCCGCCGCGGGTCGATCGGGATCATGGGCGGGACCTTCGATCCGATCCACCTCGCCCATCTCGCCGCTGCCGAGGAGGTCCGCGAGCGGCTCGGGCTGGCACGGATCGTCTTCGTCCCGAACGTCATCCCGCCGTTCAAGCTCGATGGCGCCGCCGCCTCCGCCGATGACCGGCTCGCAATGGTCCGCCTGGCGATCGGCGACAACTCGGCCTTCGAGCTCAGCACGATCGAGCTCGAGCGGGGCGGCGTCTCGTACACCGTCGACACGGTCGAGGCCTTCGCCGAGCTCGAGCGGGCGGGCGGCCGCGAGCCCGACATCACGCTGATCCTCTCCGGCGAGACGTTCTACGACCTGCCGCGCTGGCACGAACCTGCACGCCTTCTCGTCGCCTGCCGGATCGCGGTCGTCCCTCGCGGGGGGTACCCTGCGGCCGACCCCGCAAGGGTCGAAGCCCAGCTGCCGGCTGCGGCAGGTCGGGTGGACGTGCTGGAGGGACCTCGGCTGGAGATCTCGTCGACGGACATCCGGGAACGGGTCGCCGCCGGGCGGTCGATCCGCTACCTCGTCCCCACCGCCGTCGACGCGTACATCGCCGAGCACCACCTCTACCGGAGGGTTCCCGAATCGTGACCGACGCCGTGCCCGACAACGTCATCGAGCTGCCGCGGCCCGATGGCCTGCCCCGCCGGAAGGGGACCCGCACCGCCGCGAACGATGCTGCTCCCGCCGATCACGGCACCGATGACTCCGGGCGCCCCGCGGACGAGCGGTCCTCGCTCGACCTGGCCCGCCGGATCGTCGAGCTCGCCGAGGACAAGAAGGCGGCCGACATCGTCCTGCTGGACCTGACGGGGCTGACGACCATGGCGGACTACTTCGTGATCGCCTCGGGCGGCTCGGAGCGGCAGCTCGACGCGATCGCCGACGGGATCGTGTCAGGGATGCGGGACGAGAGGGTCCACGCCTTCGGCAGGGAGGGCACGGCGGCGTCGCACTGGATCCTCGTCGACTTCGGGACGGTCATCGTCCACGTCTTCACGCCACCGGAGCGCGACTACTACCAGCTCGAGCGTCACTGGTCCGAGGCGAAGACGATCATCCGCGTCCAGTAGTCCTGCCCGCCGGCGCGCCCGCGGTGCCGAGCGAGGTTCGGAAGGTGTACGGGGCCTCGCGGTACCGATGGGTCATGTCGGTCCACGGGGTGGGATCGCAGCATCGCCCTCACGACGGCAGATCGCCGTCCGAAGGATCGAGAGCCCACCCGAGTCCGTCGATGACCACCGGTCGCGATCGCTGCCCCGCCTGCACCCGTCTCCTGGTCAGCACCCGGTTCGACGCCACGTTCCGGATGCCGGACCACAGCGAGCGGCTGTGCTTCGGGATCCCGGGCGGCCTGTGCCAGGACTGCCACCAGCTGTACATCGACCCGGACCTCATCGAGCTCCTCGAGCTGGCTCGCGGCCACTGCACCTTCGCGATCGAGAGCGACCTCGTCATGCAGGAGCGCGCCTCGCTCCCCTGACCGCCAGGTGCCGGCTCCCGCGGGGCTCAGCCGGGAGCGACCCGATCGGTGATCCAGAGATCGAACGCCAGCCGGTCTCGCGCGTCGGTCGAGGCCCGCCCGCCGACGCTCTTGACCTGGGCATCGAGCTCGAGGAGGCCGACCAGCGCGGCATCGAGCTCGTCGGCCGTCCAGGCCCGTGCCTGTCGGGCGAGGGTCTCGGCCCGAAACGGCTGAAGGCGCATCGAGCGGACGAGCGAGCCCGGCGCCTCGCCTCGCTCCAGGCGGTCCTCGACCTCGATCAGCTCGCGCAGCCGGCGGTGGAGTACGGCCAGCAAGATCGGCGCCGGCGTGCCCGACACCAGTCGCTCCAGCAGCTCCAGGCTTCGCCCGCGCTGGCGCATCGCGACCGCGTCGACGAAGCCCCAGATCGTCCCGGGCACGGCCTCGGCCGTCAGCGCCCGGACGTCGTCGACCGTGATGGCGGCGCCGTCGGCGTGGCGCAGGGCCAGCTTCTCGAGCTCCATGACCGCGATCCGGCCCTGGTGACGGCGCTCCACGTCGCCCTCGCGAACGAAGCCCCCGAGCCGCGTCGCGAGCTCCCGTGCAGCCCCCGGCCCGAGCTGGATGGCACGCTCGCGAGCGCGGCTCTCGATCCATGCCGCGAGCGCACCCTCGCGGGGCGCCTGGAATCCGGAGACCGTGCCGCCGAGCACCACGATGGCGTCGGCGATCGCCTTGGCGGGCGGCTCCCTGCGGCCCGATTCGGTCTCCTCGACGATCGCCAGGCCGTTGCCCGGTGCGACCGTCGCGATCGCCTCGAGGAGGGCGTCGCGGTCCTGGTTGCGCCGGGTGAGAGCCCCGACCCCGGACACGACGACGAGGCTGCCCGCGCCGAACATCGACCCCGTCGCGAGGCGCTCGCGAATCTCGCCGAGGAGGCGAGCGGGGTCGCCGCGCTCCGTCTCCGGCCGCCAGCGATCCGGCGCGCCATCGGGGAACCGCGCCGGGTCCCGTCGGAAGGCCTCGACCGCCGCGTCGAGGCCGTACGCGTCGTCGCCCCAGAAGAACGCCAGCGGGGCGCGCGGCCCGGATTCGCCCCGGCTCGCACCTCGCGCCGAGCCGGTCGCCGAGCCCGTGCCAGTCGCCATCGCGGGGATGGTAGCGAAGGCCTCCGCCAGGCCGGCCCAGCAGGCGATCCGTCGCACCCGGGAGGCGCGGCAGCGCGGCGCGAGCGGTTCGGAGGGTGGCCGCGTCCGCCCCGAGGCCGGCGAGGGGCTCCACCTCGGGTGCCGTCGGAAGGGGCGGACGCGGTCCGCCCGAGGTCGGGATCGCGCACAGGAACCCGACGCCACCGCCCGGCACCGCGCCATCGAGCACGGTCGTCGGACGGCGAGCCCCGCCCAGGTCGCGCGTCCGGACCCGCAACCCGTCGCCCTCGAAGGCCACCTCGACCGTCCCGTCGACGTCGGTTCGCAGGGTGCGCTGGGCGACGGCCTCGAGGCGCGAGACCGTCGCCGGCGCCGGGTGCCCGTACGGGTTGTCGCGTCCGGCCGAGACGATCGCGACTCGCGGCCGGACGGCCTCGAGGAACGATGCCGTCGACGCCGTCCGCGACCCGTGGTGCGCGACCTTGAGCAGGTCGACCACCGGGAGGCCGCGGGCGAGGAGCTCGGGATCGACCTCCTCCTCCATGTCGCCGGCCAGCAGGAAGCGCTGGCCGCCGATCTCGCCGAGCAGGACGATCGAGACGTTGTTGATCGCCGTGCCGCTGTCCGCGGGACGCGTCGGGACCCGACCCGGATCGGGCCACAAGACCCGCAGCCGCACGGCATCGACGCTGAGGCGGTCGCCGGTCGCGAGCGCATACCGCGGAGGCCCGTGCGCGAGGGCCTCCGTCCAGGCCGCGTAGCCGGGACCGGGCCCGAGCATGCCCGGCTCGTACACCCGTCCGACTCGGTACCGCTCGAGGAGGAGGGCGAGCCCCGCGACGTGGTCCTCGTGGGGATGGCTCAGGACCACGGCGTCGATTCGCCTGTCCCACGGCGGCAGTCGCCCGTCGAGGGCGACCAGCAGTCGCCCGGGATCTGGCCCACCGTCCACCAGGAGCCGGCCCCCGAGGCCGCCCTCGACGAGGATCGCGTCACCCTGGCCGACGTCGAGCACCACGACCCTCGCCAGCCCATCCGGCCGGTGGACGGCGACGAGGGCGAGGCCGCCGACCACCGCGGCCAGGGCCATCGCGCCGGCGCGGCGGGCCATGGCGCCGGGCGGACGCGCCGCACGGGCCACGGCGGGGCTCCGCCCACGGCCCCGGATCGATGCCCGCAATCGCCGATCCGTGAGCTGCGTGGCCACGACGGGCGCCCAGCGATGGGCCCCGACCAGGAGCGCCGCGGCGGTCATGGCGGTCACCCCGTCCCACGACGGGCCGAGCTCGATGCTCGCGAGCGGGACGTCGGCGCCCAGCCGCACCGTCTCGACGATCGCGCGGTACAGCGCCCATGCGGGTAGGCCCCCAAGCGTCGCGACGGCGGCCGGGAGGCCAGCGAGGCTGAGCATGCCGCCACCGAGCGCGAGCGCCCCGGCCGCCATCGCGGGCGGGACGAGCGGGACCACGACGACGTTGACGGCCGGCGCGACGAGCGACAACCGCCCGAAGTCGGCCAGGACGACCGGAAGCGTCGCGGCCTGCGCGGCCAGTGACACGCCCAGCACGTCAGCGACCCAGCGCCGCGGGCGGCCGGGCGACGGTCCCGCCAGCGCGGCGGTCAATCGCGAGCCCCAGGCCACGATGCCGGTCGTCGCGAGGACCGACAGCCGGAAGCCGGCATCATCGATCCACGCCGGATCGACGAGCAGCAGCACGGTCACGGCCCAGCCGAGCGCAGCCGCGGCCGTGCCGGGCCGCCCGAGCTCGCGAGCCAGCAGTGCCACGCCCGCCATCGCCCCGGCTCGCACGACCGACGCCGACGGGCCGACGAACGCCACGTACAGCACGATCGCGACGGCGGTGAGGATCGACCGCCTCCGCCGTCCCAGCCCGCCGGCAACGGCCGCGAGCGTGGACGCGACGAACGCGATGTTCCAGCCCGAGATCGCCACGACGTGGCTCGCCCCCGCCGTTGCGAAGTCCGCGGCGAGCTCCCGGTCGA
>JBQGDI010000115.1:0-29775 GCA_052038965.1 Candidatus Limnocylindrales bacterium | reverse complement strand
CCCCCGCCGGCGCCGCGGGGGCCCGGCGCTGGCCCCGCGGGGGGGCGTTTCCCGCCCCCGCCCGCGACTGGTCCGCCAGGCTCCCTGTGCTACGCTAGCCGCCGCCCGGCCGCCCGGATTCGCGGCCGCGCCCGAGGTTCCTGACCATGCCGTTCCCCAACATCGGCGCCCCCGAGCTGATCCTCATCCTGGTCATCGCCCTGATCATCCTCGGCCCGGGCAAGCTGCCGGACGTCGCGTCGTCGCTCGGCCGCAGCGTGCGCGAGTTCCGAAAGGCCGCCACGGACGTGAAGGAATCGGCGTCGCTCGAGCCGACGGCCCAGTCGAGTGCGCAGGCCAGCTCGCCGGCGCCCGCCACCGGCCCGGTGGCGCCGCCGGCCCCCAACCAGGTCACCACCCCCGTTGAGCCGAACCGCCTGTCCGAGCCGCCGCCGACACCCGTCGGGACCGGGTCGGAGCAGCATCCCGGCTCCGCCTCGTCGTAGGACGATCTCCGCGCCGGAGCCCGAGGCCACCGGGCGCGGCTGCGCCTGATGCCCGAGCGCCGATGACGGCCGACACCCTTCCGGAGCCGACCGCCGCCGGCCCACCCGTCGAACCACCCGCCGGAACCGCCGCACCTGCGGGCGAGCGGGTGATGCCGCTCGTCGACCACCTGGCCGAGCTCCGGACCCGGCTGATCTGGGCGTTCCTGGCGATCGCCGCGGGCGCTGCCGTCGGGTTCGCAATCAGCGACCCGATCATCGAACTGCTGCGCCGGCCGATCCCGCCGGACATCCCGCTCGTCGTGACCGGCATCGGCGACGCGTTCGCCATCCGCCTCCGGATCTCGATCGTCGCCGGGATCATCCTCGCGATGCCGGTCCTGCTGTGGCACATCTGGCGGTTCGTCGCGCCGGGCCTGACCGAGCGGGAGCGCCGGGCCGTGCTGCCGTGGATCCCGGCGGCCCTGGTGTTCTTTGCCCTCGGCGTCTCGATCGCCTACGTCGTCATGCCGTTCGCGGCCCAGTTCCTGCTCAGCTTCGTCGGCCCGGAGATCACCCCGCTGCTGTCCGTCAAGGAGTACTTCGACTTCGCGACGACGCTGTTCCTGGCCTTCGGGATCCTCATGGAGTTCCCGATCCTGCTCGTCGGCCTGTCGCGTGTCGGGATCGTGACCTCGAGCCGCCTCCGGCGGTCTCGGCGGATGGTCATCCTGGCGATCGCCATCTTCGCCGCCGTCGCGACGCCGGGCGGCGATCTCATCAGCCCCGTGATCCTCGGCTTGACACTCTACGTCCTGTTCGAGTTGACGACCCTGTTCATCGGCCGGTCGGGCCGGTAGCGGCGCCGTCGCCCGCTAGACTCGCGCCATGGCCACCGGGCCCGGATCCCGTAGCGGCGACGTCGCGGCGTCGGGCGATTCGGTCCAGGCGCCCTCGCCGGCCGGCACCCCGCAGGTCGTGCTGCTGAGCGGCCTGTCCGGCGGCGGCAAGACCGCCGCCGCGAAGCTGTTCGAGGACCTCGCCTTCACCGTGGTCGACAACCTCCCGGGGGAGCTGCTGCCTGAGCTCGCGGAGCTCGTCGCGGCCGACCCAGAGCGGTTCGCGCACGTGGCGATCGTGCTCGACGTCCGGTCCGGCGATGTCGAGACGGCCTATCGCGCCGTCCGCGGCGCGCTGGAGGGCCGCGGCATCCGGCCCCAGGTGTTCTTCCTCGAGGCGAGCGACGAGGTCCTCGTCCGGCGCTTCTCCGAGACCCGGCACCGTCACCCACTATCCGATGGGCGGGGGATGCAGCGCGCCATCCAGGTCGAGCGGCGCATCCTCGACCCGATCCGGGCCGAGGCCGACGTCGTCCTCGACACCTCGGAGCTGCCGCTGCGCGACCTGCGGGAGCGGCTGTTCGCCCGCCTCGGCGAGGCGGAGCCGGGCAAGATGACCATCCAGATCATCTCGTTCGGCTACAAGTTCGGCATCCCGCTCGAGGCCGATCTCGTGTTCGACACGCGCTTCCTCCAGAACCCCTACTACGTGCCCGAGCTCCGGGATCACTCCGGGCTCACCGCGCCCGTCCGTACCTACGTGATGGACCAGCCCGGGGCTCAGGAGCTCCTCGAGCACGTCGAGGGCTTCCTCGAGTTCGGCATCCCGGCCTTCGCCGCGGAGGGCAAGAGCCGTCTCACGATCGGGATCGGCTGCACCGGCGGGCGCCATCGCTCGATCGTCATCGCCGAGGAGCTGGCCGCCTGGCTGCGCCAGCATGGGCACGGTCCGGTCGAGGTGTTCCACCGCGAGCTCGAACGAGGATGACGGGGCGACCGACGATGCTGGGTCTCCGCCGCTGGCTGGCACCGGGGATCGGCGTGAAGCGCTGGCTGGTGCTGATCTTCGCCGGGCTGCTGCTGATGGCCCTTGGCGTCGCCCACACGATCCGCCAGGTGACGAAGGACCTCGAACCCGGGGGATTCGCCCAGATCGTCATCGACCTCGTCACGCTGCAGTTCCTGCCGTTCCCGCTGCGCGGCCTGGTCGTCGGCGCGATCGGCCTGGGCCTCGTCGGCTTCGGGGCGTGGCGCGTCGTGCGCGCCCTGACCGAGCCATTGCGAGCCGACGAAGTGCGACCGCTGGCCGACGTCCTGTACCAGAAGCGAATGCTCGCGCGCGGCCCTCGGATCGTCGCGATCGGGGGCGGGACGGGGCTATCCACGCTCCTGCGCGGCATGAAGGAGCACACCAGCAACCTGACCGCGATCGTGACCGTGGCCGACGACGGTGGGTCGTCGGGGACGCTCCGTGAGGAGCTCGGCATCCCGCCGGTCGGCGACATCCGGAACTGCATCGCGGCCCTCGCCGACGCGGAGCCGCTCATGGGCGAGCTCCTCGGCTACCGCTTCCCGGGCGGGGTCCGCCCGCTCGACGGCCCGGTCGAGACCGAGCCCGGCGGCCTCGGCGGGCACGCGATGGGCAATCTCCTGATCGCCGCGATGACGGCCCTCGAGGGCGGCGACTTCGAAGAGGGCGTGCGGCGGATGAACCGGGTCCTCGCCGTCCGGGGCTACGTCTGCCCGGCCTCAGCCACGCCGATCACCCTGATGGCCAGGACGCGCGACGGGGTCGTCGTTCGCGGCCAGTCGACGATCGGGCGGACGACCGGCATCGAGCGGGTCTGGATCGATCCGGCGTTGGTCTCCGCGTCGGCCGATGCGATCGCAGCCATCCGCGAGGCCGACATCATCGTCCTCGGTCCGGGCAGCCTCTACACCAGCGTCCTGCCGGTGCTGCTCATCCCCCAGGTCCGCGAGGCCGTAGCCGTCGCGCCCGGCATCCGGATCTATGCCTGCAACGTCGCGACCCAGGTTGGCGAGACCGAGGGCTACGACGTCGCCGACCACGTCGAGGCGCTCATCGCGCACACCAGCCCGGGAATCCTCGATCTGGTCCTCGCCAACGACCGCTTCCGGGGCCTGGCGGACGAGTGGCCGGCCGACGCCGTCACGCTCCGCTGGCCGCCGGCGGTGGATCCCGTGCCGCATCTCGCCACGGATACCGTCGCGAGCGACGTCCAGCCGCATCACCACGACCCTGACCGCCTGGCCGCGGCCATCCTCCGGGCCTGCGAGCGGCAGGCCCCGGCGCTGCGTCGCGACCGGGTGGCACGGAGCGCCTGACCGGCCGATGGGCTCGGAGCAGGGTTCCTTCCAGCGGGCCTCCTGACGTGTCGGGCGGCGATCGCGACCTCGTCCTGGCGCTGCGCTCCGAGCTCGCGGCCATCGACCCGGCGCGGGCCTGCGATCGCGAAGCCGAGCGCGCGGGCCTGGACCTCGCGGCGCGGCGGCGCGAACCGATCCTCGCCCGGCTGGCCGTCCGGCTGGCGCGCGGCGAGGCGGATCCGGGGGAGTCGACCGACCGCGAGTTCGACTGGGCCGGGCGGCTCGAACACTGCCGGATGGCGTGGCTCCGGGGCCGCTTCCTGTCGTCCGGCTCGCTCAGCCTGGCGAACGGCCGGACGCACCTCGAGTTCGTGGTCCCGGTCGAGGCGGCGCCCGGGCTCGTGGCCCGGCTCGCCGATGCCGGGCTGCCGGCTTCGTGGCGCGTCCGGCGAGGCCAGGGCGTCGTGACCTGGAAGAGCGGCGAGACGATCACCCTGTTCCTGCGTCGGATCGGGGCCGGCGCGTCGCTCCTGGAGCTCGAGGCGCGGCAGGTCTCGCGGTCGCTCCGCGGCGAGCTCAACCGGATCCTGAACGCGGAGTCGGCGAACGTCGAGCGCACGGTATCGGCGTCGGCCCGGCAGCTGGCCGCGATCCAGACCCTCGCCGAGGACGGCCGGCTGGCCGACGAGCCGCCGACGGTCCGGGCGGTGGCGGCGGCCCGCCGGGACAGCCCGGAGGCGACGCTGAGCGAGCTGGCCGGTGGTCTCGGGGTCCATCGCTCGGCGGTCCAGCGCGCGCTCGAGCGTCTCGAGCGGCTCGCCGAGACATCCCCAGCGGAGGGCCCGGACCGAACACTGGCATGATTCGGGCGATGCGACCCGTGATCGTGGCCGGCAACTGGAAGATGCACACGACGCCCGCCGACGCCGGAGCACTGGCGGTCACGATCGCGTCCCGGACGCGGGTCGCCGGGGTTACCCGGGTGCTGTGCCCACCGTTCACGAACCTGGCTGCGGTGCGAGATGCGCTTGCCGCTGCGGACGTCGGTGCGCCGGATGGCCGGGCGGTCGAGGTCGGCGCCCAGGACGTCCATCACGAGCCGTTCGGCGCGTACACCGGCAACGTCTCCGGTCCGATGCTCACGGGGCTGGCGACATGGGTCATCGTGGGCCATTCCGAGCGGCGGCGCGACGCGGGTGAGACCGACGAGCTCATCGGCCGGAAGCTCCTGGCCGCCCAGGCGCATGGCCTGCGCGCGATCCTCTGCGTGGGTGAGCAGCTCCCGGAGCGCGAGGCGGGCCGGGCGATCGAGATCGTCGACGCCCAGGTCCGGACGTGCCTGCGGGCGGCCGATCCGGCGGCCTTTGCGCCCGAGTCCGACGATCCCGCGCGACCCTGGCTGACGATCGCCTACGAGCCGGTCTGGGCCATCGGCACCGGCCGGACGGCGCGCGGCATCGACGCCGCCGAGATGGCCGGCGCGATCCGCGGCGCGCTCGCGGACCTCGGCTTCCCCCGTGGCGGCGAGGAGGTCGCGGTCCTCTACGGCGGCTCGGTGACGAGCGCGGCGATCGACGAGTTCATGGCTGAGCCGTCGATCGACGGCGCCCTGGTCGGGGGGGCCTCGCTCAAGCCGGACGAGATGGCCGGGATCGTTGCGCGCGCCGGGATCACGGCCTCCGCCCGCGCGACAAGGACACCAGGCGCCGAGTCGCCAACCGGGGGATCCTCCGTCGCAGCGTCCGACCTCGCGGCTCACGCCTGAGCCGGGCACGCATGCCGCCGGGGCCAGTCGCTCGACCGCGCCCCATCGTCCTCGTCGTCATCGACGGCTTCGGAGTCGGGCGGCATAGCTTCGCGGACGCCATCCGGGCGGCACACATGCCGAACTGGCAGCACCTCCTCGAGCGCTGGCCACATGCCGTCCTGGGGGCGTCGGCGGAGGCAGTCGGCCTCCCTCCCGGGCAGATGGGCAACTCGGAGGTCGGGCACCTGAACATCGGCGCAGGTCGACCGGTGCTGCAGGACCTGCCACGGATCGACGCCGCGATCGCTGATGGCTCGTTCTTCGAGAACGCCGCGCTGGTCGAGGCCTGCCGGCGCGCTGTCGAGGGGCGCGGCCGGCTGCACGTCGTCGGCCTCGTGGGCCCGGGTGGCGTCCACGCCCACGACCGGCACCTGGTTGCCCTCGTCCAGCTGGCCGGACGGCTCGGCGTGCCTTCGGTGCGGCTCCACGCCCTGCTCGACGGTCGCGACACGCCACCGCGCTCGGCGATCGACTTCGTGCCCGCCCTCGAGGCGCAGCTCCGGACCGCCCACCCCGATGCCCGGATCGCGTCGGTCGGTGGTCGGTACTGGGCGATGGACCGGGACAAGCGCTGGGACCGCACGGAGCGCGGCTACGACGCGATCGTCCACGGGGTGGGGGAGCGAGCGCCGACGGCCCTGGCCGCGGTCACGCTCGCCTACGCCCGCGGCGAGGGCGACGAGTTCGTGCTGCCGACGGTCGTGGACGAGGTCGACGGGCGTCTCGATGATCGCGAGCCGATCGTCCACGTCAACTTTCGTGCCGACCGGGCCAGGCAGCTCGTCCACGCGCTCGCCGACCCGTCGTTCGGGTCCTTCGACCGGGCGTCGCCCGATGGCCGTCCGGCACCGGCCCAGATCCACGTCGTGACGATGACCGAGTACGAGGCCGGCCTGCCGGTCCAGGTCGCGTTCCCACCGGAGATCGTGCCATCCCTCGCCGGTGCCCTCTCGGCGGCCGGCCTCCGGCAGTTCCACGTTGCCGAGACCGAGAAGTACGCACACGTCACGTACTTCGTGAACGGCGGGCGCGAGGAGCCCTTCCCGGGCGAGGATCGCCGGCTCGTTCCGAGCCCGAAGGTCGCGACGTACGACCTTCAGCCGGAGATGAGCGCCCCGGGTGTGACCGATGCGATCGTCGACGCGATCGAGGACGGCAGGTACGACGCGATCATCGCCAACTTCGCGAACCCCGACATGGTCGCTCACACCGGGGTCTGGGACGCCACGGTCCGCGCCCTCGAAGTCGTCGACGCCTGCCTCGGCCGGATCGCGACGGCCCTCGGCCTCGGGCCAACCCGCCCCGCGGGCGCGCCCGCGAATCCGCTGCTCGTCGTGACCGCCGACCACGGCAATGCCGACGAGCTGCGACTCGCCGACGGCTCGCCGGTGACCGCGCACTCGCTCAACCCGGTGCCGATCGTCGTCGCCGGCCCCGCGGTCATCGGTCGTCGGCTGCGCGACGGGGTCCTGGCCGACGTGGCGCCCACGATCGTCGACCTGGCCGGGCTCCCGAGGTGGCCCGGGATGACCGGCCGGAGCCTCCTCTCGGACTGACCTGCTACCATCCGGCGCTGCCAATCGAGGAGGTATTCCGCTCATGCCCGTGCCCCTGGCCGTCGGCCAGCTGATCGTCAGCGTCGCGCTGACCTTCGCGATCCTGCTCCAGGCGCGCGGCTCCGGTCTCGGCGGGACCTTCGGTGGGGACTCGGCTGTTTATCGCAGCCGCCGGGGCATCGAACGCCGGCTCTGGCAGTTCACGATCGTGCTGATCGTCCTGTTCACCATCTTCTCGCTCGCCTCCTACATCTTCGTCGGCTGAGCGAGCGCGCCGGGATCCGGACGGCGCCGTGACGCTTCGCGACCGGATCCTCGTCACCGTCCTGTCGCTGGCCTTCGTCGCGCTCTCGATCGCCGCGATCGGGCCGGCGATCGAACCCGCGCGCGACACGGTCGAGCCGACGCCGAACATCCCGGACGACCGGGCCTACGTCGAGGGCGTCCTGGGGCGCGCGATCTCCGCCAGTCCCTTCGGCGCCCGCACGGCCGCGGACCGAGCGCTCGTCGCGTTGCTGTTCCGCGGTCTCGTCCGACTCGGCCCGGGCGACACGATCGTGCCGGACCTCGCGCTCCGCTGGGAGGCGCGCGACGACGGCCGGACATGGGTCTTCCACCTCCGACCGGACCAGCGATGGCAGGATGGCGAGCCGATCACCGCGGAGGACGTGGCGTTCACCGTCAGCGTCCTCGCCGACCCGGGGTACACCGGCCCTGGCGGCGAGTCGTGGCGTGACGTGACGGCCGAGGTGATCGACCCGCTCACGGTCGCCCTCCACCTGTCCGTGCCGCTCGGCGGCTTCCCACAGACGGTGACGCAGCCGATCGCACCGGTCCACGTCCTGGGTGGGATCCCGCCGGCAGAGCTGCCGGATGACGAGTTCGGGGTCCGGCCGGTCACGTCGGGACCGTATCGAATGGTGTTCCTCGACTCGGCGCGAGCGCTCCTCGCCGCCGTCGGCGTGCCCGAGTCGAACACCCCGGGTGGCGGCGGACCGGTGTTCACGACGCCGCGCCCGACGGACTCGTTCATGACCCCTCGGCCGACGGCCCGGCCGGATGTCGCGATCCCGTACATCTCGACCATGGAGCTTCGCTGGTATGACGACATCGAGCTGCTGCGGCACGACTGGCAGAGCGGCTCGCTCGACGCGGTCTCGGGCCTGGCCCCGGCCGACGCCATCGACCTCGCCGACGGAGCCGGGGCCCGCCTCGTCCGCTACCCGGGGACGACGCTCTTCGGCGTGCTCCTCGACCTGCGCCCCTCGCACAAGGCCTTCCTCGACCCTGCCGTGCGCCGGGCGCTGCTCGCGGCGATCGACCGGCGGACCATCGTCGCCCGGGTGCTGCTCGGCCTTGGGGCGCTCGCGGACAGCCCGATCCCGCCGACGTCGCCGGTCTTCGACCGGGAGGCCTCGGCGACGGTCCCCTTCGACGCCGTGGCGGCCCGGAAGGCCCTGACCGATGCGGGCTGGAAGGAATCCGGCGGGAGCTGGACCCCGAAGGGCGCGACCGAGCCGTTGACGATCGAGCTCCTGAGCCCGGAGCAGGTCGCCAACCCGGTGGCGTTCGCGATCGCGGTCGAGGTCGTGGATGCCTGGCGGGCCATCGGCCTCACGGTCCAACACTCGCCGCTCCCCGCCGCAGAGCTCCTCGGCCAGCGACTCGGGGCCGGTGACTTCCAGGCCGCGGTCGTGCCGCTGGCGATCGGGCTCGACCCCGATCTCTACCCGCTCCTCGCGGCGTCACAGACGCGATCGGGAGGCTCGAATGTCTCGGGACTCCAGGATCCCGAGCTGGACAAGCTCCTCGTCGCCGCCCGGACGCCCCTCGCGGCCGACGATCGCGACGCCGCGTACGCAGCCCTCCAGGCCCGGCTCGCCGCCCAGGCATACATGCTCCCGATCGCCTTCAGGGACGAGTACGTCGTGCTCCGGGACACCGTCGTCGGACCCGCCTCGAGGACCGTCGGGGGGTCCGGGGACCGCTACTGGGATGTGCTAACATGGCGCCTCGCCGACGGTCGGTGAGCGCTCGCGAAACCGACTCGATGGGTCCGTGCCGAGGTGGCGGAACGGCAGACGCGCTAGCTTCAGGAGCTAGTGTCCGCAAGGGCGTAAGGGTTCAAATCCCTTCCTCGGTACCATCCACCTCAACCCCTCCCGATCCCATCGGTCGCCCGGCGAGACACCTGATGCCCAGGTGGCGGAATTGGTATACGCGTACGTTTGAGGGGCGTATGAGGCAACTCATCCGGGTTCAAGTCCCGGCCTGGGCACCACTCTC
Source organism: Candidatus Limnocylindrales bacterium (assembly GCA_052038965.1). Classification (GTDB taxonomy): domain Bacteria; phylum Chloroflexota; class Limnocylindria; order Limnocylindrales; family CSP1-4; genus UBA5189. The sequence continues at coordinate 20,495 of JBQGDI010000115.1, read as the reverse complement.
CCCGGACACGCTGCGGTACGCTGCCGCGGGCGGTTAGCTCAGTCCGGTCAGAGCACCTCGCTTACACCGAGGGTGTCGGGGGTTCGAGTCCCTCACCGCCCACCATGCGGACGCCCTGGCAGCTGCGTGCGCGGACCTCGCCAGCCCATGGCAGCGTTGCGGTGGCCCGATCGGCACTCCACCGTACGGCATCCGCTCTAAGGTGCCTCTAAGGTCGGGTTGGCACCATCTCGAATGTCGGTCTCCCCGAGTCCGGAGATGGCAGTGGCGTCACCTTCGATCGTAACCACCGATCCGAGCTCCGTACGATCGCCAGCTTCTCGTTCGGGAGCAGGCGGTCGTGGGGATCTGTCGCGCCGCCGCTTCGTGAAGGCCCTCCTGGGATTCTCAGCCACGTCGACGCTGGCCATGTTCGTGCTGCCGGTGCTGGGATTTCTCGTCCCGGCCCGACGTCCCCCGGAGGGAGTCGGCGGTCGTGTCCTCGCCGGTACGGTGGCCGACATCGGCATCGGCAAGGGCAAGGTCGTCGCCGTCGGAAGCGCGCCCGTGATCGTCGTCAACAGCCCCGAAGGCGGCGTGAAGGCGTTCTCGGCGGTTTGCACCCACCTCGGCTGCATCGTCGGCTACGACGCGGCGAGGAGCCCCGACATCGTCAGCCCGTGCCATGACGGTCATTTCAGCGTCGCAGATGGGCACGTCCTGTCGGGCCCGCCGCCATCGCCTCTTGCGGAGTACAACGTTTCGGTCCAGGAAGACGAGATCTACGTCCTCGGTTAGTCGTGCCTCGGCCGTGACAGGGCTCGCCGCCTCACGGCCCAGCTCCGGGCGCGTTCGCCGACCCAACCGCTATTGCCTCGAAGGGGAGCGCTAAACTAGCGGGGTCGGCGCCGCGCCAGCCGCGTGGGCCGTCCTGGAGGGTTTCCGATGGAGTGGATCATCCTGCTGGTCGTCGTCGCCGTCATCGTCGTCTTCGTGATCGGCATCTACAACTCGTTGGTCACGAAACGGAACCGAATCGAGGAAGCCCTCGGTCAGATCCAGGTCCAGCTCAAGCGACGGCACGACCTGATCCCGAACCTGATCAACGCCGTCAAGGGCTACATGCAGTTCGAGCAGAACGTCCTGACGCAGGTCACGGAGGCCCGTGCGAACGCCGTCGCGGCCGGTGCCCAGGGCAACGTCGGCCAGGTCGCCCAGGCCGAGAACGCCCTCACCGGCGCCCTGCGATCGCTCTTCGCGGTGGTCGAGAACTACCCCGACCTGAAGGCCAACCAGAACGTCCTGTCGCTCCAGGAGGAGCTGACGACGACCGAGAACCAGATCTCGTTCAGCCGGCAGCACTACAACGCCAGCGTCCTCGACTACAACAACACCATCCAGGTCTTCCCGAACAACCTGCTCGCCGGGATGTTCGGGTTCACGCTCCGCGAGTTCTTCGAGGCCGAGATCGAGGCGGCCACGCCGCCGACCGTCGACCTCAGCCTGACCAAGTAGTCCGTAGCCGAGGGCTGGCCGCTCGCCTCTCGCGGGGTTCGCCGCGCGGCGCGCGGCCGCCGGACCGTTGATGCAGACCCGCACGTCGTTCTTCGCCCAGCAGGCGGCGAATCGCCGCAACTCGCTGCTGCTCATCCTCGTCGTGACCGTCCTCCTCGCGGCCCTCGGGTTCGCGATCGGGTTCGGCACGAGTGGCGCGGTCGAGGGCGGCCTGTACGTCACGACCGGGGCCGTGATCCTGGCCCTCCTGATGTCGGCTGGCTCGTATTTCGCGGGCGACAAGCTCGTCCTCGCGACCTCCGGGGCGCGCGAGGTCAGCGAGCAGACGGCGCCGCAGCTGATGAACGTCGTCCGAGAGCTGTCGCTCGCCGCCGGCATGCCGATGCCGAAGGTCTTCATCATCGACGACACTGCCCCGAACGCCTTCGCGACCGGTCGCGACCCCAAGCATGCCTCGGTCGCGATCACCACCGGTCTGCTCCAGAAGCTCGACCGGGAGGAGCTCCAGGGCGTCATCGGCCACGAGCTGTCGCACGTCCGGAACTTCGACATCCGGTTCGCGTTGCTCGTGGCCGTGCTCGTCGGCTCGATCGCGCTGAGGGCCGACTTCTTCCTGCGCTTCACGTTCTGGGGTGGCGGCCGCCGCGGTGGTGGCTCGCGCGACAAGGGCGGCGGACTGGTCGCGCTCGTCTACATCCTGGCGATCGTCCTCGCGATCATCGCCCCGATCATCGCCCGCTTCGTCCAGCTGGCCGTCAGCCGGCAGCGCGAATACCTCGCCGACTCGTCGTCGGTCGAGATCACTCGGAATCCGTACGGCCTCGAGCGGGCGCTCGCCAAGATCGCCAGCGACCGAGAGGTCCTCGAGGTCGCCAATCGGGCGACCCAGCACCTCTACTTCACGAACCCAATCAAGAAGTTCGAGGAGCGGTCGAGCTCGATGTTCTCGACCCACCCGGCGATCGTCGATCGGATCAACCGGCTGCGGCAGCTGACCGGCGAGTCGCCACTCGCGCCAACCGACGTCGCCGCCCTGGCCGGTCTCGACTGACCCCGCGCTCGCCCCTGTCAGGCTTGTCAACCTCGACTGCCCACGAGGCCTCGTGCTATCCTCCCGGTCGCCGTCGAGCCCTCGTCGGGCTCGGAGGCCCGCCGGGCCGAGATAGCTCAGTTGGTAGAGCACGCGACTGAAAATCGCGGTGTCGCCAGTTCGAATCTGGCTCTCGGCACCAAACACCGGCGTGCGCGGCACCGAGCGGAAGTGGCTCAGTTGGTAGAGCATCACCTTGCCAAGGTGAGGGTCGCGGGTTCGAGTCCCGTCTTCCGCTCCACTCTTTGCCCGCGGAGGGCGGATCGACTTCGACCCGATGGGCGGCGAGGCTGAGGCTCTCCTACTGATCCCCCTCGTGATCGGCCTGATCGGATTCGTCGTCGGCCTCGCCTGGATCCACCGGATCACGAAGGACATCGAGGACAACTGAGGGCTCGGCCTCGTCCGATCTGCCCCCGGTGGCCGCGATGGGATGACCTGTCGGCGCGTGTATCGTTGTGCGCCAGGCGGTGCCCCTTCGTCTAGTGGTAGGACAGCGGACTTTGGATCCGTGAACCGAGGTTCGAATCCTCGAGGGGCAGCCAGACCCCGCCACCACGGGTTGCCGGGCGCGTATGGCAGAATCGCCGCGCACCGCCGAGGCGACGTGGTGAAGTGGTTCAACACGGAGGTCTGCAAAACCTCTATTCACCGGTTCGAATCCGGTCGTCGCCTCCACCTTCCCTGGACCTGATGCCCGCCCACTCGTCCGTCCTCCCCGAGCGCGGCTCCCGCAGGGGATGACCGCCAGCCGCCTGCCCGAGCCGATCGATCGGCTCGACGTCCGGATCACCCGGGCGCTCGCCCGGATCAGCGTCCCGGCGCTCCGGGTCGGGCTCGGCATCGTCTTCCTGTGGTTCGGGGTGCTGAAGTTCTTCCCCAGCCTCAGCCCGGCCGAGACGCTGGCCGCCAGGACGATCGAGGTCTTGACTCTCGGCATCGTCAAACCGGCCGTTGCCCTGCCGGTCCTCGCGACGTGGGAGACGCTGATCGGCCTGGGGCTGATCTCGGGCCGCTACCTGCGGGCAACGCTGTTCCTGCTCGCCGTCCAGATGCTTGGCACGCTGACGCCGCTCGTGATCTTCCCGGCGGAAACGTTCTCGACGTTCCCGATCGCGCCGACGCTCGAGGGCCAGTACATCATCAAGAACATCGTCCTGATCGCGGCAGCGATGGTCGTCGGGGCCACGGTCCGGGGCGGCGGACTCGTCTCGGAGCCTTCGATCTCGCCGCGCCAGCAGCGCGACCGGCCGGTCGCGTGATCGGGGTCCGGCGGTTCAGCCGGTTCCCGAAAGGCGGAGCAACGCTCCCAGCGTGGCGACGCCGCCGGCCACGAGCCAAGCCACCAACTGGCCGGTCAGCGATCCAGGAACGGGCGACGTGGCCTGCGTTTGGTCGGCGGTTGACCGTCGACCCGGAGGGACGTCGTCGGCCGGCGGCCCGGCAGCCATGAGCCGGGCCAGTGGCAGGGCAACGAGGGCGACAGTCGCGTAGACGACGTGCAGGCCGTCGCGCGGCCCGCCCGTCCCGGCGAACAGCAGGACGCCGAGGATCGCCGAGAGTCCCACCGAAGCCACGACCGCGACGATCAGCCAGTCGAGGAGCGCGCGGGCGGCCCACGGCGGGCCAGGCCGGCGTCGGAACACCAGCCACAGTCCCGGCGCGAGCGCCGCCACCGCGCCGGCCGCGGCGGCTGCGGCCAGCAGCAGCGCGGCGTGGACCTGGGCCACAAGGGCGAGGGCTTCCACACCCGAACGGTACTCTGTCGTTTGCCGGAGTGGCGGAAGGGCAGACGCGGCCGACTTAAACTCGGCTGCCCGCGAGGGCGTGCGGGTTCGAATCCCGCCTCCGGCACGACGTTGGGCGCCTCCCCCCTGGACGTCAGCCGTTCCGACGTGGGCCTTCGGCGCCAGTGCGCGGCGAGCGCGCGTGGTCCGGCGCTGGCGACTCGAGCCCGGGGCTACCGGCCGGCAGGGGCAAGCGATCCCTGCGTCACCTCTGCCTTGTGCGCGGCGAACGCGTCCAGGACTTCCGACCTTTCCCGATCCGGCACCTCGAACGCGTCGAGGGTGCGTCCCAGCTCGGCGGCGACCTCGTCGAACTCGTCGGGCGAGATGCGAAGCTCTCGATGCGCCTCCTCGAGGCCGAGATGGAGGAGCCCGGGCTTCGTGGCGGAGAACGTGAACGGCCCACCGGCGACGTCGCAGACCCACAGGGTGCGCATGAACTTCAGCCCTGCAAGCCTGTCCAGCTGCGCGGTGTGCCAGTCCCGCAGTGCCGGGTTCGGCGAGCCCCGACCGACCCGCGGGTTCTCGACCAATGCATCGCTGAACTGGTCGATGACGGCGGCGATCGCGAAGACGCCACCGAGGCGCTCATACAGGCTCTTCTCTGCCATGGCCGAAGCCTCCAGGGTCGTGGTCCGACACCATCGGGTACGCAACGCGCCGGCGCGCAGATCCCCCACAGCAGCCCTCAGCCGGCGGCGTTCATCGACGATTTGGAATGGAGCCGACTGGTGTGGGGCTCGCGAACGGCGTAGCCTGACCATCACGCGGGAGGCCGGGACGTGCGGCTCCAGAATCGGCCCGCCTGAGCCGCGCCGAGCCACTGGCGGAACCGCCCCGCGAGCTTGCCTCCGAAGGAGGATGCGGCATGCGCAGGATCGGTGCTGTGGCGTTCGTTGCGCTGGTCGTCCTGGTCGGTACCGCCGTGGCCTATGCCAGCTCCGGGACGCCCCCCGGATGGACGGCCAACTCCGAGAAGTACACGGCGGCCACGGTCGAGAATCCCTACAACCCGACCGAGGTGTCGGATCGCCTGGTCCGCGAGCGCACCCCGGATGCGGTGCTCGCCCAGCATCTCGCGGCCCTGAACGCCTGCGACTGGGTGGGGCTGATGCAGCAGTACCCCGACAGCTACGAGCTCCGCCTCCCGGGCGGTGTCATCGTCATCGGTCGAACGGAGGCTGCCGCGACCTTCGGCGGCTTCGTCCTGCCGCCGTCGGACGGCGGGCTGTGCGGAATCACGTTCTCCGAGCTGTCGCGGCAGGTCACCGGCGGCACGATCGCCGTCACCTGGGAAGCCAACGCCCCGTTCCTCGCGGCACCCTATCGCGGGGCAGACGCGTACATCACCCACGACGGCCTGATGGTCTCGATGGTCAGCACGTTCGACGGGGCGGAGCTCGTCTTCAATCCCTGAGGCTGGACACCTCGACCTCTATCGGCAGCCAGCTCACACGGCAAGTCGCCCGACACGCCGACCACTGCGGCTGCAACGCAGGCGCAACGTCTGCGCCTTGGCGGCGGAGCCTCCGGGCGGCAGACTGTACGGGACAATGGCCGGCGTGATTCGCTGCACCGTGCTCGCCTCGACTCCAGCCCGAGCCAGCGCCCCGTGATCGTCCGGGTCCTCCGGTTCCGCGTTTCCCGACAGCGGGTCGCGGTGTTCAACGCCGTGATGCGCCGGCAGCTGGCCATGCTGCGCGACCAACCCGGCCTTGCCTACGTGCGCGTGGCGCGCCGGATCCAGGCCGACGGCGGCGAGGAGGCCATCCTGTTCGAGGAATGGACCGATGCCGACTCGCTGTATGCGTGGGTCGGCCCGGTCCTCACCGAGCCGCGCCTCGTCCCGGGAACTCGGGAGCTCGTTGACGAGCTCGCGGTGGCGCACTACGAGCTGCTGCCCGGAGAGGGCGATGACGGCGCCGGCGTCGGCACCAAGCCGGGAGCCGCATCCGACCGAACGCCCCGCTGACCCGACCTCGCGTCAGCCGCGGCTGAACAGTCCGCCGAAGCCGCGCCTCCGCGGTTCGGCCGCGACCTGCGGGGCGTCCTCGCCGAGGATCACCATGGCCAGCTCGTCGAAGCGGCGGGCGGGCGGCGAGGTCGGCGCCGCGACCATGACCGGCCGGCCCTCGTTGGCCGCCCGCACGAACAGCAGCGGGTCGTAGGGCACTCGGACGGCCACGCGCTTCTGGAGGGCGGCCTGGATGTCGGCCGGCGAGAGGACCTGGTGGGCGTAGATCTCGTTGATGACGACGATCGGCTCGGCAATCGTCGTGCCGGTTTCGGCGAGGTACTCGAAGAACGTGTGGGTCGACTTCAGGGCAGGGTAGTCCGGGGTGACCGGCACGACCACGTCGTCGGCGAGCCCGAGCGCCGTGAGCACGCGTTCGTCGACGTGGGCGCCGGCGTCCACGATCACGATCGGAACGGTCGTGAGGACACCCTCGAGCACGGCCGTGACGACCTCGCTCGTGACCAGCGCGCCCGCGGCGGGATCGGGCGCGCCGGCGAGGACCCGCAGGCCGCGTGCGTCCGCCACGAGGTAGGCGTTCCGGATGCCCTCGACGTCGCGTGCCGCCGCGACGTCGCGGGCGAGATCGGCGATTGTCAGCTTGGGGTGCACGTCGAGGTTCGAGGCAACGTGGCCGCTCGACGGCGTGAGGTCGACGAGCCCGACCTGGCCCGGGGCGCGCTTGGCGATCGCGAGGGCGAGGTTCACGGCGATCGTGGTCGTCCCCGCCCCGCCCTTCGGGGAGAAGACGACGATCAGCCGCTTGCCACCTCGGCGCGTCCGCTCGAGGACCAGGCTCGGACGGAGCTCCTCGGTTCGCCGATGCCGGAGGTCCAGGGCCTCGACGCGAGCTTCGAGCTCGCGTTCGTCGATCGGCCGGATCATGACGTCGTCGGCGCCCGCCTCGAGCAGCGCGATCCGCACCTCGACGTCCGTCGCGGAGGTGATGGCCAGGATCGGCGTCTGAGCCGAGCCCTCGGCCGTACGGAGGAGACGGCAGAGCTCGACGGCGGTCCGCGGCTCCGGGACGCTGTCGATGACGACCACGGCGTGCTGCCCGGCCGCCGCGACGGCCTCGTCGACATCGGCGATCCGGGTGACCGTCCGGCCGGCGCGCGCCAGGATCCGCTCGACGGTCTCACTGCCGCCGTCGCCGATGATGAGCACAGCGCTGTCCGTCACGTCACCTCCTGGCCGGCGCGGCCCCAAGACCCCCGATATAGCCGCTGCCAGAGGATACATCCGACGCCGGAGCCGATCCGGCGGGTGGCCGTGCTAGACTGCCGCGCGTTGCCTTTCGGCTCCGCGGCGCGTGGCGCCAGCGGGGCATTCCCACAGGAAGGAGTCACCCGGCCGTGCGCCGTTACGAACTCATGCTGGTGTTCCGCCCGGACGCGCCGGACGACCGCATCGGCGCGATCATCGATCGCACCACTCGCCAGATCACCGCCGACGGCGGCCAGATCGTCAAGGTCGCCCCGTGGGGCCGCCGCCGGCTCGCGTATCCCATCGACCGCCACCGCGAGGGCTCGTATCACATCGTGGTGTTCGAGTCCCCGACGACCGCCATCGTCGAGCTCGAGCGCGGCCTGCTGATCACCGAGGAGGTGCTCCGCCATCTCGTCGTCCGCCAGGACCGGCCGGCCCGCGCGCTTCGCGGCGCCGCCGCCGGGGAGGGCGAGGACGAGACGCTGCTGCCCTCCGGCGAGGACGAGGAGGACGAGGACGACGGTCGCGAGCGGATCGACGAGTCCGAGAGCGAAGCGGCTCCGGCCGCGATCGACTGAGAGGGTGCCGCGATGTCGCTGAGCAAGATCCAGATCATCGGCAACCTCGGGCGCGATCCCGAGCTTCGCTACACGCCGAACGGCCGCCCCGTGGCGAGCTTCACCGTGGCCGTCAACCAGTCGACGCGCAACCAGCAGACGAACGAGTGGATCGAGTCGACCGACTGGTTCCGGGTGAGCGTCTGGGGCGAGCGCGGCGAGCGCGTCGCGGAGAGCCTCCGCAAGGGCAGCCGGGTGTTCGTCGACGGTCGCTTCAAGACCCGCGAGTTCGAGGGCAACGATGGCCAGAAGCGGCTGTCACTCGAGATCACGGCCGACACGGTCATGGGCCTCGACAAGCGTGAGCAGGCCGAGGGCACCTTCGCCGGCGCACCGGCCGGCGCACCGGCCGGCGCCGCGGCAGCCGGCGGCCCGTCGCGCTCTGGCGGGTTCGACGAGTCCGAGATCGACGACCTGCCCTTCTGACCGCCCACGACCCGACGACCAGGAGATCCCCACCCGATGCCTTCCCCCCGAGCGCGAAAGCGCGACGACTTCTACCGCGACCGCCGACGCCGCAAGGTCTGCACCTTCTGCGCCGACAAGACGGTCCAGATCGACTACAAGGAGGTCAACCGCCTCCGCCGATACCTCTCGGAGCGGGCGAAGATCGAGCCGCGCCGCAAGACCGGAACGTGCGCCCACCACCAGCGCGAGCTGTCGGTGGCACTGAAGCGGGCCCGGCACGTCGCGCTCCTGCCGTACGCGCCCCAGCACCTGCGCCCCTAGGCCCGCCCTCGCGGCCCGCGGTCGACCGGCGACGGCTCGTGGAGACCGGCTTGCTCCTGCTCGCCGGCGGGGTCGCCGCCGGCGTGTTCGGATCACTGCTCGGGCTGGGCGGCGGCCTGCTGATCGTCCCGCTGCTGACACTCGGCTTCGGGCTGCCCGTCCGCGACGCCGTCGGGGTCTCGCTGGTGTGCGTGATCGTGACCAGCAGCGCCTCGGCCGGCGTGTTCCTCCAGCGCCGCCAGGCCGACCTCCGGCTGGGGATGGTCCTCGAGCTCTTCACCGCCCTCGGCGCCGTCGTCGGCGGGATCGTGGCGTTCCTGCTCGACGAGCGCATCCTGGCCGGGTTGTTCGCGATCGTCCTCCTGTACGTCGCGTTCTCGATGGCCCGCGGGATGGGCCGAGGGCGGCGAACCGGCCCAGCGGATTCCGAGGCCGGCTACGAGATCCGGAACTTCCCGGCCGGCGCCGCGGGCAGCGTTGTCGCGGGCGTGCTGTCGGCACTCCTCGGCATCGGCGGCGGGCTCGTGAAGGTCCCGCTGATGCACCTGGCCATGGGGATCCCGCTGCGCGTTGCCACCGCGACGAGCAACCTCATGATCGGGATCACGGCCTCCGCGAGCGCGGTGGTCTACCTGCTCCGTGGCGGCATCGACGCCTACGCCGCCGGCCCCACGGCGATCGGCGTGTTCCTCGGCGCGAGCCTCGGCTCCCGGACCATCCATCGCGTGGACGTCCGGGTCCTGCGGCTGCTGTTCGTCGTCGTGCTGCTGTACACGGCGTTCGAGATGGGTCGCCGCGCGCTCGGGTGGGCCTGATGGCTGGCGCCGCTCGGGCCACCGCCGACGGACTCCTCGAGGCCGCGATCGCCCGCCTGCTCACCACCGGGACGTACACGTCGATCGCGCTGCTGCTCGCCGGCACGCTGCTCCTGCTGCTGGAGGGTCGCTCGCCACTCGACGTCGGCCCGCCGTTCGACCTCGGGGCGATCGCCGGCGACGTCCTCGCGCTCCGCTCCTCGGGCCTGCTGTGGCTCGGCATCCTCGGGATCGTCGCCACGCCGAGCGCCCGGGTCGTCGCCGCGCTCGTCGGGTACGCACGCCGCGGAGATGCGAGGATGGCCGTCGTGGCTGCCCTCATCCTCGTCGTGATTGCCGCCGGCGTCCTGGCCGGCACGGCCGCCGGCTGATCGATGGACCTCGTCCTGCTGCTCGTCTCGTTCGTCGTCATCCTCGCCGGCGCGAGCCTGTTCACGAACGGCATCGAGTGGTTCGGCCGCAAGCTGGGCCTCGCCGAGGGTGCCGTGGGCTCGGTCCTGGCGGCCGTCGGGACGGCGCTCCCGGAGACGATGATCCCGATCGTCGCGATCCTCTTCGCGACCGGGGAGCACTCGAACGAGATCGGCGTCGGGGCGATCCTGGGCGCGCCGTTCATGCTCGCGACGCTGGCGATGTTCGTCACCGGGGTCGCGGTCATGACCGTCGCCCGTCGCCGCCGCGATGGCGACGTGATGCTCGTCGATCCCCGGGTCCTCGGCGCCGACATGCGGACCTTCGCCCTGTCGTACGGCATCGCGATCGCCGCGGCCGTCGCGCTGCCGGCCGACCTCGCCTGGCCGAAGTACCTCGTCGCGATCGCGCTGTTCGTGATCTACGGCTGGTACGTGAAGGGTCACTTCGAGGCCGACCCGAGCATCGACCTCGAGGATCTCGCGCCGCTCCGCTTCAACCGCCTCGACCGCGGGCGACCGGAGGACCCGGACGCCCCGCCACGGCTGCGGATCGTCAACGTCCAGGTCCTCGTGGCGCTCGGCCTGATCGTCGCCGGCGCGGTCGCCTTCGTCGACGCCGTCGAGCACGTCGCGCTGAGCCTCGGCGTCAGCCAGGTCCTGCTGGCCCTCGTCATCGCCCCGATCGCGACCGAGCTGCCCGAGAAGTTCAACTCGATCATCTGGGTGCGCCAGGGCAAGGACACCCTGGCGATGGGCAACATCACCGGCGCGATGGTCTTCCAGTCGGCGATCCCGGTGTCGGTGGCACTGCTCTTCGCACCCGAGCACTGGGTCGCGGCGGAGGGCAGCCTGCTGGCCTTCGGATCAGCGGGCATCGCCTTCCTGGCCAGCGCCGCGATCTTCCTGCCGATGTGGCGGAACGGCCGGCTGCGCGGCCGCGGGCTGCTGCTGGGCGGAGCGTTCTACCTCGCCTACCTGGCGATCGTCGCCGTCGGCGTCGGTCTCGGATAGCCCCGATTTCGGGCCGCTCGGCCCGCGGGTCCGGTCCGGGGGCCTGCGTATACTCGGCTCGAGATCCATCCGGCCGCGGCCCGCGCCGCGTTCACGAGGAGCCCACCACATGCTCACCGAGAAGCCGCAGGACGCCGAGGCGACACGCCCCGCGCCGGCCCCCGCCGCGCACCCGCTCGACGACCTGATCGCCTACTTCGAGGGCGACTACGTTCGCCTCGGCGACGCGAAGGTCAACATCATGACCCACGCGTTCATGTACGGGACGGCCGTCTTCGAAGGCATCCGGGCCTACTGGAACGAGGACCAGGGCGTCCTGTACGGCCTCAAGCTCCGCGAGCACATGGAGCGCATCCGGCGCAACGCCGGGATCCTGCTGATGCACGGCCTGCCGCCCGTCGACGAGCTCGTCCGGATCGTCGTCGAGACGATCCGCCGGAACGGCTTCCGACAGGACGTCTACATCCGGCCCTGCTACTACAAGTCGTCGCGCGCGGTCGGCGTGCGGCTCCACGAGCTCGACCACCAGCTCACGGTCTTCACCGTCCCGTTCGGCAACTACATCGACGTCGACCAGGGCGTGAAGCTCATGACCTCGACCTGGCGACGCAACGCCGACGAGGCCCTGCCGGCCCGCGGCAAGATCGTCGGGGGGTACGTCAACATGGCCTTCCAGAAGTCCGAGGCCGAGATGAACGGCTTCGACGAGGCCCTCGTCCTGACGCCCGACGGCCACGCCTCGGAGGCGAGCGCGGCGAACATGTTCGTCGTCCGCGACGGGGTCCTCCTGACGCCGCCGGTCAGTGACGACATCCTCGAGGGCGTGACCCGGAAGGCGGTCATGGAGCTCGCGGAGGTCCTCGGCGTCCCGGTCGAGGTCCGGTCGATCGACCGCTCCGAGATCTACGTTGCCGACGAGATGCTCCTCTGCGGCACCGGCGTCCAGCTCTCGCCGGTCATCGAGCTCGACCATCGCCCGATCGGTGGCGGCGAGATCGGGCCGATCACGAAGCAGCTCCACGCCGCGTACTTCGACGCGGTCCGGGGGCGTGACCCGCGCTTCGCCCACTGGCTGACGCCGATCCCGGCGCGGTAGCGCCGCGGGCGATCAGGCGCGGCCGATGCCACGGCGCTACGGCGCCGGCGGGGCAGTCAGCTGCGGCGTCTCGACGCCGGTGATGATGATGAAGTCGGCCCGGACGTCGGGATCCGAGATGGGCTCGACGGTCACGTCGAAGATCCGGGCCAGCGCCGCGGCGGTCAGCGGGAACGCCTCGGCAGCGCCGTTGTAGGCCCGGATCGTCGTCGGCGCCAGGCCTGTCGTGTCGGGCCGCTGGTTCGGTGCGGTCGCCGCCAGCCCGAGGTACTCGAGGTAGTGGGCCAGCGTCGCCGCCTCGCCCTGGCGGCCGGAGCCGTTGAGGACCCAGACCCCGGCGCCCTCCGCCGCCAGCGCCTCGCGGGCCTCCAGGAAGATCGGGTCGATCTGGAAGGCATCGCGGATCGCGGCCCGGATCCGCTCCACCCGGGGCTGGATGATGTAGCCCCGGGGCGGGCAGCTGAGGCACTCCACCTGGTAGAAGGGCGGGGTGAAGGTCAGCGACCGGATCGATCGAGCGTCGATCCGCTCGACGAGCCCCAGGAGCTGCGGCAGCAGCTCTCGCGGGAAGTCGGTTCGCAGGCCTTCCGAGACCGCCGAGGCGAGCTCGTCGATGTTCGGCAGGATCTTGGCCAGGTCCATCTGCTGGCGAAGCGAGACCAGGACTCGCTGCTGGCGGGCTCCGCGGTCGAAGTCGTTGGTCGACTTGCGGGAACGCGCGTAGTCGAGGGCCTCCGGGCCGGTCATGTGCTGGATGCCTGCCGGGATGAAGAGCCGGATCCGCAGGTCCCCGGGCCGCGGGAAGTCGTTGTCGAGGACCGGCACCTGGACGTTGACGGTCACGCCGCCGAGCGCGTCGACGGCCCGTCGGAAGCCGTTGAAGTTGACCTCGACGTAGTACTTGATGTCGAGGCCATAGAGATGGCCCAGCACGGCCTTCAGCGCGTTGTAACCGCGGGTCCGGTTCGTCCCGGGCCACCAATCCGAGCGGGTGCGGGTATTGACGAAGAGGCTATTGATCTTGCCCGGGTAGACCGCGCCGTAGAACGTCCGCATCGGGCCCGCGGGGAGCGGCACGTCGACGGTGTCGCGCGGCAGCTGGAACATCACCGCCTGGTTGGTCGCCGGGTCGATCGAGAGCGTGATCAACGTGTCGGTGTTGTGGCCGCCACCCTGCTCGTCGGCGCCGATGAGCAGGATGTTCAGGCGCTCCTTGCCGTCCCACGGCGGGACGGGCGGCCCGGACACCTCCGGGCCGAGGCTCGGGGCCGGCGTCGGTGGGGCGCTCGGTGCCGGCGTCGTGCTCCCGCCCGGCGCCTGCGATTGCCCCGCCTCGCAACCGGGGGCATCGGGGTCGAAGATGCAGTCCGCGGTCCCGGCGAGGAGGAGGTCGTAGCGGGCGACCGCGACGTGGGCGAGGCTCATGACGAGGAGCACCGCGGTGAGCCCGGCGATCGACACGACACCGGCGGTCCGGGCCAGGGTCATGGGGCCGGCATGCGAGCCGCGGGTTGGCGCGGCATCGATCGCCCGGGCAATCAACCAGGCGTCGAAGATGGACGCGCCGCGGTAGGCCAGCAGCACGAGATTGAGCGCGAAGACGCCGCCCAGGAACCACGTCTGGAGTGCGATCCCGGCGAGCTCGATCGGGTCCATCCGAACGGCGAAACCGGCCGCCAGGCTGCCGAGCAGCAGCGGCGGCGCGGCCCAGCCGATCGCCCGACGGTAGGCACCCAGGTAGGCCTGTCCGAGACCCGGGAAGAGCAGCGACAGGAACGCAGCGGTGAACGCCGATCGGGAGCGCGGGCCGACACGACCCTGAGACTCGTGGCCCGGCTGCATCGCGGGGTAGGATAGCCGGACTTCATGAGCACCACGGCCGAGACCGCCATGCCAACGCAGCCCGGGGACGGCGCGACGCCAGATCAGGGCACTCCCGGGGGCGCCGGGCCGACCTCCGGTCCCGGCACGCTGCGGGAGCTGCCGCCGATCACGGTCGAGGGCCGGACCTGGCGGCGCTGGGGCATCCGGACGCACAAGGTCGAGTTCGGCGAGGACCTCATGGGCGTCCTGCGGCGCTACGTCCCGCCGGTCGCGCAGCCCGGCGACTGGATCGCACTCTCCGAAAAGGTCGTCTCGATGTGCCAGAACAACGTCCGGCACATCTCGACCGTCAAGGAGCGCTGGCTCGCGAAGCTCATCGTCAAGGGCGTGACGAAGTACCCCAAGGACATCGCCTGGTCACACCCCAAGAAGATGCAGGCCGCGATCGACATGGCCGGCTATCCGCGCATGCTCGCTGCGACGTTCTTCGGCACGATCACGCGCCTGGTCGGCATTCGGGGCGTGTTCTGGCGGATCGCGGGCCGCGTGTCGGAGATCGACGGCTTCAATCCCGACGCGATGTGGCCCTACACCGAGTACTGCGTCCTGCCGCCGATCGACCCGGACGGTGTCTGCCGGACGGTCGAGGCCGAGCTCGGCATCCCGACCTCGATCATCGATGGCAACAACATCGACGTGAAGATCATCTCGATGAGCGCGGGCGTCCCGGTCTCGAAGGCCGATGCGCGCCTGATCCTGCTCGACAACCCAATGGGCCAGGACGACGAGATGACGCCGATCATCCTGGTGCGCGAGGGGGACAGTCCGGGTACGACTGGCTGACCCCTTACGCCCCGCGTATGAAGCGACACGCGGGCAGCCCGTGGAATGGGCGACGACGAGCTCGCGTGTCCGGTCATACGTCCGGTGGAAGACCTGGCACGCGATGGGGCCCCACGTGCCAGTCCCGCGCGCTCGCGTGTTCGTTCATACGCCCCACGGAATGGCGCCGCGGAAGATGGCGGCGGGAGGGCCTGGTGAACGTCGCTGCGCGGAACGTCGCGGCGGAACGGAGCGGCGGCGGGAGGGCTCCCGCGGAATCCCGCGGCCGCAACGCTGCCGCTCGGGTGACCGTTGAGGAAGCCGGCGCTCCCGGCGCCGAGGGCCGGTAGCATTACGGGCCCATGTTCCGACCCGTTCCGACGCGCCCGGACTTCGTGGCCCAGGAGCACGAGCTGCTTGACCTGTGGCGCGAACGCGGCACGTTCGCGCGTCTCCGCGCCCAGAATGCCGGCGGCCGCCGCTGGAGCTTCCTGGACGGGCCGATCACGGCCAACAACCCGATGGGCGTCCACCACGCCTGGGGCCGGATGTACAAAGACCTCTTCCAGCGCTTCCACGCCATGCTCGGCGAGGACCAGCGCTGGCAGAACGGCTTCGACTGCCAGGGCCTGTGGGTCGAGGTCAACGTCGAGCGCGAGCTGAACTTCACGAGCAAGCGCGACATCGAGGCCTTCGGGATCGCCCAGTTCGTGAGCCTCTGCAAGCAGCGGGTCCTGACGTACGCCGCGCGCCAGACCGAACAGTCGATCCGGCTCGGGATGTGGATGGACTGGAACGACCCCGACGAGCTGCGCCGACTCCGCGACCTGCTGAACGATGACCCGCGCCAGGCCGCGACGACGCCGGGCGTCGAGGGCCCGGTGACGGACACCGCCGAGATGCTCGTCGGGCGGCTCGGCGAGAAGGAGATCGGCGGCTCGTACTTCACGTTCTCGAACGAGAACAACGACCTCATCTGGGGCTTCCTGGCGGAGTGCCATCGCCGCGGCTGGCTGTACAAGGGCAGCGACTCGATGCCGTGGTGCCCGCGCTGCGGGACGGGCATCAGCCAGATGGAGATGAACGAGGGCTATGCGGACCGCGAGGACCCGGGGCTGACGGTCAAGTTCCCGATCGTCGACCGGCCCGGCGAGTCGCTGCTCGTCTGGACGACGACGCCCTGGACGCTCGCCGCGAACGTCGCGGCCGCGGTCCATCCCGACCAGCGATACGTCCAGGTCCGGCAGGGCGGGGACCGGCTGTGGCTCGGGCGAGGGGTGCTGAAGCGGGCTCTCGTCGGGCCATTCGAGGTCGTCGACGAGAAGCCCGGCGCGGAGCTCGTCGGCTGGCGGTATCGCGGCCCGTACGACGAGCTGCCGGCGGTCCAGGGGATATTCGAGCGGGGGCTGGCTGCCGGCGCTCCGCGGACCGCGACCGGCACGCCGTACGAGCACCGGGTCGTGGCCTGGGACGACGTCGGCGAGGACGAGGGCACCGGCATCGTCCACATCGCGCCGGGCGCCGGCGCCGAGGACTACATGCTTGGCAAGTCGCTCGGGCTCCCAGCCATCGGACCCATCGACGAGGACGGGCGCTACCTCGACGGCTTCGGCTGGCTATCGGGTCGGGAGGCGCCGAACGTCGCCGAGGCCATCATCGACGACCTCCAGCGGAAGGGCGTCTTCTACCACCTCGAGCCGTACTCGCACCGCTACCCACATTGCTGGCGCTGCAGCACGCCGCTGCTGTTCCGCCTCGTCGACGAGTGGTTCATCAGCATGGGTCCGGTCTACGACAGGCCGCGCGACCAGCTGACGAAGGCCGAGGTTGATTCCAGCCTCCGCTACCAGATCATGGAGGTCGTCGACCAGATCCGCTGGATCCCGGGATTCGGGTACGAGCGTGAGCTCGACTGGCTCCTGAACATGCACGACTGGATGATCAGCAAGAAGCGCTACTGGGGCCTGGCGCTGCCCATCTGGGATTGCGAGCGGTGCGGCGCGTTCGACGTCATCGGCGGCCGCGAGCAGCTGCGCCAGCGGGCGATCGAAGGTTGGGAGCGCTTCGAGGGTCATACCCCGCATCGGCCGTTCGTCGACGAGGTCGTCATCGCCTGCTCGAGCTGCGGCGCCCCGACGCGGCGGATCAGCGACGTCGGCAATCCCTGGCTGGACGCGGGCATCGTGCCGTTCTCGACGCTGCACTTCCGCGAGGACCCGGAGTACTGGGCGAAGTGGTATCCGGCCGACTTCATCACCGAGAGCTTCCCGGGCCAGTTCCGGAACTGGTTCTACTCGATGCTCGCGATGGGCACCGTCCTGCGGCGCGAGCCGCCGTTCAGGACGATCTTCGGCTACGCCCTCGTGTTCGGCGAGGACGGTCGGCAGATGCACAAGAGCTGGGGCAACGCGATCGACTTCGATGAGGCCGCCGAGCGGATGGGCATCGACGTCATGCGTTGGACGTTCGCCAAGGCGCGGCCCGAGGACAACATCAACTTCGGCTGGCATACCGCGGACGAGTCGCGCCGCGAGCTGCTCGTGCTCTGGAACGCCTACGCATTCTTCGTGACCTACGCCCGGGCCGCCGACTGGAGCCCGGCCGACGCCGCGTCGGCTCCACCGATCCGCGAGCGCCCGGCGATGGACCGCTGGATCCTGTCACGGGCGGCGGCGCTGGCCGCGGGGGTCGAGGAACGCTTGGCCGACTACGACGCGCTCGCTGCGACCCGACTCGTCAGCGCCTTCATCGATGACCTCTCGACGTGGTACGTGCGGCTGTCCCGCCGCCGGTTCTCGCGCCGCGCTGCCACGGCCGATCGAGCGGCGGCCCTCGCGACGCTGCACTCGATCCTCGTGACGAGCGCGCAGGTCCTGGCCCCGATCCTGCCGTTCCTGGCCGACGCGATGTATCGAAACCTCGTCGCCGAGCAAGCGACGGCCGCGCCCGAGTCCGTGCACTTGACGCGCTGGCCGACGATCGAGCTCGCACCCGGGCGGGACGAGGGTCTCGAGGTGGCGATGGCAACGGCGCGCCGGGCCGTCGAGCTCGTCCGAACCCTCCGGTCCGGCGCCGGCCTGAAGGTTCGGCAGCCGCTGGCCCGGATGTGGCTCGCGCTGCCGGGCGGCGAGCTGCGGGATGAAGCCGCGCTCCTCGACCTCGTCGCCGCGGAGGTCAACATCAAGGCCGTCGTGCGAATCGACGACGAGTCCGAGCTCGTGGAGCGGCGCGTGAAGCCGCTCCTGCCGAAGATCGGGAAGCGGCTCGGACCGGCGATCCCGGCGGTCATGGCCGCCGCGCGCGTTGGCGCCTTCGAGATCCACCCGGACGGATCCGTGACGCTCGGCGGCGTCACGCTCCCGCCCGACGAGGTCGAGATCCTCGCCACCCCGCGGCCGGGTACCGCGGTGGCCCACGATGAGGGCCTCGTCGTCGTCATCGATACCGAGATCACGCCCGAGCTCCAGGCGGAGGGAGACGCGCGGGAGCTGCAGCGGGCGGTCCAGGACCTGCGTCGGGAGGCCGGGCTCGACCTCGACGCGCGGATCGAGCTGTGGATCGAGCGGGTCCCGGCCGCGGTCGAGCCCCTTCTCGCGGCGGTGGCCGCGGAGACTCTCGCCGAGACGATCCTCCGCGGCGCTCCGGACGACGGCCTGACGCGGGGCCGGGTGGAGCTGTCGGACGGTCCAGCCGAGCTCGGGGTCCGCGCCATCGACGGTCCGACGCCGGCATGAGCGGCGGAGCGGAGGGGCGCCCGCTCTGGATCCCGTTCGTGGCGCTCGCCGCGACCATCGCGATCGCCGACCAGCTCTCGAAGGCGTGGCTGGCAGCGTGGCTCCAGCCCGGCGATTCCGTTTCAATCGTCGGCGACCTGGTGCGGCTCATCCACGCCCAGAACACCGGCGGGTTGTTCGGGATGCTCCGCGGCTACGCCGTTCCGTTCGCGATCCTGTCGCTTATCGCGATCTCCGGGATCGTGCTGTTCCACGGCAAGTCCGGCCGCAGCCCCTACCTGACGCTGGCCCTCGGGCTGCTGCTCGGAGGCGCCATCGGCAACCTCGCCGACCGGCTGCGGTACGGCTACGTCATCGACTTCGTCGACATCGGGATCGGCGACCTCCGCTGGTACACGTTCAACGTCGCCGACGCTTCGATCAGCGCTTCGATCGCGTTGCTGCTGGCGATGACGGTCTGGCCCTGGCTTGCCGGTCGCGTTGGCCACGGCCCGGCGCCGTCTGACGCCGGGCCCCGAGACGATGCCGCGGCGGACCATGCCTGACGTTGCCGGCGCCTCGGAGTCGACGCTGCGGCTGACGATCCCGGCCGACGCCGCGCCGCAGCGTGCCGATCGTGTCGCGGCGGACCTCAGCGGCCTGTCGCGGAGTCACGTCCAGCGCCTGATCGCCGAAGGACGCCTGACCGCCGACGGTCGCCCGCTGAAGGCGAATGCCGTGCTGTCGGCGGGTGCCGTGCTGCAGCTGACCGTGCCGCCCCCGGCGCCCTCGGAGCTCGAGCCGCGGCCCGACATCGTCGTCCCCGTCGTCTACGAGGACGAAGACCTGCTGATCGTCGACAAGCCCGCGGGACTCGTCGTCCACCCCGCGCCGGGCCACTCGACCGGGACGCTCGTCAACGCGCTGCTCGGACGCGGCGAGCCGCTGTCCGGCGCGGGCATCGCGGGCGTCCAGCGCCCCGGCATCGTCCATCGCCTCGACCGCGACACGAGCGGGCTGCTCATGGTCGCCCGGACGGACGCCGCCCAGGCTTCGCTCCAGGCGCAGCTGAAGGCGCGCCGGGTCAAGAAGACCTACCTGGCCCTCGTCGCCGGGTCGGTGGCCGCGGGTGCCGGCCGGATCGAGGCGCCGATCGGGCGCGACCCCGGGCACCGGACGCGCATGGCGGTCGTGGCCGGCGGCCGGCCGGCGACGACGCTCTACCGGGTCCGCGAGCGGTTCGACGGCTGGACGCTGCTCGAGCTGGACCTCGTGACCGGCCGGACTCACCAGCTGCGCGTCCACCTCGCGGCGATTGGCCATTCGATCGCCGGCGACACGGTCTACGGCACGGCCGCCGCGCGCCGCGGACCGGCGGGCCTGGACCGGCTGTTCCTCCATTCGTGGCGCGTCGAGCTGGCCGCGGCCAGCGGCGACCGGCTCATCCGCGCCGAGGCGCCCCTGCCGCCCGAGCTCGAGACGACGCTCGTGGGCCTGCGCGAGCCGCGCTTGACAGCCGAGCGCTCGGTCGTCGGCGCGCCGGGCGCCCTGCTCGTCATCGTTTCGGGGCCGTCGGGCGTCGGCAAGGACACCGTCATCAACGAGCTGAAGAAGCTGGCCGCAGAGCCGCCACGCCATTTCGTCGTGACCTGCACGACGCGCGAGCGGCGGCCGTACGAGGAGGACGGTGTTCACTACCACTTCCTGACCCGGCGCGAGTTCGTCGAGCGGCGCGACGCCGGCGAGCTGCTCGAGGCGAACCAGGTCCATGGCAACTGGTACGGCACGCCGCGGGATGAGGTTCGGACGGCCCTCGTCGAGGGCCGCGACGTCGTCCTCAAGATCGATGTGCAGGGCGCGG
>JBQGDI010000114.1:0-17379 GCA_052038965.1 Candidatus Limnocylindrales bacterium | reverse complement strand
GTTCGTGCCAGATACCAGCCCGGGTGGTGCTCGCCACCGCCGGGATGGGGGCCGACCCGCGCCGGGCCGCCGAACCCGTCCGACCACGCTCGGCGGGGCTCGGCGGGACCAGCCCGCGACCTCGGCCGGCCCGCCCCGCGGCGTCGAACACCACCCCGATTGGTGGATGACAGGAATGGCGTAGGACGGCCGAGCGACCGGCCAGGCGCCGATCGCGGCCCGGCGGGGCCCCAGCGAATGCCCAGGCAGAGGCCCCAGCGAGACAGGAGGGCCGAGGCGGGCGGTCAGATCTCGCTCGTGCAGGCCTTGCAGCGGGTCGCGTCGGAGGCGTTGGACTCCTTGCAGAAGGGACAGGTCTTGATGGCCGCCGGAACCTCCTCGCGGATGAACATCTTGGAGATCCACCACACGACGAAGGCGATGACGACGAACGTGATCACGGCGTTGATGAACGTGCCGTAGCGGATCGCGACCTCGGTCGTCGGGTCGGCCGGATCCGTGGCCGCCTTGAGGACGATCTTCAGCTGCTCGAAATCGACTCCGCCGAGCAGGAGGCCGATCGGCGGCATGATGATGTCGGCGACGAGGGAGCCGACGACGGTCCCGAGTGCGGCGCCGATGATGACGCCGATGGCCAGCGCGAGGGCGTTCGTCTTGAGCAGGAACGCCTTGAACTCACTCCACATCCTCGGGTCTCCTCCAGCTCCCGGCTCCGGGTCATCCGTCCGGACGCCATTCGCCCGGCGCCATCATGGCAGCCGGGCGATGGTGATCACAAGGCACCGGCGTGGCGCCGGCGCGATCAGTACTCGATGGTCCGACCGAGCTTCGCGGCCTCGGTGACCCAGTCGGCGACCATGCCCTCGCTCGGCGGGCGCCGGACGAGCTGCTTGTCCTCAGCGACCTTGACGATGGTCTTGAAGAGGTTGGCGGGATTGCGCTGGGCCAGCTCGGGGACGGTGTCGACCCCGGCTTCCTCGAGCAGGTCGGCGTACTCCGGGCCGACGCCGTGGATCCGCATCAGGTCGGCGTGGTTGACCCACTCCAGGATCGTTTGCTCCGACAGGCCGGTCGTCTCCGCCAGGAGGCTTCGGCCCTTGCGCGTGCCGCCTCGCTCCAGCAGCTCGGCATCGGTGTCGACGCCCGCGTCCTTGAGCTTCGCCGCATACGTCGGGCCGATGCCCTCGATGTCCATGATCTTCATGCCGGATCCTCCAGCTGCCCGACGACGAGGGACGGCCCGAATGGGTCCCTCGGAGGGGCGTGGGTGGATGCTGCGCCGCCCGGCGGTGATGCTCCAGACCAAGGGAACCCGAAGCTGTGGGCCACTCGGCCCAAACGGTCGGCCGCCCGGCGTGGCAGACTCGTCGGGGATGGACCCTCGATTCGCCGCCGCCATGGAGGCGGGATACCGGCTCGGCGAGCCGTGCCTCGTGATCGGCGGTGCGATGCACGAGGGCGAGGTGCTGCCCGCTCCCCAGGTCGCCGTCGCCTTGTCGATGCTCAACCGGCACGGGCTCGTGGCGGGCGCGACCGGGACCGGCAAGACGAAGACACTCCAGCTCCTGGCAGGGCAGCTCTCGAAGGCCGGCGTGCCGGTGTTCATCGCCGACATCAAGGGTGACCTCACGGGTCTCGCCGCACCGGGTGACGCCACGAACGCCAAGGTCGTCGAGCGCATGGCCTCGCTCGGCGTGCCGTTCGAGCCGGTCAGCCACCCGGTCGAGTTCCTGTCGCTGAGCGGCGGCCTCGGGGCGCAGGTCCGGGCGACCGTCAGCTCGTTCGGGCCGCTGCTGCTGGGCAAGGTCCTCGACCTCAACGAGACCCAGACCTCGATCCTGGCGCTCGTCTTCAAGTACTGCGACGACAACAGCCTGCCGCTCCTCGACCTCGAGGACCTGGCCACGACGCTGAAGTTCCTCTCGTCGGACGAGGGCAAGCCGATCCTCGAGGACTACGGGGGCATGTCGAGTGCCTCGGTCGGGGTGCTCCTGCGGTCGATCGTCGTCCTCCAGCAGGAGGGCGCGGACATCTTCTTCGGCGAGCCCGAGTTCGATGTCGACGACCTGCTGCGGACCACCCCCGAGGGCCACGGGATCATCAGCATCCTCGAGCTGCGCGACGTCATGGACAAGCCGCGGCTGTTCTCGACGTTCATGCTGTGGCTGCTCGCCCAACTGTACGAGGGCCTGCCCGAGGTTGGCGACCTGCCGAAGCCGAAGCTGTGCTTCTTCTTCGACGAGGCCCACCTCCTGTTCGAGGACGCCTCGGAGGCGCTGATGGACCAGATCGAGCGGACGGCTCGGCTGATCCGGTCGAAGGGCGTCGGCGTGTACTTCGTCACGCAGGCCCCGACGGACGTCCCGCCGGCGGTCCTGTCGCAGCTCGGCAACCGCGTCCAGCACGCGCTGCGGGCCTTCACGCCAGACGATGCCGACGCGCTCCGCAAGACCGCCCGGACATTCCCGATGACGGAGTTCTACGACGTCGACCGAACGCTCACCTCGCTCGGGATCGGCGAGGCGGTGGTGACCGTCCTGTCGCCACGTGGCGTGCCGACCCCACTGGCCGCCACTCGCCTGCTGGCGCCCGACTCGCTCATGGCCCCGATCGACGAGATCCAGTTCCACGGCCGCATCGCGATGAGCCCGCTGAAGGCCCGGTACGGCCAGGCGATCGACCGCGACAGCGCTCACGAGATCATCACCGCTCGTCTCGCCGCGGCGCGCGAGGCCGCCGCACAGGCAGCCGCGGCTGGCGTCGCCGGCGAGGGCGACCCGGGCACGCTGGGCCCGGCCCAGCAGCGCCGCGAGATCCAGCGCCAGGCCCGGGAGATGGCCGCGGCGCAGCGAGCCGCCGAGCGAGCCGCCGAGCGCGAGCGAAGGGCCATGGAGCGGGAGCTCAAGCGCCAGGCCACGGAGCGAGCCCGGGCGGAGCGGGCTCGCCAGCGGATGCTCGAGACGGCCATCCGGACCGGTGGTCGCGTCGCGACCGCTCGCGTCGGGCAGGACCTCATCCGCGGCGTCTTCGGCACGATCTTCGGCGGCGGCCGCCGGCGCTGACCGCTGCCGCGCGGCCGTCGAGGGCCCGCATGCGCGGTCCGGGATCCGGGAGGTCCTCCGCGGCGTAAGGCTGGGTACAGGCCGAGGGCTGCCGTCCCGGATCGCCCAGGCCTCGGAAGGAGGTGGCCATGGTTCGTCGGTGGAGAGTCCGGCTGGGTCTCGCCGTCCTCGCGCTCGTCGTCACGGCCGGTCCGGTCAGCGCGACCGGCGACCGCTTCGTGGCCGTCCTGGCGGCCCGCAACGAGAACCCCGCGAGCGACTCCGCAGGACGCGGCGTCGCGACGTTCAAGCTCAGCGCTGACGGCACCGCCATGGATTACCGGCTCATCGTCGCCAACATCGAGGGCGTCACGCAGTCCCACATCCATTGCGGCGGCCCCGACGACAACGGCCCGGTCGTCGCCTTCCTGTTCGGGTTCAACGCCGCTGGCGTGACCGTCAACGGAACCCTCGCCGAGGGGACGATCACGGCCGCGAACGTCATCCCCCGCGCTCCATCGGCGGCCTGTCCGGACGGGATCGCCAACTTCGAGGAGCTGATCGCGGCGATGCAGTCCGGCGGGGCGTACGTCAACGTCCACACCATCGCACTGCCGCCCGGCGAGATCCGCGGGCAGCTGTTCTGCAACCTGCCCCGCTGACGCATCGGTGGGTCGCGCCCATGCCGGGCGCGGCCCACCGCCGAAACCGCGGCATCGTCGCCACCGGGTGAGCCCGCGGCGCGACTAGACTCGGCGTCATGGCCGAGACGCACGCGCGGGATGCCCGACGCCGGACCGTCGCGGACCTGCTCGTCGAGTGCCTCGTCGCGGAGGGCTGCGAGCTCGTCTTCTCGGTCCCGGGCGAGGAGACGATGGACGTCCTCGACGCCCTGTCACGGGCCGCGGGGATCCGCCACGTCACGACGCGCCACGAGCAGGGCGCCGCCTTCATGGCCGACGTCCACGGCCGGCTGACCGGTCGCGCGGCGGTGGCCATGGCCACCCTCGGGCCTGGCGCCACGAACCTCCTGACCGGCATCGCCGACGCGTTCCTCGATCGCGCTCCACTCGTCGCGATCACCGGCCAGGCAGGCTCGGACAAGCTCCATAAGGAAGCCCACCAGGTCGTCGACGTCGTCGAGATGTTCCGGCCGGTAACGAAGTGGAACACTCGAATCGAGCGGTCCGCGGTGCTGCCGGAGGTCGTCCGGAAGGCGTTCCGCGTCGCGACGCTCGAGAAGCCCGGCCCGACCCACGTCGAGCTGCCCGAGAACGTCGCTGCCGCGGCCATCGAGGACGACGGGCTCGGTCCGCTCCGGCCCGGCCGGACGTACTTCCCGGAGCCGAGCGAAGAGGCGATCGCCCACGCCGCGCGGCTCATCAACGAATCGGAACGGCCGCTCGTCCTGGCCGGGAACGGCGTCATCCGCCGCCGTGCCGCCCGCGCGCTGCGGGCGCTCGCCCGCGGGCTCCACCTGCCCGTCGCCGAGACCTTCATGGGCAAGGGCGTGATGGACGACCGGTCCCACCTGTCGCTGATGGCTGTGGGGCTCCAGGCCCGCGACCACGTCCTCACCGGATTCGACCGGGCCGACCTGGTGATCTCGGTCGGCTACGACCTCGTCGAGTACGCGCCGGCGCGCTGGAACCCCGACGGAGCGAAGCGAATCGTCCACGTCGATACGCAACCAGCCGAAGTCGACGCGGCCTATCAGCCCGAGATCGAGCTCATCGGCGACATCGGCGGCTCGCTGGAGCGGCTGCTCGAGGCAACGCTTCCGGGCGGCGTCGGCGGTCGCGATGCCAACGCCCGGCACGCGTCCCGCGAGACGCTGGTCCATGCCGATCTCCGCACCGAGCTGCTGGCCGACCTCGCCGTGGGGATGGCCGATGATGGGTTCCCGGTGAAGCCGCAGCGGGCGATCTACGACCTGCGCCGGGCACTCGGCCCGGAGGACATCGTGGTCAGCGACGTCGGCGCCCACAAGATCTGGGTGGCGCGCCTCTACCAGGCCTACGAGCCGAACACCGTGATCATCTCGAACGGCTTCGCCGCGATGGGAATCGCCCTGCCCGGCGCGATCGCCGCGAAGCTCGTCCATCCCGAGCGCCGGGTCGTCGCGCTGTGCGGCGATGGCGGCTTCCTGATGAATGCCCAGGAGCTGGAGACGGCGAAGCGCCTGGGGACGGCGATCACGGTCGTCGTCTGGCGCGACGACGGCTACGGGCTCATCGACTGGAAGCAGCGGGTCGAGTTCGGGCGGCCGTTCGCGGTCGGGTTCGGCAACCCCGACCTCGTCGACTTCGCCCGCTCGTTCGGGATCCCGGGCTTCCGCGTCGGTGCGGCGGCCGAGCTGTACCCGACGCTCATGCGGGCCCTCGAGGTGGATGGCCCGAGCCTCGTCGACGTCCCGATCGACTATCGCGAGAACCTCCGCCTGACCGAGCACCTCGGCGCCCTGTCGGGGATGGCATGACGAGCGGCGGCTGGTTCGAGGTCGCGCCCGGGCGGGTGCTCGCGATCACCCAGGGCGACATCACCCGCCTCGCGGCGGACGCCGTCGTGAATGCCGCCAACGAGGGCCTCGCGCCCGGCGGCGGCGTCGACGGCGCGATCCACCGCGTGGGCGGGCCCGCGATCCTCCGCGATCTCGAGGCTCGATATGGCCGAACGCGTCGCTGCCCGACCGGGGAGGCCGTCGTCACGAGCGCCGGGATCCTGCCGGCGCGCTGGGTCATCCACGCCGTCGGCCCGATGTGGCGCGGCGGCGGCGCCGGCGAGCGTGCGCTGCTCGCGTCGGCCTACCGGTCCGCGATGGCCCGGGCCGACGAGGTTGCAGCCCGTTCGATCGCCTTCCCGGCGATTAGCTGCGGGATCTACGGCTACCCGCTCGCCGAGGGCGCCGACGTCGGCCTCGCAACCGTCGCCGAGGCGCTCGCGCGGGCGACCTGCGTCAGCCGCGCGACGTTCGTCCTCTACTCCTTCGACACGCTCGAGGTCTTCAGGGACGCGCTGGACCGCCTGCGCCGCGCCACCGGCACGTCGAGCGCCTGAGCCCCGTCCGCCAGGGCAGCTGTCGGCGTCAGCCCGAGGCCCGGCTGGCGCGCGTCGCGCTCGAGGGCGATGAGATCGATCCAGCTCGCGTCGTGACCCGGCGAGGGCCGGCCGAGCAGGTAGCCCTGGCCACAGGTCACGCCGAGACGACGGATCGTCTCGAGCTGGCCGATCGTCTCGACGCCCTCGGCGATCGTCATCGCGCCGAGCCGGCCGGCCATCTGGACGAGCGAGGTCAGGATCGAGAGTCCCTGATCCTGCCCGGAACCCTGGACGAGCGACAGGTCGACCTTCACGACGTCGAAGCGGTACTGGCTCAGGAGCCGCAGCCCGGCGTTGCCGGCGCCGACGTCGTCCGCGGCGATGCGGACGCCAGCCGCCTGCAGCTCGGTGATCATCCGGCCCAGCCGCTCGGGATCCCTGGGTGCGTGGCGCTCCGTCAGCTCCAGGATCACGCGCTCCGGTGGCATGGCGTGGCGGTGCAGGATCGCGAGGAGGACCGCGGCGTTGAACTCGGGCGCCTCGAGCGTCCGTGGCGAGACGTTCAGGCTGATGCTGATCGTCGGGTCGAGGTCACCGGCCGCCGCGAGGACCGTGTCGAGGGCCGCGCGGTCGAGATCGACGACGCGGCCAGAGATCTCGCCGGCGTCGAACAGCGCTCCGGCGTAGGCGAAGGTCGACTCGGGCGGGACGCGGACGAGGCCCTCGTAGGCCGAGACGATGCCGGTCCGGAGGTCGACGATCGGCTGGAAGACGGGCGTGAGCATCCCGGACTCGATCACGACCGAGATGGCGCTGGAGAGCTCCGCGCGCATGCCCTCGTCGACGTGGCCATGGTCGATCGATGGGTCGTAGACCGTGACGACCGTCCGGCCGGCGCGCTTGCCGCGATACAGCGCGGCGTCGGCCTGGGCGGTCAGCTCGTGCCGGGTCTGGGCGTACTCGGGGCAGGCCGTGATCCCGGCCGAGAACGAGATCGGGCTGCGGTACGTCCCGGTGCCGCGCTCCTGGAGCGCCCGGCCGAGCAGCCGGTTGGCCATGACCGCGGCGCCATCGGCGTCGGTCTGGGGGAGCAGGATCGCGAACTCGTCGCCACCGACCCGGTAGCCCGCGTCGGACAGCCGAATCGTCGATCGGATGAGGTCGCCGAGCTCGCCGAGCAGCTGGTCGCCGACAGCGTGGCCGCGCGAGTCGTTGATGCGCTTGAACTCGTCGACGTCCAGTAGCACGAGCGAGAACGGCGTGCCGTAGCGGCGCGATCCCTCGACCATCCGGCCGAGGGTCTCCTGGAACGACCGATGGTTGCCGAGGCCGGTCAGGCTGTCGCGCAGGGCAGCCTCGCGCGCGCTTTCGTAGAGCTCGCGGAGGCGCGAGCGCGAGGCCTCCAGCCGCGCCGCCGGCCGGAGGATCTGGCGGGCCATCCAGGCCGTGAATCCCACCAGCAGCAGGAGCAGGATCGCGAGCGCCGCGAGCGCCGACGCCGGCATGGCCGTCAGCGGGATCGGCGCCGAGACCGTGACGGTCCAGGCCCGGAGCCCGTCCACGACGACCGAACCCTCCCCGTCCGATGCCTTGGCGAGATCGGTCGCGAACGCGAGGAGTTGGCCAGGTAGCGCCGCCGCGTCGAACGGCGCCGCGGTGGTCGCGACGGCCCTGCCCGCCGAGTCGACAAGGTTGATGCCCCGGCCGGGAATGCTGGCTGCGGGAGCGGCCCAGGCCAGCAGCCGCTCCAGGTCGATGACCGCGGCCAACGTCCGCCGCGGCGCGTTCTTCGTTTCGGGCGCCGTCTGGACGACCAGGATCGTGCCGCTGCCGTCGCCCGCTCCCGGCACCAGCCCCGAGACCTCGCCGGCCGGCAGGCGGCGCAGGTCGAGCGGCGCGCCCGCTGCGGCCCGGACACCAAGGGTCGGGGCCGACCCGACGACGAGGGCGACGGCCGTGACGGACCCGGACGGCCGCCGGACCAGGGTCGCCAGGCGCGTCGAGGCGATGGTCGATGCGTCGCCGTCGGGCTCGGCCGCGGCGGCCGCGACGATGTCAGCCTCGACGATCCAGCTGGCGGTCGTCGCGCGCAGCCAGTCCAGCTCGGCGCCGAGCTTCGACGCGGTCGCCGAGGCGTCGGCGTCGAGCCGGAGGTGGTGCGACAGGCTCGCCTCGCCGGCGATCGCGCGCACGACCGGCGAGACCGCCGCGATCGGCAGGAGGGCGACCGTGATGAGGGTCAGGGCGAGCCGGAGCTTGACCAAGCGAAGGCTGTCCCGCCCATCCAGGATCGGATCGTGCGTGAAGTCGGGCTGGTGGGGCTCGGCGTGCATGGGACCTCGGCGACGATGCGAGGTCCATGACGCCCCAGGCGGTGCGTCGCGGCAGCCACCCGTTCGTCCGGGATGGCCCCGGACCCTCGGGTCAGCGAGCCCGGCCGATCAACGCGGCGTGGCTCAGCGCCGAATCGAGGCGCCCGGCTGCGGCTCGTGGACGACGACGTTCCCGAGCCCGCGCGACGCCAGCTCCGCCCGCAACTGCTCCGGGGTCCCGGCGAGGATCGGGAAGGTTCCGTAGTGGATCGGGAGGACCTCCCGGACGCCCAGCAGCTCGACCGCCAGGGCGGCCTCGCGCGGGCCCATCGTGTAGTGGCCGCCGATCGGCAGCATCGCCAGGTCCGGGTGCCCGAGCTCGCCGATCAGCCGCAGGTCCCCGAAGACGTTGGTGTCACCGGCGTGGTACAGCCGGCTGCCGTCCTCGAGCTCGACCACGAACCCCGCGGGCTCGCCGAGATAGCGCGGGACGCCGAGGCTCCCGTCCCAATTGCCGGCGGAGTGGTCGGCGGAGGTCATCGTCACCCGCAGCCCGGCGGCCTCGACGGTGCCGCCCTTGTTCATGCCGATGACGGTCTCGGGATGGGCGTACACGCTGCTCAGCCACAGCCCCAGCTCGTGGATCGCGGGCCACGCCGGTCGCGTCCGGCTGGCGATCGGGATGGCCTCGCCAAGATGGTCGTCGTGACCGTGGGTCACGAGCATGAGGTCGCAGCGTTCGACCGCCTCGGCGGCCCGCGGGCTCAGGGGATTGCCGAACCAGGGATCGAACAGGATCGTCCGGCCACCCGGCGTCCGGACCTCGACGCAGGCGTGGCCGAACCACGTGATCGTCGTGCTGCCGTCGGTCATGCCGTCACCTCCACGGCGAATCCTAGCGACGCGGATGCCGGCGGCGCGGCGACGCGTGGGCGGCTACCTCTCGAGGGCGTCGTCCGAGTTTCCGCTACGGAATCGACGTTGCGTATGACACCTGCATGACAGGCCCGCACGGGCGCTGGCACAATCGCCCCCGATCCGCACCACGTCCCAGCCGCTCGGCAGGTCGCTTCGCCGAACTGGTGTGGCGGATCACCCCAGCCACCCCCGTCGCCTGAACGCGGTGCCCGGCGCAGCCCCAGTGCGGCCCGGCACAGCCCAAGCGCTGCCGCGAGCCGGGCAGGCGGGCCATCCGCTCGTTGTCCTTCGTTCGTCGCGGAGGGCTCCAGGAAGAAAGGAGTACGGGCAGCGCTGCGGCGTGCCCACACCCATCCATGCGCAGATCCATCCGCGCCATCGCGGTGGCCCTGGCCATCGCGATCCTCCTGCCGGCGGCGGCCCTCGCTCACTGGCCTGTCGCAAGCCGCTCCTCCTGGGTCAGCCAGGGCTACTCATCCGGCCACAAGGCCTACGACATCGCTGCCAGTGCGGGCACGAAGATCGTCCCGATGCGCTCGGGCAAGGTCGTCTTTGCCGGCTGGAAGTCCAACTGCGGCGGCTACCAGGTCTGGGTCTCCCATGGCAACGGCCTGTACTCCGCCTACTACCACGTCCGCAGGGGCTCCATCAGCGTCTGGAAGGGCAAGTGGGTCCGCGACCAGGAGACGAAGCTGGCCGCGATCGGGGAGAGTGGCTGTGCCACCGGGCCGCACCTCCACTTCGAGGTTTGGCGGGGCTTCCCGTGGGCCAGCGGCTCGTACCGCGTGAGTCCCTGGAAGTACATCGACTCGGGCTACTACCTCCCGTATCGCTACCGCTGAGCGTCGCGAATCCCGACGCGAGAGGGCCGGTCATGGGGGACCGGCCCTCTCGGCGCTCCCGGGTCGGATCACGGGCCGCGGCTACACTCCCGCCGTGTCGGTCGAGCGGATCGCCGAGAGCCTCGCGTTCATCAACTGGACGATCCTGACCGGGCTCGCCGTGGGCTCGACGGTCGCCGTCGTGGCCGGCCGCCTGTTCACCGAGGCGACCCGCGGCTACCTGACGTTCGTGGCCCTCTCGTCGACGGCCTTCGCCGTGCTGGCGGCGCTCTCGGAAGCCGGCCTGCCGCCGATCCAGGGCGATCCACCGCGGGACGTCCTGCTCTGGGATTCGGTCCGGCGGCTCGGCGTCCCGGCCCTGGCGGTCGTAACCCTCACCTACGCGTTCGCCCTCCGGCGCGGTCGGGCGGTGCCGGTCGCCCTGGCCGGGCTGGTCGCGGGCGGCGCGACCCTCGTCGGGGCCGCGATGTCCTGGTCGGCCGGCTCGTTCGGGGGCCTGCTGCTGTTCGTCCAGCTGGTCGCTCTCGCGGCGGCGCTCGGTGGCGTCTGGGCGGCGATGGTCCTCGGCCACTGGTACCTCGTCACGCCGAAGCTCCCGGAGGCACCGCTGGTCCGCTTCGCGCGCTGGCTGACCGTGGTCCTGGCCGCGCAGGTGGCACTGTTCGTGACCTGGACGGCGATCGGTGCCGGGCCGGACGGCGCGCCGGGCTTCGCCGCGCTTACCGGCGCGTGGGCGCTGTTCGTGTGGCTGCGCCTGCTGGTCGGGCTCGTCTTTCCGCTGGTCGTGAGCTGGGCGGCGATCCAGACCGCGAAGACCCGCTCGATGGAGTCGGCAACCGGGCTGCTGTACATCAACGTCGGGACGATCGCGGCCGGCTCGATCGTCTCGGCCGGGCTCTACTTCGGCGCCGGGCTGCTCGTGTGATCGATCGCGGAGCCGCGGCGTGACGGGCGTTCCAGCGGCCGGGCCGACCGTCCGCGTCAGGCTGTTCGCGATGCAGCGCGAGCTCGCGGGAACCCGCGAGGTGGAGCTGGCCCTCCCGGCCGGCGCGACGATCGAGGATGCCTGGACGGCGCTCGTTGACCGCTTTCCGCGGCTCGCGCCCGGTCGCGTGGCCGTGAGATTCGCGCGGAATGGCGCGTACGCCGCGGCCGAGACGGTGCTCGCCGACGGCGATGAGGTGGCGATGATCCCGCCGGTCAGCGGCGGCGCCGCCGAAGCGGGGGGAAGCCGTAGCGGCGGTGACGGGCGGGGCGGCCGCCGTCGGATCCTCGAGGTCCGGTCCGAACCCTTCGGCCCGGAGCTGCTGGCCGAGCTGGCCGAGCGACTCGCCACGCCGGCGGACGGCGCGGTGGCGGGCTTCCTCGGCGTGACCCGACGGTCGCCGGGAACGCCGGCGCCGGGCCAGGAGGCCGAGGCGGCCCGGCATGCCGACCGCGAGGTGGAGGCCCTCGAGTACGAGGCGCACTCGGAGATGGTGCTGGCCGTGCTCACCTCGATCGCCGACGAGATCGAAGCGCGCTTCAAGGTGATCCGGCTGGCGATCGTCCACCGAGAGGGCGTCGTGCCCCTCGGCCAGCCGTCGGTCGCGATCGTCGCCTGCGCCGCCCATCGCGATGCCGCGTTCGAGGCGGCCCGCTATGCGATCGACGAAACGAAGGCCCGCGCCCCGATCTGGAAGGCCGAGCAGTTCACCGACGGCCATGTCTGGATCGGGGAGCCGGCGCGGGAATCACCGAGGATGGACGGCTGACGGCCCTGACCCGGCGGTGAATCGAAGGAGCGGTCGTTGCCGACCGCTCCCTCCGCTGCGACGCGGGTCGTGATGTGGTGGCGCCGCGACGGCGCCCGAGATCAGCCGATCAGGGCGGCCTCCTCGCGGGTCCCGGCTTCGGCGTCCGAGCCCTCCCCCGAACGCGACTGGGTCGCGCCGTCGACGTCGAGCAGGTAGCCGATCCCCTGGAACGTCCGGATCCGGCCCGGCTCGCCGGGCGCAGCGCCGAGCTTCCGGCGGACGCGGCTGACCCAGACACGGAGGTACTGGAGATCGTCTCGGTACTCCGGGCCCCAGACCTTGGTCAGGAGCTCGGTATGGAGGACGACCTTGCCGGCGTTCGCGGCCAGGTGCTGGAGGAGCAGCCACTCCGTCCGCGACAGCTGGACCAGCTCGCCGCCGCGGGTGACCATCCGCCGCTCGAGGTCGATCTCGACGTCGTCGAAGCGGATCACGCCGGCCCCGGGCTCGGCCCCGCCGGAGCGGCGGATGACCGCACGGACGCGGGCCGCCAGCTCGTCGGGATGGAACGGCTTGGCGATGTAGTCGTCCGCGCCGAGGTCGAGGCCCTTGGCCTTGTCGGCGGTCGAGCCCTTGGCGGTGAGCAGGATGACCGGTACCGGCCGACGCTCCCGGAGCTGGCGCATCACCTCGATGCCGTCGAGGTCGGGCATGACGATGTCGAGCAGGACGATGTCCGGCCGGACCTCCTCGGCTTTCTGGAGCGCCTGCTCACCGCCGTTCGCGGTCACGACCCGGAACCCTTCCTCCGAGAGCGCGATCGCAACGAGCTTGGTGATCCTGGGCTCGTCGTCCGCGACGAGCACGAGCGGCTGGGTCGACACGGGTGGCTCCTCCCTGCCTCATCGGCAGTCTGCAGTGTCGTGGCAAGTGCCGGCCAGGGTGGTTCTCACAGGCTACCGGCGGGACCGGATTGTCCCTACCGGGGCGTGCAGTCCGCGGCGGCCGGACATTGCAGAACCGTTACGGGGGCATTACAGCGGACGGGCCGGACACGGGCCTGGAACGCTCGGCCGACGGCCGATATGCGGCTGCGAGGGACTCCCGACCGCCGCTGATTCGGCTCGGGTCGAGGCGCCGATAGCGTGGCACCCGGTGAGGCGGGCCCCGCGCCCCGCGCGACCCGGATCACGCCAAGGAGGGCAGTTCCCGTGCTCGAGTCCCCGTGCGCCCGTGGCGCCGTCCCGCCGGCATGAGCGCCGCGACGCGCCGCCTGCGGATCGCGCAGGTCGCCCCGCCGCTGGAGCGCGTCCCGCCGGCGGCCTACGGCGGCACCGAGCGGATCATCGACGAGCTCGCCCGTGAGCTCGTTCGGCGTGGCCACGAGGTCACCGTCTTCGCGAGCGGCGATTCGGAGGTTCCGGGCCGCCTGGTCCCGACCGTCGAACGGGGCCTCCGGCCGCTCGGCCTCGAGGGCGACGCGCCGGGCTGGTTCGCGAACACGCTGAAGGACGTGCTTCGGCGGGCGACCGAGTTCGACGTCATCCACTCGCACCTGGAGTCGTGGTCGCTGCCGCTCGCCGCGGCGTCGCCGGTACCCGTGGTCGCGACCTTCCACGGCCGGCTCGACCTGCCCTGGTTCAAGCCGCTCCTCCGGGACGCGCCGCACGGCCTCGTGGCCATCAGCCGCCACCAGGCGAGCGCCCACCCGTCGGTCCCGTGGACCGTCATCCACAACGGCCTGGCGCTCGACGGTGCGCCGTTCCGCGAGGACCGCACCGACGCCTTCTGCTTCGTCGGAAGGGTCGATCCCGAGAAAGGCGTCGTCGACGCCATCGAGATCGCCAAGCAGACGGGCCGTCCGCTTCGGATCGCGGCCAAGGTCGGCAACCTGGCTCACCAGCGCGCCTACCACGAGAACGTCTTCCTGCCCGCGCTGCGCGCCGCCGGCCGCGACGTCGAGTACCTCGGGGAGCTGAGCCGAGCCGACCGCGACGCCCTCTTCGCCGAGAGCTACGCGACCCTCATGCCGATCACCTGGCCAGAGCCGTTCGGCCTCGTGAGCATCGAATCGCTCGCCTGCGGGACACCCGTCCTGGCGCGGCGCATCGGGGCCCTGCCGGAGATCGTCCGCGAAGGCGCGGACGGCTACTTCGGCGAGGACGTGACGGCGATGTCGTTCCACGCCGACAGGCTCGGCGAGCTCGATCGGCGGGGCGATGCGGGAGCGGGTCGTCGAGCGGTTCTCGGCCGCGCGAATGGCCGATCGCTACGAAGAGCTGTACGCCCGAACCGTCGGTCGGCCGCTCGGGGCGTCGCCGGAGCTGCAGGCCCTGCTGGCGGCCGAGCCGAGCGCGCCGGTCGGGGCCACGCGGCGATAGCCCCGGCCGAGCCCAGCCAGCTGGACGCCGCCGCCCGCGCCCGTCGCTCGAAGCCCCGGGCCCCGGGACCCTTCGCCCTCGACCTCGACGCTTCGAGGCCGCGCTACGTCAGCTCGGACGGACCCGGGTTCCAGCGCCGTGAGCGGGGCGAGGGGTTCGAGTATCTCGACGAGGCCGGCCGGCGGATCCGAGACCGGGAGACCCTGGCTCGGCTCCGCGCGCTCGCGATCCCGCCGGCCTGGGCCGACGTGTGGATCTGCCCGAGCCGGGATGGCCACATCCAGGCGACCGGGCGCGACGCCCGGGGCCGCAAGCAGTACCGCTACCACCCCGCCTTCCGAAGCCGTCGGGACACGGACAAGTTCGGGCGCCTCATCCGGTTCGCGGAACGCCTGCCCCGGATCCGGCGCCGCGTCGAGCGTGACCTCGCTCGGCGCGGGCTGCCCCGCGAGAAGGTCCTGGCGGCCGTCGTGCGGCTCCTCGAGCTGACCCGCTTCCGCGTCGGGAATCCCGAGTACGCGAGGGTCAACCGGTCGTTCGGCCTGTCGACGCTGCGGGATCGCCACGCCCGGGTCGAGGGTCATCGGATCCGCTTCCGGTTCCGCGGCAAGGGCGGTCGGCTCCATGAGACCGAGCTCGCCGACCGCCGCCTGGCGACGATCGTCCGCCGCTGCCGCGAGCTGCCGGGCCAGGAGCTCTTCCAGTACGTCGACGGCGGCGAGGTCCGAGACGTCACCTCGGACGACGTGAACGGCTACGTCCGCGACGCGGCCGGCGACGACGAGTTCAGCGCCAAGGACTTTCGGACCTGGGCCGCCACCGTGGTCGCCCATCGGGCGTTGCGCGATGGCAGCTCGGGCGTTCCGGCGGCGATGCGCCAGACGGCCGAGGCACTCGGCAACACCGCGTCCGTCGTGCGCCAGAGCTACGTCCATCCCGCCGTCGTCGAAGCGTTCGCCGGCGACGGTCCCGGGCCCTCGGCCCCGCGGCGACGCCGACCTCCGCCCGGCCCCGCCCCCGACCGGGCGGAGGAGCTGGAAGTCCTCGACCTGCTCAGGCGATCGGCGCCGGGAGCCCGGCCTGCAACGCGACCGAAAGCGCGGCGGCCGGCCGCGACGGGGCGGCCGACCACCCGCCGTCCCTAGCCTCGCCCGAGGAGGACACCATCATGTGCCTGAACTGTGGGTGCGGCCAGCCGCACGAACGCCACGGCAACCCGGCGAACATCACCGCCGAGGACTTCCAGGCCGCGGCCGACGCCAACCGCCAGACGCTGCGCGAATCGGCCCAGCACGTCGTCGAGGCCGTGGAGCTACTCGAGTCAGCCCGCGAGCCGTCGGCGGCCCTGGCCAACCCGACCGGCGGCCGCGGCGCGCGGGGCGGCGGCCGGGGAACGCCGGCGAGCGAGTCCTAGCGCGTCCCCGAACACGACCGAGCGGGCGGCCGGCTGGCCGCCCGCTCCTGGCGTGCCCTGGCGGCCCAGCAGGCGGGGATCAGCGGCTCCCGAGGCGGTCACGCAGGGCCTCGAGCAGCTGCTCGGCGTGCCGCTGCTCTTCGCGGCCGAGCTGCTCGAACAGGTCGCGAACGCCCTCGTCCTCCGCATAGAGCTGGTAGGCCTCGATCGCCTCGAGCTTCGAGGTCAGGGCCTGGAGCAGGTCGTAGGTCGCGTCGTCGACCGGGCTTCGTGGCTCCGCCGTCATGGTCTGGTCCGTCTGCTGCATCACGTCCTCCGATGTGGTGTTCGATTCGGTGCGAGAACGATGGCCCGGGCCGGCTCGCGCCGATGCCGTCCGCTGCGACGCCCGCCTTGCAGCGATCTGTCGTCGGCCCGCGGCGACGCAGGCGATGCCGGGGCCCCGATCGCCCCGACTCGCTCCGCGCCGGCGCGGCCGCCGCGGCGTGCGATGGAATCGCAATGCTCCGGCCGCAATTTGACCGCTCCGCGCAAGGTCCGGCGGCGCATCTTCCTGCCGTCGGCACCGTCGCGGGGAGATCGGTCGATGGATCCATCGCTGCTCCAGCTCATGGAGGAGCTGCTCCAGTCGATCGAGCAGCGCGATGCCGGTGATCCAGATGCGCCCTCCTGGGAGGCCGCGATCCGCATCCAGCGCCTGGAGGCGGAGCTGTCGCGTCGACTCGCGGCCGCGGAAGGGCGCCGGATCGGGTCGATGGGCATCGGATCGCCGACCCCCCTGCCTGCCGACGAGGTGCTCGTCGGCTCGGCCTGAGCGGCCGCGGGGGTCGACGCCGCCGACCGCAGCGGGGGCTGCGGTCGGCGGCAGCCACGACACGGATCTGCAAGTCCACGGGCCCTCGCGTCCGGCATCGCGGTGACGGACCCTGCGGAGACTTGCGGTCAGCCAATCCCGCAGCCGAAGTGAGCCATGGGCGACATCCTCTCCCGCTTCGCGAACGATCCGGCGGTCTCGACGGTCGCCACGGCGGTCGTGTCCGCCGCCATCGCCCTGTGGCTCCTCGCCGCCCTGTGGGTCCACGGTGACGCGGAACGCCGGACCGGCTCGGCACTCATCGCCCTCGGGGCGGTGGCCTGGGTCCTGCTGTCGACCCCGCTGCTGCTGCCGCTGTCGCTGGCGGCATACGCGTTCATCCGGCCGGGCGAGCCGGCCGGCGAGCGACGCGTCCGGGAGCTGACCGCGGCGTACGTCGCCGATTCGCTCGTCGCGGCCTCCTGCAGCGGCTGCGGCGGGCTCGTCGACGGCGCCTGGCGGCGTTGCCCATCGTGCTCGACGTGGCTCGCGGCGCCCTGTGCCGGGTGCGGTCGCTGGTCCGATTCGGATCTCAGCGCCTGTCCGTGGTGCGGGGAGTCGGAGCGAACCCGGGCCATGGTCGACGAGCCGTCGCTCCTAGATCGGCGCCCGTACGTCGGTGTGCCCGAGCTGGTCGGGGTGATGGCCCAGCCAACCTCAGACGGCGGACGCGGCAGCCTCGCCGCGACGGTCACCCTCGGCCTGTCATCCAACGAGCACGGGCGGTCTCACGGGCGATCTGCTGGCCGGGCGCGGCGCCCGGTGCGCGCGAACCGCGCCTGGCATCGGCGGGCCCCCGGCGAGATCCCCACCCGACGGGTCGAGCGGGGGGCCGGGGGCCAT
>JBQGDI010000113.1:0-26480 GCA_052038965.1 Candidatus Limnocylindrales bacterium | reverse complement strand
GGTGGCCCGCGAAGACGGCCGGACGGTGGCCGTGACCGGCGACGGTGTGAACGATGCTCCCGCCTTGGCGCGTGCCGACGTCGCGGTCGCGATGGGTTCCGGCACCGCGGTCGCGCGCGAGGCGGCGGACCTGGTCCTTGGCGACGATTCGTTCGTCACGCTCATGTACGGGTTGCGCGAGGGCCGCCGGATCGTCGACAACGTCCAGAAGGGCCTCGTCTTCCTCGTCTCGACCCATGTCGCGTTCCTCGGCTTCATCCTCGTCGCCACGATCGCCGGCTTCGATCAGCCCCTCCTCCCCATCCAGATCCTCTGGATGGAGCTGTTCATCGACGTATCCGCGTCGTTCGCATTCGAGCGCGAGCCGGCCGAGCCCGACGTCATGCAGCGCCCACCACGGCGGCGCGGCGAGCCGCTCCTGCCGTGGTCGCTGCTTGCGCGGCTCAGCGGCGCCGGCGCGTTCTCGGCGCTCGCCGCGTTGTGGCTGCTGATGACGGCCGACGGCAACCCCGAGCACGCCGCGTGGGTCGCGTACTCGGCGCTCGTCG
Source organism: Candidatus Limnocylindrales bacterium (assembly GCA_052038965.1). Taxonomy (GTDB): domain Bacteria; phylum Chloroflexota; class Limnocylindria; order Limnocylindrales; family CSP1-4; genus UBA5189. The sequence goes on along the minus strand of JBQGDI010000113.1, from coordinate 25,932 downwards.
CCGCCCAGGTCGTGCGGGCCTACGCCAACCGGAGTCTTCGCACGCCCGTCTCTCGCCTGCGCCCCAACGGTGTGCTCCTCGCGGGGGGCCTGCTCGTCCTCGTCATCCAGTTCGCCATCCCGTTCATTCCCGGCGTCGCCGACGCGTTCCGCGCCACGCCGCCGGACCTCGGCGACTGGCTGCTGGTCGGCGCGATCGCGCTGGCGCCGGCCGTCGTGGCAGAGATCGCCCGGGCAACTCGGCGGACGACCTGGGTGGCGTAGCCGCCTTCGGGCGAATCGGCCCTATTCGACGGCCCGACATGGGCCGTACGGTCGGGACCGTGCGAACGGTTGCGATCGACGAGCGCCAGCTGCCGCCCGCGTCCGCGGCGCACGAGACCCGGGTCAACTCGGTCCTTCGCCCGATCGTCTTCGGCGCAAACGACGGGCTGGTGTCGAACCTCGCTCTCGTGATGGGCGTCGCCGGCGCGACCGCCGACACCGCCTTCATCGTCCTGGCGGGGATCGCCGGCCTCATCGCCGGCGCGTTCAGCATGGGCGTGGGGGAGTACATCTCGGTCCAGAGCCAGCGCGAGCTGCTCGACTACCAGGTCGCCTTCCAGCGCAAGCAGCTGCGCGAGGCGCCGGAGCAGGAGCGGGCCATCCTGACGCAGATCTACCTCGAGCGAGGCTTCAGCCGAGATGAAGCCGACCGCTTCTGCGACGCCGTCTTCGAGGAGGAGGACCACGCCGTCCGCCTCCTGATCTTCGAGGAGGTCGGGCTGGACGAGCGCTCGATCGGATCGCCCATCGCCGCCGCGGCCGGCTCATTCGTCGCCTTCACGATTGGCGCCTTCGTCCCGCTGCTGCCGTACCTGCTGATCGTGGGCGCGCCGGCGTTCATCGCCAGCCTCGGCGTGAGCCTCGTGGCCCTGGCGCTACTCGGAACCGGCATCGCGATCCTGACCCGCCGGCCGATCCCGTACGGCGCCGTCCGGCAAGTGCTGCTGGGCGGGTTCGCCGCCGCGGTCACGTACGGCGTCGGTTCGTTGCTGGGGGTGAACGTCTAGCGTCGCGGCGGCGACGACTTGCCGCCGCGGTCGTCACCGCGACGGCCCATGTGGCCTCGATGCCGTGAGCAGCCGGAGACAGAACGACGGCGCTCTCCGTGCGGACGTTGTTGGCGCCAGCGCTGAGCACCAGATGCGCATTCCCGCGACTGCGAGGCCACAAGGGCCGGGTTGCTGACGCCGTCACGAGCAGCGCTGCGGCGCGCCACGTCGGGCGCGCAAGGCTGCTGGCCTCGCCGGCGGTCACTCGAAGCGCTTGAGCCGCGCCAGTCCCCGAAATGCTCACGCTGTGCACGGCACGACAGCCAAGGCTTGGAGCATGGCTCGCTCCCGCCACGCGCCCGGCCACGCCACGCCGCGCGGCCACACCGGGCAGCAAGGTCTCCCGCCACGCCGCCCGGCCACGCCACGCGCCCCGCCACGCCACGCCGGATATGCGGATGCGCCGGGCTTGCGCGCGCGATCGCGGGTCAGGACGATCGGATGGCGGACCCCCGGCGGCGGCGGGGCTATCCTCGCCGCGGCATGTCGCTCGCGGTGGAGGGCCTGGTCAAGGACTTCGGGCCGGTGCGTGCCCTCGACGGCCTGTCCCTCGAGGCGCCGCGCGGCCACGTCTTCGGCTTCCTGGGGTCGAACGGGGCCGGCAAGACGACCACGATGCGGATCGCGCTCGGCGTCCTGCGGGCCGATCGGGGGCGGATCACGTGGGCCGGTCGCGACCACCGCTCGCTGCCGCGGCCCACCTGGGGCTACCTGCCCGAGGAGCGGGGGCTGTATCCCAAGATGACGGTCCTCGAACAGCTCGTCTTCTTCGCCGGGTTACAGGGCCTGCCGCGCGACCTCGCGGCGAGGCAGGCGCGAGCCTGGCTGGCGCGGTTCCGGGTCGCCGACTTCGCTCCTCGGCGAGCCGAGGAACTGTCGAAGGGCAACCAGCAGAAGGTCCAGTTCCTGGCCGCGGTCATCCACGACCCCCAGGTGCTGCTCCTCGACGAGCCGTTCACCGGCCTCGATCCGGTCAACATCGTCCTGCTCCGCGAGGCGATCCTGGAGCTGCGCGATCGCGGCAAGACGATCGTCCTGTCGACCCACCAGATGGACACGGTCGAGGCGATGTGCGAGTCGATCGCGATCGTCGACCACGGCCGGACGGTCGTGACCGGGACCCTCGGCGAGGTCAAGCGCTCGACCGGCCGGCGGATGGTCCTGCTGTCGGTGCGGGGTGACCACCGTCTGCCGTGGCTCGCGGCGGTGCCCGGGGCGCGCCTGCTTCGACCGGGGGTCGAGCGGGCCGAGATCGAGCTGGAGCCCGACGTCGAGCCGGAGGCGGTGCTCGCCGCCGCACTCGCCGCGGGCGCGCGCGTCAGCCACTTCGAGATCGCGGACCCGTCCCTCGAGCAGGTCTTCATCGAGCACGTCGGTCATCCCGCAGATGTCGAGGGGCTGGCCGACGTCGATGCCGGCGCCGCTCCTCGGTCGTCGGACCCCTATCCGGCCCCGCAGGCTCCCGCCGATCGGGAGGCCGTGGCGTGACCCCGACCGGCGGGCGGGAACGCGAGGACCGCCTCCTCCCGAACGCCTGGCTCGTCGCCCGGCGCGAATTCGGCGAGCGGGTCCGGAGCCGGATCTTCTACGTCTCGACCGGGTTCCTGGCGCTGCTGGCCATCACCGTCGCGATGATGCCGCTGCTCGTCCGGGTGGCCGATCGCGGCACGACGACGACCGTCGCCGTGGTCACGCCCGACGATCGTCTCGCGAACCAGACGATTCCGATCATGGACGGCATCCTCGGCGTCGCCGACCGGGCGTCAGGCGAAACACCGAAGTTCAGCTTCGTGTGGGAGCCGCGAGCCGACGGCATCTCGGGACGCGTCGCCGACGGCGAATACGACGGCGCGCTGCTCGTCAGCCGGACCCCCGCGGGCCGGATCGACTTCCAGTTCCTGACCGGGGAAGGGATCGGCACGGACCGGGCCCAGCTGGTGCAGGTCGGGACGCTGGCCGTGGCGATGCTCGACTACGCCGCGGGCATGCAGGGTGGCGACCGGCCATTCCTCACGCCGGGCTTCGTCGTCGCGGCGGTCGCGGGGCCGTCGGCCGGCGGCCAGCCGATCGGTGCCAGCGAGTACGCCGGGCGGCGGATCGTCGGCGTGGTGTTCGTCATCCTGATCTTCATCACGCTCGTGATCTACGGGATGTGGGTCGCGGCCGCGGTCGTCGCCGAGAAGTCGTCGCGGGTGATGGAGCTGCTGATCAGCGCGGCGTCGCCGCGCCAGCTGGTGATCGGAAAGGTGGTCGGCATCGGGCTCGCGGGCCTCGTCCAGTACGTGGCCGTGCTCGTGTGCGGCCTCGGCGCGCTGCTCCTCGAGGAACAGGTTGCGGCCTCGATCCTGGGTTCGCAGGGTGGTGCCGGCGTGTCGCTGGCGGTCCTGACCCCCGCGCTGCTGGTGGCCTACGGGGCCTTCTGGATCCTGGGCTTCGTCCTGTACTCGCTGGTGTACGCCGCGGCGGGTTCGCTGGTCAGCCGGGCCGAGGACCTCCAGGTCATTGCCCTGCCGCTCTCGATCCTCGCGATCGCCGGCTACCTCGTCGCGGTCACCGGACTGACCGGTGGGATCGGCTCGCTGGTCCGGCTGGCGTCGTTCGTCCCGTTCTGGAGCCCGTTCGTGATGATGACGCGGCTGACCGTGGGGCGGACCGAGCCGTGGGAGGTCGGCCTGGCGATCGGGCTGATGGTCGTGGCGATCGCGGTCGTCGGCATCGTTGCCGTCCGGGTCTACGCGGCGGGCGTCCTCCTCTACGGCCAGCGGCCGAGCATCCGGGCGATCACCGCCGCGATCCTCCGACCCCCGGCGTAGCGCCGCCTACGCCTCGTCCTCGAACTCGAGCGGCAGGCGGCGGATGAGCGCCAGGACGTGGGCCTTCTGGTCCGGGCTCGGCAGGACGGCCGCGGGACCACCCTCGAGCGGGGCGCCTCGGATCGCCTCGCCGCCCCCGGCCACGGCGACGCACCGCCAGAGGCGGCTCCGGACGCCCGGCAGGTAGGGGCTTCCGAGCTGTCGCGCCCGCACGCCGTGCAGGCCCTGCGCGGCGACCGCCTCGAACAGCGCCCGGCCGTCGGTCTCGACCGACGGCACCGCGACGACCTCGTCGCCCGGTCGCAGGACCCCACGTAGGAGCGCCCGCCGCCGCTCCAGCGGCAGGCCCAGGAGGCTCTTGCCGTCGAGGTGCAGGAGGTCGAAGGCGAGGTAGCTGAGGGATCGCCCAGCCTCGCCCCCGAATCGCCGCCCGAGCTCTTCGCGATCGAGCCGCCCGGTCCCGTCGACGACGACGATCTCGCCGTCGAGCACCGCCGACCGAGCCGCCACCCGCATCGCCAGCCCCGCGAGGTCGATCGGCGCGGGCCCGTTCGTGCCGTCCTCGGCGACGATCCGGACCTCGCCGCCGCCGGCAGCGTCGGCCGGGCCGATCAGCGCCAGCGCCCGCGCGCCACCCCAGATCGGCTCGAACAGGTGCGCCGGCGAGTCGAACGGCTCCGCCAGCGGCTTCTCGAGCATCGGCCGCAGCCCGCGCGGCAGCGCCGGCAGCTTCGGCTCGAGCCGCATCGAGAGCTGGTCGCTCACGCCCGCGATGGTAGTCGTGGGACGGGGTGTATCCTCGCCGTCCCATGGCCGTCCAGCAGCCCGAAACCCTGTCCCGCGAGCGCGCCAGCGAGCTCGTCCGCGCCTGGGCCGGCGGGCGCCCCGGACCGCTCGGGAGCGTTCTCGGCCGCCTGACCGCGGTCGACCAGGTCGGCGTCGAGCAGCGTGTCGATGCCCTGAAGCGCCGGTCGATCAAGCGCGAATCGAAGCTCTGGGCGCTCGACCTCGCAGTCCGGATGATCGACCTCACGACCCTCGAGGGCCGCGACACGCCGGGCAAGGTCCGGGCCCTCTGCGCGAAGGGCATCCACCCGATGCCGGGTGACCCGACGATCCCGTCCGTCGCCGCGATCTGCATCTACCCGGCCCTCATTCCCGAGGCCAAGGACGCCCTCAAGGGCTCGACCGTCAAGGTCGCCAGCGTTGCGACGGCCTTCCCGTCCGGCCAGTCGTTCCGGAGCATCAAGGTCGCCGAGGTCCGCGAGGCCGTCGCCGCCGGGGCCGACGAGATCGACATGGTCATCGACCGCGGGGCCTTCCTGTCCGGCGACTACGCCGCCGTCTTCGACGAGATCGTCGAGGTCAAGGAGGCCTGTGGGGAGACCCACCTCAAGGTCATCCTCGAGACCGGCGAGCTCGGCACGTTCGACAACGTCCGGCGGGCCTCGATCCTGGCGATGGCGGCCGGGGCGGACTTCATCAAGACCTCGACCGGCAAGGTCGTGCCGGCCGCCACCCTGCCGGTGACGCTCGTCATGCTCGAGGCGATCCGCGACTTCGAGAAGGCCACCGGGCGAGCGGTCGGGATGAAGCCCGCGGGCGGCATCCGGACGGCCAAGGAAGCGATCCAGTATCTCGTCGTGCTGTACGAGACGCTCGGGCCGCGCTGGATGACCCCCGACCGCTTCCGGTTCGGCGCCTCGACGCTCCTCAACGACGTGCTCATGCAGATCCAGAAGGAGCGGACCGGCCGCTACCAGGACCCGGACGACTTCACGATCGACTGACGCCGGCCTGCAACGCGGCTTTCCACACGCAGACCGGAAGCGAGCGAGCGGTCGGAATGCCGGAAGGGATAACCATCGATCGTGGCCCCCATCCGGACCCTCGTCGGCATCTCCGTCTTCTGGCTGGGGCTGAGCGTGCTTGGCGACGCCTTCACCGGGATCGTGCTGGCTCAGCGGGTCGCCGCGCTCGCCGAGCCAGCGGCCCTCGCATCCGCGCTCGGGCTGATCGCTTCGGTTGGGCTGCTCGCCGGGATGCTCGTTCAGCCGGTCGCCGGGGCGGTCAGCGACGCGCTCCGACCGCGGATCGGTCGCGGGGGGCAGGTGCTCGCCGGCGCGATCCTGGTCGTTCCGGCTCTCGCGGCGTTCGCCGTGGCCGGCGATCTCGCCTCTCTCGCGATCGCGTTCGTGCTCGTCCAGGTTGCTGCCAGCGTCGCCCAGGCCGCACAACAGGGGTACCTACCGGACCAGGTCGGCCAGCGTTGGCGTGGGCGGGCCGCGGGATTGAAGGGCCTCGCCGACCTCGGTGGTGCGTTCATCGGCTTCCTCGTGCTCGGTCTCCTGCTGACCGGCGGCGAGGCCACGCCGGCGGTCGTCGCAACGGGTCTGCTCCTCGTCGGCACGGCCATCGCGGCGGTCTTGCTCGTCCGCGAACACCGGGGCCAGCGTGGAGGCGGGCTGCGACACGAGGGCTGGTCGCCCCCGAATGCCTTCGTGCCACCGATCGGCAGCCTCGACGTCCATCGCCGGTCTGCCTTCCTGCGAATCGTCGGGGGACGCTTCCTGTTCCTGCTCGGGACGTTCGTGGTCGGCCGCTTCCTCCTGCTGTTCGTTGCCGAGCGGCTGGGCGTGCCGCCGGCGGCGGCCGGTGACGAGACCGGCGCGCTGCTGGCGGCGTTGACCCTGATCGGCGCGGTCGCCGCGGTGCCCACCGGCTGGCTCGCCGATCGGATCGGCCGCGTGGCGACGATGGTCGCTGGTGGCGCTGCCTCGGCCGGGGGCGCGGCGCTCCTCCTTGGCGCGGGGAGCTTGGCGGAGATGCTCGCCTGCGGCGCGCTGATGGCGATCGGCTCGGCGGCCTTCGCCGGCGCCAACTGGGCCATCACCGCCGACATTGCCCCGCCCGGGGCCTCGGCCGGCTTCTACGGCCTCGCGAATGTGGGCACCGCCGGCGCGGCCATGGCTGCCGGCCTGCTCGCGCCGGCGATGGACCTCGCGGGCCTGCCCGTTGCGAAGGTCGGTATCGGCAGCCTCGTCGCGTTCGGCTCCCTGCTCATGGCGGCCGCGGCCCTCGCCGCGCTCACGCTGCGAGGCGGCGCCGTCGCATCAATCGTGATCCCGGAGGCCAACGAACCGTGAACCAGCAACGAAGCGCGTGGTCCCTGCCGACGACGCGGAGGGACCATCAGGGCAGCCTGCCGCCCACCATGGTCGACATCGCGCAGCGGTCGCAGCTCCGGCCGCGGGTCGGCATCGACGTGGCGGCGATCCTCGCGCAACTGACGGCGCCCCTGATGCCGGTCCTGAGCCGGGTGCGCTACCGACGCCACGGCGCTCGTGAGCTCCACGCCGAGGACATCTTGCTGCCGGCCGGCTTCCTGGCTGAGGCCGTGGCGTCCGGGTTCGACGCCCCGGTCGGCTGCGCCTTCGACGATGCTGGCGCAGCCTACGTATTCGAGTCCGGGCACAAGACGAACTCCTCGCCGAGGATCGTGAAGGTCGACGTGGCGAGTGGTCGCCGGGAGCTGTTCTTCGAGTTCCCGCCCGATCGAGCCTTCAAGGCGGGGGCACTGACCGGCGGGACCTGGCACGGCGGCTGGCTGTACGTCTCGAACACCGACACGGTGTCGCGGATCTCGCGCGACGGCCGCCTCGAGGACCTCGTGACCGGGCTGCCGGGTCGCGGCGACCACCAGGTGAATCCACCCAAGGTGGGACCGGACGGCCGGCTGTTCTTTGCCGTCGCCAGCGCCACGAACTCGGGCGTCGTCGGCCCGGACAACGCGGCCTTCGAGTGGCTGCCGGAGTTCCCGGACGTCCACGACGTTCCGGCCCGGGACATCACCCTGGCCGGCCGGAACTTCGAGTCGCACGACGTCATCGGCGACCAGCTCGAGGTCGTGCGGACCGGCGCGTTCGTCCCGTATGGAACCGAGACGCAGGCGGGGCAGGTGATTCCTGGCCAGGTCAAGTCGACCGCCCTCCTGCGCTGCGACCTCGATGGCTCGAACCTCGAGGTCGTCGCCTGGGGATTGCGCAACCCTCACGGGATCGACTTCGATCCCCTCGGACGGCTGTTCGTCACCGAGCACGGCATGGACTCACGGAACCGCCACGTCATCGGCGACTACGACGACTTCTACGAGATCGTCGACGGCGCCTGGTATGGCTGGCCGGACTTCGCCTCTGGCATCCGGCTCGATGACCCGCGCTGGGGCGCTGGTGGCTCGGGTCGGGAGCCGCTGCTCGCCGAGCACCCCGACCCAGACCCGCCCAAGCCATTCGTGACGTTCGAGCCGCATGCGGCGGCCAACGGGTTCGCCTTCTCGCCCGACGAGCGCTTCGGGTTCGTCGGTGACGCGTTCGTGGCCCTGTTCGGCGACCTCGCGCCAGTCACGACGCCGCGCCTTCTTTCGCCGGTCGGGTTCAAGGTCGTCCGCGTCGACATGGCGGGGCGACGGGTGATCGACTTCGCCGTGAACCGGCTCGCCGGCCCGGCATCGAAGCTGCCGCACGGCGGCTTCGAGCGCCCCTCGCACTGCGCCTTCGGCCCGGACGGGGCCTTGTACGTGACGGACTTCGGCGAGATCGATATCGCGCCCGAGGTCGCGGCCGTGCGGGTGCAGGCCGGCACGGGCACGCTGTGGCGCATCCGACGAACCGGGCACACGATCGGTGACCGACCGCCCGAGCCACGTCGCGTGCCGCTCTACGCAGTCCAGCTCGGCATCTGGCTCGCCGCGCCGGCGGCGGCGATCGGGCTGGTTGTCCTGTTGATCCGACGCGCGCTCCGCCGCGTGCGAACCGGAAGCCGCGCCGGGAGCTGACTTCGACGTGGGGTGCCGGACCACCTGCACGGCCTGACCCGGTCCCCGGAGAACGTGCCGATCGGCAGGTTGCCGGTCTGCCCCGGCTGTCCGAAATTCCTCGCGACCCCCGGACAGCTGGAGACCCATGGACGCGTTTGCCCTGTCGTTCGGCGTGATCCTGCTCGCGGAGCTCGGCGACAAGAGCCAGCTGATCGCGCTGGCATTCGCAGCCCGCTACCGCGCCTGGGTGGTGCTCCTCGCCGTGACGCTGGCCACGCTGCTCGTCCACGCCGGGTCCGTCGTCATCGGGTTGGCCTTCGCAGTCACCCTCCCGACGGCCGCCATCCAGGTCGCGGCCGGGCTGGCGTTCTTCGGGTTCGCGGCTTGGACGCTTCGCGGGGATGCGCTCGGTGACGACGACGAGCGGCGGGCGCGGCGGGCCGGGACATGGGCGGTCGTCACGATCGGAACCGCGTTCTTCCTCGCCGAGCTCGGCGACAAGACGATGCTTGCGACGGTCACGCTGGCCACGACCGAGGAGCCGTGGGGCACGTGGCTCGGCTCGACGGCCGGGATGGTGGTGGCCGATGCGATCGCGATCGCCGTCGGCGCGATCCTCGGGACGCGGCTCCCGGAGCGCGCGGTGAAGGTGTTCGCCGCCGTGGCGTTCGTGGCGTTCGGTGGCCTTCTCGTCGGGGAGGGCCTCGGCATCCTGTGAAGCCCATGCAACCACGGGCCATCGACCGGCGTCAGCGCGCCGTGACGCGTTCCACGCGGTCCCGGTACCGGCCTCCGTGGCTCCCCGCAGCTGTCCTCGCCGTCCTTGCCGCGGCATGCGGCTCCGGCAGCGGTCCTAGTCCGACGGCCGGTGGGACCCCGGGGCCGACGCCGGGCCAGTTCACGGCTGGTGAGCTGCGGCTCCTCCTCGTCGACCGGCTCGGGCCGCGCTGGTACTGCGACCAGGACGAGTACCCGGTGGGGCGGGACGAGCAGCAGTCGGCGATCGAGAACTGGCCACAGGTGATCGCCGAGGGCGAGACCTTCCGGGCGGTCGCCGAGCGACTGGACCTCGATCCCAACGGTGACTTCAGCGACACCGAGAAGGTTGCCGTCTGGCGGCTCTGGAAGGTCGCCGCCTCGATCCCGTTCGAGGCCGTTCCGAGCGGCGACGGCTATCGCTTCGACTTCCTCACCAGCCCCGCGCCCGGCGCGACGGAGGGAACCCGCACGGTCGGGCTCGTCGACACCATGGGCGCGATGACGATCGAATCGCGAACCGCGGCCGGCGAGCCGATGTGTCCGATCTGCCTCGTGCGAGGCACCCTCGTCGACACGCCGACCGGCGCCGTCCCGGTGGAGGATCTGCAGGTCGGCCTGGCCATCTGGACGCTCGACGCGACGGGTCGCCGCGTCGCGGGGACCGTCACCGACCTCGGGAGCATGTCGGCGCCGGCGACGCACCGCGCGATCCGCCTGGTGCTGGCGGATGGTCGCGCGATGACCGCCTCGCCGGGCCACCCGCTGGCCGACGGCCGGACGCTCGCCCAGTTGCGCGTCGGCGACCTCGTCGACGGGAGCGCCGTGGTCTCGCTGACGTGGTTGCCGTACGCCGGCGGCTGGACCTACGACCTCGTCGTCTCGGGCGAGACGGGGACCTACTTCGTGGCCGGGATCCCGACCGCTTCGACCATCCGCCCGGCCGCGGTCGTCCCAGCCGGGGGCTGATCCCCGTCGCCCGGGCCTTCGAGCCTCGGGCCCACGCCCGGCAGCCGCCGGATCCCCGGGACCGTCCGGGCCAGGAAATCGAGGACGACGCCGACCTGGCGGGTCCGCTCGTCGACCTCGAAGCTCGAGTGGCCGGTCGAGAAGATGTACAGCTCGTGCGGGTGGTTGCGGGCCTTCAACCGGTCCGTGTAGAGCAGGACCTGCCGGATCGGGCAGCGACTGTCGTTCTCGCCGGCGAGGACGAGCAGCGGCGCCGTGACGCGGTCGACGTACTCGATCGGGGAGCGCTCCTTCATGAGCTCCGGGACCTCCGCCGGCGCGCCGCCGAGGAGAGCCCGGTCATAGGCCTGGAGGAGCGGGGAGAGGTCTTCGTAGCCCGCGGCGTAATCGCCGACGGGCACGCCGGCGACCCCGGCCAGGAACCGGTCGGGGTGCATGCCGTGCATCAGCAGCGTCAGATACCCGCCCCATGACCAGCCGGCGATCACGGCCCGGTCGGGATCGGCCAGGCCCGAGGCCACGAGGTCGTCGAGCCCGGCGAGGATGTCCTCGACCTCGGGCCAGCCGATGTTCCCGATCAGCTCGTCCCGCCAGGCCGCCCCGAAGCCGATCGAGCCGCGGTAGTTGAGCAGCACGACCTGGAAGCCGGCGTCGACGTAGGCCTGGGCCTCCGGCGTCCAGCGGTCGAGGTCGACGGACGTCGGGCCGCCGTGGATGAGGAACAGGGTCGGCCAGGGTTTCGCGATCCCCTCCGGCTCGATCCGCCAGCCGTAGACCGCCTGGCCATGCGGGTTCTGGTACGACCATGGGATGAACGCCCGGCCCGGCGGGGGCGTGCCCGCCGCGGCCAGCACCGGCTCGGAGCGCCCGGCGGCGTAGACGATGCCGGGATGCTCGCCGCGCTGGAGGCGATACCAGACCTCGCCGTCCGGCCGCACGCGGGCGCCGGTCAGCGAGCCGTCGCCGTTGTGGAGCTGGGTCAGCTCACCGGTCCGAAGGTCGAGCCTGTGGAGGTAGTGGCGGCCGAGACGGGTCTCGACCAGCAGGAGCGCCGAGGCATCCGGCCACCAGTCCGCGACCTCGGTCAGGCGATCCCAGGGCAGTGGGACGTCGGTGACCTCGCCGGTCTCGACGTTCCAGATCGCCGGCGCCTTCTCGCCGCGGCGCTCGTGGCCGATCGCGAGCCGTGGGTCGCCGGGGATCGGCGACCACGCGAAGGCGTTCAGCGCGAGCCGCTCGTCGCGCAGCTCGGCGACGACCGCGCCCGTCTCGATGTCCAGCACCCGGAGGGCGGGGTGGATCAGGTCGCCGTGCTCGGCATGCTCCAGGCACAGCAGACGCTCGTTGGCCGACAGGCCGCCGGCGTGCGTGGCGGCGCCGACGTTGACGTTCGAGCCGCCGATCTCGATCGACTCCTCGCTCCAGGCGAGGCGCTGCGCTGGCTGGCCGTTGGTCGAGACGTAGACGCCGAACCCCTCGCGGTCGCTGACGACGGCCGCGGTCCGCCGCCGCCCGATCGCGAGGCCCTGGTCCCAGCCGTGGGGCAGCCCCTCGACGAATGGCTCGGCGTCGCCGCCGGCGAACGGCGCGGCGACGAACGTCCCGGACTCGTCACCGGTCAGGTCGCGGTGCCAGACGGCCCACTCGCCGTCGTGGCTCAGCTCGCCGTAGATGAGCCCCACGGGCTCGTGCGTCAGCTGGCGCCCCTCCCCGGTCCGGAGGTCGCGGACGTGCAGCTGGTACACGCCGCTCTCCGACGAGGTGTAGAGGATTCGGTGGGGAGCGCCGGGCGCCCAGGTCGGAAACCCGACGATCGGCGCGCGGAACCGCTGCTCCCAGAGTGGCAGGTCGGTGGGCCCCCGGGCAGGATAGCGGCGCCCCCCGGACCGCGTGCGTCAGGCGAATGACCTATCGGCGGCGGAATCCGGTGCCGGACGCGCCGGCCCGATCTGTCACAGTCGAAGGCCCCGGAGTCTCATCGGGACAGGGGTCGAGGACGGGTGGAGGCGATCGAGCCACAGCTGCAGCAGGTCGGCCGCCGGGCCGCGGACGACGTCGACGTCGACGCGGCGTTCGCGGCCGCCCGCCCGCGGCTCGTCCGGATCGCAGCGTCGCTCGTCGGAGCGGACGCGGCGGAGGACGTCGTGCAGGACACGTACCTCGTCGCCCGGGAGCGTCGACGACAGCTCCGCGACCCGGGTGCCGTAGAGGCGTGGCTGGCGCGCATCTGCATCCACCGGGCGTTCCGCGTCGGCCGCCGAGGCCGGCGCCTCGTCCAGCTCCTGGCCTGGCTGCCCGCGGCCCGGCAGGAAGCCGCGCCGGGGGGCCCGGTCGAGCTGCGCGAGCTGATCGAGCGGTTGCCGGCCCGCGAGCGCGCGGTCGTCGTGCTCCAGCACGGCTACGGCTACTCGCTCGCAGAGGTCGCGGAGCTGGTCGGGATCAGCCACGCCAACGCCCGCCAGATCGCGTCGAGGACCCGGGGTCGCCTGATGCGGGAGTGGCTGGAGGCGGAGCGATGACCACGACGTCGGGCTCGACGGTCTCACGGCGCCGGCAGGACTCGTTCGACGCCGAGCTCCGCCGGGCGGCGCGCGCGCTGGCCACCGGCGAGCTGCCGCGCGGAATCTTGGACCCGGCTCTCCGGACCGCCGTCGGTCATCGCGGCTCCGCCTCGTCGCGTCCAGCGCTTGGCGGGGCCGGGCTCGCCGCTGCCGCGCTCGTGGTCCTGGCCGTGGCCGTCATCGTCCGCCTCGGCCAACCGCCCACCGGGGCGCCCGTGTTCCGCGAGACGACGGCGATTCGCGCTGAGGCAGCCGCGGCGGGGTATCGCTGCCGCGAGGGCTCGGGGGTCCTCGACCCGACCTCGACCGGCGCCGATCCGAAGCCGGCCGAGATGGCCGTCTGCCTGACGCCGACCTCGATCGAGCCCGTCCGGGGCGCGCTGATCGTCCTCGAGCAGCCGCTCGGGATGATCGTCGAGATCGGGGTGAAGGCCGACATCGTCGGCGCCCCGAACGCGGAGCGCTTCGCCACAATGGCCGACTCGATCGTCGAGCTGGCCTCAGCGTCGATCGCGACCGACGTCACGCGCGCCGCCGTCGGGACTTGGATCCGCGACGGACTCCCCGGCCTCGCGGTCGGCGGTCGGACCGCCACGACGATCGCCGGCTTGTCCCTGGCGCTCGACCGAGACACCGAGACCAGCTATCACCTCGCGATCCGTCCGATGGACAGGTAGGCGGCGCGACCCGCGGTTCGTGTCACACCCGGCGCCGATCGCGACTCAACTCCGTATGAGGCGTTCCCACCTACCGCCCCTGCTGCTCGCCGGTCTCGTCGGCGCCTGTGCGGGTGCCCCGTCGACGACGTCTCCGACGGGCCCCGCGCCATCGACCAGCCCGGCCTCGGCAGAACCGACGTCGCCTCCACCCAGCAGCGCCGCGAGCGCTCGCGAGAGCGCGAGCCCGAGCTTCGGGCCGCCGACCGTTCGTCTCCGGATCGAGGGTGACGCGCCCGTCATCCCGGCCACCGACGGTCCCACCGGATACCGGTACGGGCTCCCGGCGGCCGCGGCACGGAGCTCCAGCGGCGAGTACCTGCTGTTCATCGTTTGGTTCGGGCCCGCGCCCGGGAACCAGCGCGTGACCCTCGCCCGATCACCCGATGGACTGACGTGGGAGGTCGGCGAGGCACCCATCTACACCGACCTCGGGCTTCGGCTGGCCGATCCGGACGCGGTGCCGCAGGAGCCGATCCAGCTCGATGACGGCAGCTGGGTCCTGTACGGCTGGGGCGCGCCACTCGACCGGCCGGCGTCGTTCACCAGCTGGCGGGCCAGCGCCCCGGCGCCCGATGGCCCCTGGGCGATCGAGGCCAACCACCTCGTCCCACTCGGCGAATCCGGAACGTGGGATTCGCAGACGGCCTCGCTGACCAGCGTCATCCGCGGTCCGGGGGGCTTCCTCGGCTGGTACGAGGGACAGGCGCCAGGCAGGGAGGTCCGCGGCGACATCGGCTTCGCCTCGAGCGACGACGGCCTGACCTGGCGGAAGCTGCCCGAGCCGATCATCTCGCCGGGCTTCTGCGGCCCCGGCACGGCCGCCGCCACGATCCAGCCGCAGGTCGAGCGCTGGGGCGACGGGTACCTCGCGCTCATCGCCGGGCACTCGGAGCCGCGGACGCGGATGGAGGTCTTCGCCGCCACCAGCCGGGACGGTGTCGACTGGCGGTGCGACTCCGGTCAGCCCGTGCTGGCGGCCGACGACATCCCCGGCAGCCACGGCATCCACACCATGAAGAGCGTGCCCTTCGGCGATCGCGGAGTTGCGCTGTTCGTCGAATCGCTGGCCAGCGAGCGCTCGGACATCTGGCTCGCGATCGTCGAGCCGGCTGGCTGAGTCGCCGACCGAGCTACCGCGCGGGGTGCACCACCCCGGGCTTGCACGCCCGGCGCCACCGCCCGCTACCGTACGAGCCGATGGCCGGTGTCGGTGGATTCGGGGGTCGAAGGCTCGCCGAGCGACTCGGGCGCGTCGGGATCTGGAGCTTCGCGCTCCAACGCCTGGCCGCGGCCGAGGCGGGCGCGGCTGTCCGCGAGTTCGAGGCGTTGGGCTTCCCGGTGACCTGGATGCCGGAGAGCCTCGGCAGCAAGGACGTCATGGCCCACAGCGCGCTGCTGCTGGCGCGGTCCGAGCGGATGATCATCGCCTCCGGCATCGCCAACATCCACGCCCGGGACCCGATGGCGATGGCCAATGGCGCCAAGGCCCTCGGCGAGGCGTATCCCGGTCGATTCGTGCTCGGCATCGGCGTCAGCCACGCGCCGTCGGTGAAGCTCCGAGGTGGCGACTACGGCCGGCCGATCGAGCAGATGACGGCCTATCTCGACGCCATGGCGGCCGCCCAGTACGCCGGCCCCGAGCTCGCCGAGCCCGTGCCGCTCGTGCTCGCGGCCCTCGGGCCGCGGATGCTCGAGCTGGCGGCCGCGCGGGCCGACGGCGCCCACCCGTACTTCGTGCCCGTCGAGCACACCCCGATCGCGCGCCAGCACCTCGGATCAGAGGCCTGTCTCGCCGTCGAGCAGACCGCCGTCCTCTCGATTGACCCCCGCGAGGCCCGCCGGATCGCGCGGGCCTTCGCCCGCCACTACCTTGCCCTGCCGAACTACGCCAACAACCTCCGTCGGCTGGGCTGGGCGGACGACGACATCGCGAACGACGGCAGCGACCGCCTGATCGACGCCGTCGTCGCGTGGGGCGACGTCGACGCGATCGTCTCGCGGGTTCGGGCCCACCTCGACGCGGGTGCCGACCACGTCTGCGTCCAGCTCCGCGTCGACTCCTCCGCCGACCCCGCCCTGACCGGCTACGCCGAGCTCGCGGCCGCGTTGCTGTCGCTGTAGGCTCGGGTGCCCATGCGGGCCCTTTCATCTACCAATGGTGGTGGTTTGAGGTAGCTCCCGAGGCCCGTCCGGCGGCGATTCGGTGGTCCCGCCGCGTGGCGCTCAGCGTGATCCGCGACTCGCGGCTGGCTCGACCTCGCCGAACACCACCCGGGTTGGTATCTGGCGGGATCTCGGGCCTCGGCCGCCAGCCTCGGGGCCACTGCATGCGTCGCCCAAGCACTCGGCCTCTGGCCGCGGGCGCCCGAGCGATCGCTCAGGCCGATGCCGCCGCTGGTTCGGCGCTCGGCGCGGTGAAGCCGTCGAGGTCGGGCGCCGCCGAGAGGATGCCGGCTCCGCCGAAGATCGCAAAGCCCTCGACGCGAAGGGTCGGCCCGTCCACGGCGACCCGGGCCTGGTCCCGCGCGTCCCCGATGCCGCCGAAGATCGCGATCGCATTGCGCTCGACGCGCCACGTCTCCGGGACGAGGAGCCGGATCCCGCCGTAGATCGCGCGGAGGGTGAGAGTCGCTCCGGCCGGGTTCAGCGTCGCGCCGCGGAGGTCCACGGTGCCGCCGCCGTACCAGGTCAGGATCGACGCGCGCCGGAGGCCCGCCGCGGTCGAGCTGAACTCGAGCGGCTCGAACACGGCGACGAGCTCGACCTCGTCGTCAGACGGACCACCCGACGACGCGAGCCGGCCCTTGGCGATCGCCGCGCCGATCAGCGAACCGATGAAGCCGAGGATCCACAGTCCCATGAACAGCCTGATCAGGCGGCCGAGGATCGACATCTGCACGCTCCACTGGTCCGGGCCCCGGGATCGGAGTGGCCGGGGACGCTGCCATAATGCGCCGGTGAGCGAGTCGACGAAGCTCCGCCCCTGGTCGGGGGACCGGGCCCCGGCTGACTGGGGTCTTGGCGACGGTCAGGCGATCCCGTGGGAGTACGCGCCGGCGCCTGAGTCCCGCGATGTCGTCACGATCAGGCCGCGCTACGGGCTGTTCATCGACGGTCGCGAGGTCCAGGCGACCGGCGGCGAGGTCTTCACCAGCATCAACCCCGCAACCGAGGAGGCCCTCGCCGAGGTCGCCAAGGCCACGCCGGCCGACGTCGACAAGGCGATCCGGGCGGCCAGCCGCGCCCAGCGAACGCGCTGGGGCAACCTGCCCGGCCGGGAGCGCGCGAAGTACCTGTACCGGATCGCCCGGATCCTCCAGGAGCGGAGTCGCGAGTTCGCCGTCCTCGAATCGATGGACTCGGGCAAGCCGATCAAGGAATCGCGCGACGTCGACGTGCCGCTCGTCGCGGCGCACTTCTGGTACTACGCCGGCTGGGCGGACAAGCTCGAGTACGCCTTCCCCGGCCGGGTTGCGAGGCCGCTCGGAGTCGCCGCCCAGGTCATCCCCTGGAACTTCCCGCTGCTGATGCTGGCCTGGAAGATCGCCCCCGCCCTGGCGGCGGGCAATACCGTCGTCCTGAAGCCCGCCTCGACGACGCCCCTCAGCGCGCTGCTGTTCGCCGAGGTCTGCCGCCAGGCCGAGCTGCCGCCGGGCGTCGTCAACATCGTGCCCGGGCCCGCCGCGATCGGGATGCACCTCGTCAGCCATCCGGGCGTCGACAAGGTCGCGTTCACCGGCTCGACCGAGGTCGGCAAGCTCATCCACAAGGCGACCGCCGGGACCGACAAGGCGATCACCCTGGAGCTCGGCGGAAAGGCCGCGAACATCGTCTTCGAGGATGCGGCCCTTGACCAGGCCGTCGAGGGAATCGTCAACGGCATCTACTTCAACCAGGGCGAGGTCTGCTGCGCCGGCTCGCGACTCCTGGTCCAGGAATCGGTGCAGGGCCCGCTCATCGAGAAGCTGAAGGACCGCCTGTCCACGATCCGCGTCGGCGACCCGCTCGACAAGAACACCGACGTTGGGGCGATCAACTCCAGGCAGCAGCTCGAGAAGATCACCGAGCTCGTGGCAGCCGGGGTGGAGGAGGGGGCCGAGATCTACCAGCCGGCCTGCGACCTGCCCGACCGCGGCTTCTTCTTCCGGCCGACGCTGTTCACCAACGTCGCCCAGAGCCACCGCATCGCCAAGGAGGAGATCTTCGGCCCGGTCCTCTCGGTGCTGACGTTCCGGACGCCGGACGAGGCGGTCGAGAAGGCCAATAACACGCCGTACGGGCTGTCGGCCGGGATCTGGACCGAGAAGGGCTCGCGGATCCTGTGGATGGCTCGCAAGATGCGCGCCGGCGTTGTCTGGGCCAATACCTTCAACCGTTTCGATCCGACGTCGCCGTTCGGCGGGTACAAGGAATCCGGCTTCGGGCGCGAGGGCGGGATGCACGGCCTGCACGCGTATGTCCGGCTCGAGAACCGGTAGGCGCACGGTGCCCCGGGTGGGCCAGGCAGGCCGGGCGGTGACCGCGACACGGACGCAACCCGCGCGCGTCGACGTCCGCAAGACCTACAAGCTGTACGTTGGCGGCGAGTTCCCGCGGAGCGAGTCGGGCCGGTCGTACCTCGTGGCCGCGGCCGATGGCACGCCGCTGGCCAACGCCGTCCGAGCCTCGCGCAAGGACCTCCGCGACGCCGTCCGCGCGGCGCGCAAGGCCTTCCCCGGCTGGGCCGACCGCACGGCCATGAACCGGGGCCAGATCCTGTACCGCGTCGCGGAGCTCATGGAGGGTCGGCGGGATCAGTTCGCCGCGGAGGTCGTGCGGGCCGAGGGTCTCCGCGCGGACCGCGCCGAGGCGATCGTCGCCCGGGCGATCGATCGCTGGGTCTGGTATGCCGGCTGGGCCGACAAGATCGCCCAGGTCCTCGGCGCGTCGAACCCGGTCGCGGCCGACTACTTCAACTTCACGATCCCCGAGCCGTCGGGCGTCGTCGGCGTCGTCGCACCCGAGGCGTCCTCGCTGCTCGGGCTCGTGTCGCGACTCGCGCCGCCGCTGGTCGCCGGCAACGCCGTCGTCGTCCTGACCTCCGAATCACGGCCCCTGCCCGCGATCACGCTCACCGAGGTGCTCGCGACCTCGGACGTGCCGGCGGGCGTGGTGAACGTCCTGACCGGCCGCAAGAAGGAGCTGGTCCCGGTCCTCGCGAACCATGCAGACGTCGATGCGATCGACGTCTGGGGCGTCCCGGACGACATCCGCCGCGATGCCGAGCTCGCCGCTGCCGAGAGCGTGAAGCGCGTGGTGCGGCGGCCGGCGGGAACGAGCGAGGGCCGCTTCGACTGGCTCGACGATGCGGCCAGCGAGCGTCCCGAGTGGATCGCGGCGTACCTGGAGATGAAGACCGTCTGGCACCCGATCGGCGTCTGAGGCGCCGGCGATCGCCCGGACGCCCGAAGCTCCGCCGCGCGAACGCTCCGTTCGGCCCTCGATCTTCAGATCGATTTAACTTGACTCTCCCGCGCCGTGCGCCAAAATCAGACCGACGGTCGGTCTGTTTATCGAGATGGCGGTGGCCCGAACACGGAATCCAGCGACGCACGCGGTCCGGCGCGATGCCTTCCTCGACGTCGCCCAGCGGTTGATGCAGACCCGCGGCTACGAGGCGTTCAGCATCCAGGACGTGATCGACGAGCTCGGGGCCTCGAAGGGTGCCTTCTACCACTACTTCGGCTCGAAGGCCGACCTCCTCGAGGCGATCGTCGAGCGCATGGCCGACGGCGTCGAGGCCGGCTGGGGCCCGATCATGGAGTCGCCGGGCCTGCCGGCCGTCGAGCGCTTCGAGCGCATCTTCTCGACGACGGCCCAGTACAAGAACGCTCGTCGCGAGCTCTCGCTCGCGATCCTCGAAGCCTGGCTGTCGGATGGCAACGCCGCGGTCCGGGAAAAGCTCCGGATCATGGTCGGACGCCGCCTCACGCCGATGCTGGTCCGGATCGTCCGACAGGGCATCGAGGAGGGCGACTTCAGCGCTGCCGACGCCAAGGCGACGGCTCACGTCATCGTGGCTCTCATCCAGGGCTCGCAGGAGGAGGCGTCACGGCTCTTCCTCGCGCGCCAGCGCAACGACATCTCGTACGAGGAGGTTGAGCAGTTCTTCTGTGCCTACCAGGAAGCGCTCGACCGCATCCTCGGCCTCCAGCCCGGGCGCCTGTCCCTGACCGATCCGCCGACGCTGCGGATGTGGTTCGGCTGACGACGCATCGCAGACGGGCCGGAGCGCCGGCTCGGAAAGGAACGCCATGGACCCGATCATCAAGACACAGCAGCTCACGAAGTCCTACGGGCAGCACCGCGGCATCATCGACGTCGACCTGGAGGTGAATCCCGCGGAGGTCTTCGGCTTCCTGGGCCCGAACGGCGCCGGGAAGACGACGACGATCCGAACCCTGCTCGATCTCATCCGCCCCACCTCTGGCCGCGCCCTCGTGTTCGGAATCGAGTCGACCGCCGATCCGGTCGCGATCCACAAGCGGATCGGCTACATCCCCGGCGAGTTCGCGCTCTACGACCGACTGACCGGCGGCCAGACGATCCAGTACTTCGCGAACCTCCGGGGTGGCGTCGACGCGCAATACCAGCGCAGCCTCATCGAGCGCTTCGACGTCGATCCCAGCCGCCGCTACAAGGAGCTGTCCAAGGGCAACAAGCAGAAGATCGGCCTCGTGATCGCGCTCCAGCACCAACCCGAGCTGCTGGTCCTGGACGAGCCGACGTCTGGCCTCGATCCGCTCATCCAGCAGTCGTTCTACGAGCTCGTCCGGGAGGCCCGCGACGCTGGTCGGACGATCTTCCTGTCGAGCCACATCCTGAGCGAGGTCGAGCGGACCTGCGACCGGGTCGCGATCATCCGCGAGGGCCGGATCGTGAAGACGGGCAGCGTCGAGAGCCTGCGCGACCTGGCCCATCACCAGGTGGAGCTGCGCTTCACCGGGCCCGTGCCGACCGACGTGTTCTCCGTCCTGCCGGGGGTCTCCGACGTCGTCGCCGACGATCACGTTCTCCGCATGCGGGTCTCGGGCGCGATCACCCCGGTCGTGCGCGCAGCCGCGGGCTATGAGCTGCTCGATTTCGTGAGCCGCGAGCCGACCCTCGAGGAGACGTTCCTGGCGCAGTACGGCCACGGCAACGCTGCGTCCGCCACGGATCAGCCGGCGGCGCCGGCGGGGAGGGCGTGATGGCCACGACGTCGGCAGCCGCACCCGCGCTGACGCGGATCTCGCCGGTCAGCCGGGTCTACGGCTTCGGAAGCATCTACGGCAAGACGATCCGTGACTCGCGCCTGGCGTTCATCATCGCAGCCGGGCTCTTCGGTGGCCTGTCCCTCGCCATGGGCGCCGCGATCTCGACCGTGTTCCCGACCCCGGAGGCGCGGCTCGAGGTCGACGCGCTGATCGGCGGGATGCCACCCGAGATGGTGGACTTCTTCGGCAAGCCGGTCGGCCTCGGCACCCTCGGCGGCTACCTGACCTGGAAGTACGGCCTGGTGTTCGTCCTGGCCACCTCGATCTGGTCGATCCTCGGGTTGTCGTCGACCCTCGCCGGCGAGGCGACGCGGGGGAGCCTGGACATCGTCGCGGCAGCCCCGTTCGGCAAGCGTCGGATCGCGATCGAGAAGCTCGCCGGCCACGTGACGATGCTGGCCCTCGCCCTGGCGTTCATGGCCGTCCTGCTCGTCGTCAGCTCGAACCTCTATGGCGATCCGGCGCTGGGCGACCCGATCGCGCCGCTGTCCGCCCTCGGCTTCGCCCTGTGGCTGGGATTCAGCGCCCTGTTCTTCGGAGGCCTCGCCTTCGCGCTCAGCCCGCTTCTCGGGCGTGGCGGCGCAGCCGGCGTCGGCGGGATCGCCCTGGCGCTCGCCTGGACGGTTCAGGGATTCCATCTCGCCCCGCTCGACGTCCTGAGCCCATTCCACTGGACCGAGAATCACGTCGCGTTGACCGGCCTGTACGACTGGCCGGCGCTGGCCCTCGTGGGGATCGTGGCGGCCGTGTTCCTCGTCATTGGCGTCGAGCTGTTCTCGCGCCGCGACCTGGGGATCACCATCGGCGTCGGGCTGCCACAACTCCCCGGGATGCTGCTCGGCGTCCAGGGGCCGACCAGCCGCGCGTTCGCTGACCAGCTGCCGCGCGCGCTGTCATGGGGACTCGGGCTCGGCCTGATGGGCGCGATGCTGGCGTCGCTCGTCGGCTCGATGTCCAGCCAGATCGCCGGCGACGAGAACCTCCTCCGGATCATCCGGATGGTCTTCCCGAACTTCGATCTGACCTCGGCCGGGGGGTTCCTCCAGCTGTTCGTCGAGCTGTACTTCATCGCCGCCGGGTTTGCGGCGGCGACGCTCGTGGCCAGATGGGCATCCGACGAGACCGGCGGTCGGCTCGAGGAGGTCCTGGCCACGCCCCTGACGCGGACCAGGTGGCTCGTCTCGGGCGCGATCGGCGCCTTCCTGGGAGTCGCCGTCATCACGGTGATGTTCGCCGTCGGCGTGGCGGTGGGTGCCGTCTCGGGCGGGATCAAGCCGGGTTCGGAGCTCCTCGGATCGGCCTCGCTCGGCCTCTACGCGGCCGCGCTCGTCGGCATCGGCGTCGCGGTCGGAGGCGTGTGGCGAACGAGCCTCGCCGCCGAGGTGGTGGCCCTGTTCGTCATCGCGACCTACCTCATCGACCTCCTGGCACCGCCGCTCAACCTCCCGGACTGGTTCCACGACCTGGCGCTGACGGCCCATTTCGGGCAGCCGATGATGGGGCAGTGGGATCCCGTCGGGGTCGCGGCATGCCTGATCCTGGCGGTCGGCGGCGTCGTCGTCGGTTCGTGGGGGATCGGGCGGCGCGACATCAGCCGCTGATCCGAGCGGCGGCCGAGGCCGCGCTCGGCCGCGGCAGTAGGCTTCCGGCATGGCGGCCGGCGCGGAGCTGGGCGCGCTGACGGCGCGCTCGATCGGGCTGCGGAGCGTCTTCACCAAGACGCTCCGCGACTCCCGCGCCGCCGTCCTCCTTGCGGGCGTCTTCATCGTCGTGGTCATGATCTCGGCCGGGGCCGCCATGGCCACCGCGTTCGGCACGCCCGAGGCCAGGCAGCAGGCAGCCCGGATCGCCGAGGCGATGCCGCCGATCCTGCAGGGCATGCTCGGGCCGCCCGTCGGCCTCGACTCGCTCGGCGGCTTCATCGAGTGGCGGTTCCAGTCGATCCTGCTTCTGCTCTTGCCGATCTGGTCGATCGTCGCCCTGTCGTCGACGCTCGCGCTCGAAGCAGATCGCGGCAGCCTCGACCTCGTCCTCCTGACCGGGGCGTCGCGCCGACGAGTCGCCCTCGAGAAGCTCGCCGGGCACCTGCTCGCCGTTGGCCTGGCGATGGTCGTGCTGCTCGTCACGCTCCTGCTCGTCGGCCTCGCCTTCGGGACCCTTCCCGGCGATGAGATCACGCTCCGGGCGGCCGGCGGCTATACCGCCCTGACGACGGTCATGATCCTCCTGCCCGGGGCGATCGCCTTTGCCGCGGCCCCGTGCGTCGGCCGGAACCCGGCAGCCGGGCTCGCCGCGGCGCTGATGATCGCGGCCTACTTCGTCGTGAGCTTCCGAACCGCCGTCCCGGGGTTCGACGCCCTGGCGCCGGCCTCGTGGTACTCGTGGACCCGCGATCACATCCCGCTGGCAGGCCTCGAGGATTGGGCGTCGCTGCTCGGACCGGTGGCCTTGATCGCTGTCCTCGCCGTCGTCGGGGTCGTGGCCTTCGAGCGCCGCGACGTGGGATCGGTCGCCCGCATCCCATCGCCGCGGCTCCCGACGGCCGTCGTTGGCCTGGGTGGACCGCTCGCTCGGTCGCTCGGCGAGCAGCTACCCACCGCGCTCGCCTGGGGGATCGGCATGGCCACCTACGTGGCCGTCCTGGCGACCGCGATCCCGGCGCTCGCCGGCCTGCTCCGCGACGTGCCGCTCCTCGCACAGATGCTGCGGCTCGTCTACCCCGACATCGACATCACGTCCGTCGGCGGGATGCTGCAACTGATCTTCGTCGAGTTCGGGATGGTCCTCGTTGGGCTTGCCACCGCCACGATCGTCGCGGGCTGGGCATCGGACGAGACGAGTGGCCGGCTCGAGACGATTCTCGCGGCACCGCTCGGACGGCGTCGCTGGGTCGTGACGACCGGCCTTGGCGCGTACCTCGCGATCCTCGTCCTCGTCGGTATCGTCGCGCTCGGCACGGGCATTGGGGCCGCCCTCGAGGGGAGCCCGGTCCTGACGCCGGTCATCGGGACGTTCGTCCTGGCCTTCTACGGCTGGGCGCTCGCCGGCGTCGGGCTGGCCGTCGGTGGCGTCGTCCGAGCCTCGCTCGCCGGCCCGGTCGTGGTCGTCCTGACCGTGGCGACCTTCCTCGACACGATCCTCGCCCCGCCCCTCGAGCTCCCGGACTGGGTGCTCGGGCTCGCCCTCAGCACGCATTTCGGAAAGCCGCTCGTCGGCGAGTGGGACAGCGTCGGCGTGATCGCGGCGCTGGCCCTGGCACTCGGCGGGCTGGGCATCGCCGCGATCGGGTTCGGCCGGCGGGATGTCGGCGGCTGACCCGCGCGGGCGGTACGGTCCGGCGGCCGAGCAGCGAGCTGAGTGCTGGCCGTAGGCTGCGCGCGTGCCGCCCCTGGCCATCGGCCTGGTCTTGGTCGCCGCCGTCCTGCACGCCGGCTGGAACGTGCTGCTCAAGACCTCCGGCGATCCGCTTCGGACGGCGGTCCGGCTGCAGGCCTTCGGGTCGCTCGCGCTCGTGCCGATCGCCGTCGTCGCCTGGCTGGCGAATGGCCGTCCGTCGATCGAGCCGGCGGGGCTGGGGCTGGTGGCCGTCTCCGCCGTCCTCGAGACGCTGTACTTCCTGTTCCTGTCGGCGGGCTATCGTCGCGGCGACCTGTCGCTCGTGTATCCGATCGCCCGGGGCAGCGCACCCCTGCTCTCGGTCGCCGTCGGCATCGGCCTGCTGGGGGAGCGGCTGCCACTCGTCGCCTGGATCGGGGTCGGCGCCCTGATCGGCGGGATCCTGTTCGTCGCGCGACCGTGGCGCGCGCTCCGGGTCGCGGGCGCCGAGCACCGGGGCGCGGTCGGCTTCGCCCTCGCGACGGGCGCGACGATCGCCGCCTAT
This sequence comes from Candidatus Limnocylindrales bacterium, assembly GCA_052038965.1. Taxonomy (GTDB): domain Bacteria; phylum Chloroflexota; class Limnocylindria; order Limnocylindrales; family CSP1-4; genus UBA5189. The sequence continues at coordinate 1,030 of JBQGDI010000113.1, read as the reverse complement.
TCGGCCGTGGACCGGGTCGGGGTCCGGATCGTCGAACCGTGGCTCTACGGAGCCGTCCTGGCGGTGGCGACGACGGCGCTGCTCGGCCTCACGGTCGCGATCGGTCGTCGAGCCGGGCTCCTGGCTCCGGCCCCCGGCTTGCCAGGAGCCGTCACGGGTGTCAACCGTGGCAGCGGGAGCGCGGAGGGCGGATCGCGCTTCGCCGGGGTGGGCCGGGATGCCGCCGCGGGCATCCTCTCCCTTGGCGCCTACCTGCTCGTGCTGTTCGCCTACGCGATCGCCCCGCTGGCGACCGTTGCGCCACTGCGGGAGTCGGGCATCGTGCTCGCGGCGGCGTGGGGCGCGCTCCGACTCGGCGAGGCCCTTCCCGGGCGGGAGTCGAGCCTGCGGATCGGGGCCGCCGGGCTGGTCGTGGCGGGGGCGATCCTGCTCGCCGCCGCCCGCTGACCGGGTCGGTCAGGCCTCGGTCGCGTCGGCCGGTCGGCGGCCGAAGACCCGTCGCTCGCCCCGCCGGCTGCTGACCAGCGCGATGCCGCCGAGGATGAGCGCGGTCCCTCCGAAGACCCGGGCGTCGACCGACTCGCCGAACATCAGGGCGCCGGTGATGATCCCGACGACGGGCAGGAGGTAGGCCAGCTGCGAGGTCGCCGTCGCGCCGATGCGCGACAGCAACCGGAACATCACGAGATAGGCCAGGCCCGAGCCGAGCAGCCCGAGCCACAGGACCGCCACGACCGCGTCGAGGTTCCAGGCGACCCCGAACGGGTTCTCGAAGGCGAGGGCCAGGGCGGCGACCGTGACGAACGCGAAGCCGACCTGGAAGACCGCGGGGATCATCGGTCGCAGGCCCCGGATGTTCCGCCGGGCGTAGACCGCGCCGACCGCGTAGGCCACGGTCGATCCGAGCAGGGCCAGCTCGCCGGTGAACTCGCTGCCGCCGGCCGCTGCCACCAGGCCGGGTGCGACGAGGACGATCACACCGACGTAACCGACGACGACGCCGATCAGGCGGTTCAGCGTGATTGGCTCA
>JBQGDI010000112.1:0-19418 GCA_052038965.1 Candidatus Limnocylindrales bacterium | reverse complement strand
GGGACCGGGCGGCATGATGGGCCCGGGCGGCATGATGGGCGGCGCGGGGCCGACGGCTCCGGCCGGTACATCCGTCCGGATGGCTGGCTCCCGGTTCGAGCCGGCGACGCTGACCATCGGTGTCGGCGAGACGGTCCGCTGGTTCAATGACGACGCGCTGCCCCATACCGTGTCGGCCGTCGACGCGTCGTGGGAATCAGGGAACCTGGCGCCCGGGCAGGGTTTCGAGCGGCAATTTGACACGGCAGGCAGGTACTCCTACCTCTGCCGATACCACGCCGGTATGGCCGGCACGATCGAGGTGGCTGGCTCCTAGGCTCGTCTCCGACTCGGACGACAGGCGCGCCACGGGGTCGGCCGCGGCACGGGCCCTGGGTCGAGGAGTCCGTGTGGCATTAGACCCGAAAGCCGGCGAACGCGAGCCGGTTCAAGGCGTCCCTTCCGGCGCATCCACGACACACTCGAGCAGGGGCGGCCCGTGTAGCCGCGGAGGGTGGCCCTAGGCGGTCCGGTCGGTCATCCGACGTCGAGCCGCGCTGACGCCCCAAGCGATCGACCCGGCGATCAGCCCGCCGAAGATCCAGACACCCGCCGCGAAACTCGTCCAGCCCAGCTCGTACTCGCTGATCGGCGTGCTCGAAAGACCCGTCGCGACGACACGGTAGGAGGTCCATGCCGCGAGCGTCCCCACAACCAGGCCGATCACGGCCCCGGTGAGTCCGCTGCCACGCCAGAACCACCCGGCCACGACGGGCCCGCCGATCACGAGCACCGTGGCGACCCATGGCAGCACATTCGCGGCCAAGCCACCTGGATCCACGTCTCGGAAGACGAGCTCGACGAACCAGGTGACGCCCGTCGGCACCGCCCACAACGACGCGATCCCCAACTTGCGCCAGTCGATGTGTCGCATGACGGGAAGCGTGGTCAACCACGCCGGCGTGCAGGAAGTGCCGAACGGCGTGCTCCCGTGGTGCTCATGGCCGCGACTACCAGAGGCGGCGGCCCTCCCGGAGCCCAAGCAGCACGACGGCGACGATGAGCCCGAGCGGGAGGTACAGCGCCAGCCAGGCCAGTGAGTCTTCGACCAACCACATCAGCACCGGCGCGAAGCCGACCAGCAGCCCGCCGACAAACGCGACGTAGGGCCGGGCGAAATCCTCGCCGAACAGCTGGGCCGCCTCGTCCGCCAGCGCCCAGACCGTCATCACGGACAGCACGGCGGCGACCGAGACGCCGAGTGCGCCGAGTAGCATCGCGGCCCTCCTCCACCGGTGATTGTGGAGGATCGATCAACTGGCGGAGACCCCGAGGCGTTGCCCCGATGCCCGGGCCCTAGGGCTTCGAGCCCGCGGTCGAGAAGGTCGGGCGCGCGAACGCGCCGGCGGGTCGGCGACCGCCGAGGGTACGCGGATTCGCCTCGAGCTCCGCGAACACGGCGTCGATGTCGCGGGCGAACTGCCGGCCCGCAGGCACCCGGCGAAGCCAGCGCAGCCAGGCCGGGTCATGCTCTGCGATCTGGCCCAGCGACCAGCCCTCGTAGCGTCCGTACGGCATCACCGGCCCGAACGGCTGCCCGGGCGGCGGCCCGGCATGGCCGGCCGGGACCGTCTGGGTCGCACTCGGTGCCGCCGAGAACACGATCGTCTCGGCGGCGCTCGCGGCGTGCCGATCTCGGTCGTAGGCCGCGCGCCGGTGGGGGTCACGGAGCGTGTCCCAGGCGGCGTTGAGCCGCTTCATCGCCGCCTCGTCCCCGGAGACATCTGGGTGCACCCGCCGCGCCAGCTCGCGGTACGCGGCGTGGATCGCCTCGACGCGCGCGCTGGGGTGGACGCGGAGCAGGCGGTAGTGGTCGGGCAGGGGCTGCGACATCGTGCCGAACGTACGGAGTGGACGGGGCCACTGGAATAGGAAAGGTGGGCTACGGACGGCGCATCGCGGTGCCCGCCGTCACCGCGCCCGAGCGGCGCGGCGTCAGGTCGGCAGGCTGAACCAGAACGTCGTCGTCCCGGCCTCCGAGGCCGCCCCGACCCGACCGCCGGCGTCCTCGACGAGACGCTTCACGATCGCCAGGCCGATGCCGGCTCCCCCGGATCCTCGGTCCCGCGAGCGCTCGACCCGGAAGAACCGCTCCCAGACGCGGGGCAAATCCTCGGCCGGGATGCCGGGACCATCGTTCGAGACCCGGACGATCGCCTCGGCGTCGGAGCGGGTCAGCTCGACCGAGACCCGGCCGCCGGCGGGCGTGTAGCGAGCCGCGTTCTGGAGCAGGTTCGAGACGACCTGGGCGAGCTCGTCGGCCCGGGCCCGGACGACGATGTGGCGAGCCAGCGCGAAGTCGAGCTTGATCTCCCGGCGCGCGAACGCCGGGGTGGCGATCTCGATCCCCGAGCGCACCAGGGCGCTGAGGTCGAGTTCGACCGGCGCCGGCCGTTCGCCCTCGGCGCCGGCGAGCAGGTCGAGCGAGGCCGCGAGGCGGCCCAACCGGTCGACCTCCTCGCGGAGCGAGTCGAACGTCGCCGGGTCGGGTGGCAGGACGCCGTCGCGCAGGGCCTCGAGATAGCCCTGAAGGTTGGTCAGCGGGGTCCGGAGCTCGTGCGACGCGTTCATCACGAACTCGCGCCGGATCGCCTCCTGCTCGGCCAGGCGATCGACCATGACGTTGAAGGCCACGGCGAGGGATCGAACCTCGGGTGGCCCCTCCTCGGGCGCGGTGGCCCGGAGATCGCCCTCGGCCGTGCGTCGCGCGGCCGTAGCCAGGCGCTCGATGGGCCGGGCGATCCGGCGGGCGAGGAGCCATGCCAGCCCGACCGCGGCGAGCGACGCGACGACCGCCGTGACCACGAAGATCCCGGCGATGCTGTGCTCGAACATCTCGTGGGCGAAGTCGGCCGTATCGCCGGCCTCGACCATCAGGGCCGCGAAGGCGTCGGCGCCGATCCGCATCACGCCGACGGCCAGGATCACCAGCGCGACCGCCACGACGGCCAGGGCCGCGACGGCGATCCGCGCAGCGATGCCGTCGCGACTCATCGGCGGGCCGGCCGGCGCTCTACAGGACCGACCGCCCGGTAGCCGACACCGCGAACGGTGGCCACGTAGCGCGCCTCCGCTGGGTCGTCACCGAGCTTCTCGCGAAGGCGCTTGACGTAGACGTCGATGGCCCGGTCGAGGACGTCGCCCTCGCCGGCGCCGTGGATCGCGTCGAGCAGCTGGTCGCGGGTCAGGGCCCGGCCGTCGGCATCGAGGAGCGCGACCAGCAACCGAAGCTCGAGCGCGCTCACTGCGATGGCCGCGCCGGCGACCGAGACCTCGTGGCGGCTGGGATCCACGACGAGATCGCCGTGGACGAGCTGCTCGTCGGCCCGGAGCGCGTCCGCGACCGTGCGCTCGGTCCGGCGCAGGATGGAGCGCACGCGGACGACGAGCTCGGCGGGCGAGAAGGGCTTCGGGAGGTCGTCGTCGGCGCCCTCGGTGAGCCCGAGGATCCGGTCGCCGGTCGAGCCGCGCGCGGACAGGACGAGGATCGGGGTCTCGCCGAGCGCCCGCGCGCGGCGGATGACCGACAGGCCGTCGAGCTCGGGCAGCATCAGGTCGAGGACGACGAGACGCGGCGCGTGCTCCTCGATTGCCCGGAGCGCGCTGCGCCCGTCCGCGGCGGTCACGACCGGGTAGCGCTCGCGCTCGAGGTAGGTGCGGACGAGGGCCACGATCTTGGGGTCGTCGTCGACGACCAGGATCGGCGGGTTCGCGGCGGCGGGCACGAGCGTGATCATCGGCGCGGTCGAGGGTGTCCGCAAGCCATGACGGCTCGATGACGCATCGACATCGGCCTGTCGCGGTCGAGACGGAGGCTTCCGGGCGTCCCGGCAGGGCCCGGGACGGCACCGCCGGCGGCCAACGCCCGGCTCGGAGGAATTCCACATGCCAAACCTCGTTCGCCGCATCAGCGGTGCGTTCGTCGCGGCCGGCCTGCTGGCCTCGGTCGCGGCCAGCGGCGTTCTGGCCGGCGGCCCGCCGTCGCTCGCGTTCTACGTCGACGACGTGCGCTACCGGACCGTCGGAACGCCGACCGACTTCTTCGGGACGGGCGCGCCCGAGTGGACGTACGACCGGATCTACGCCCTTGGGTCGGGCCTGGTCAACGTCGCCGAGACCAAGCCGGGCGATACGGACTTCAACGGCGGTCGGTGGCTCGTCTACCCGGTCACGTGGGCGCCCGGCGTCACGCCGGTCCAGTTCACCAACGACGCCCAGATCCTCGCGGCTGAGGCGGCCGGGCTGCTGTCGATCGCGGACGCGCCGGTCCGGGCGTTCTTCTGCTCCGTCAGCCCCGTCCCGGGCTCCCCGGCCGGCTGATCCGGCGGAGGGCCCGCTGACACGGCGCCCCGGGCGGTGATCCGCCCGGGGCGCCTCCGCGTATCATCACCAACCGTGCCACCGATCACCGAGCTCGTTCGGATCGAGCCCGTCCACCTCGACCGCCTCGAGCGGCAGGGGATCTTCACGACCGGCCTGCTGCTCGAGGTCACGGAGACCCCGACGCGGCGGCAGACGCTGGCCGACCAGGTCGACGCCTCGACGAACGACGTCCTGGCCTGGCGGGACGAGGCCCAGATGCTGAACCTCGCGGGCTTCGGGCCGACGGAGCACCGGATGCTCATGCAGGCCGGCTTCGAGGGCCTGCGCGACATCCTCGGCGCGGACCTCGATGCGTTCCGGTCACGGGCCCATCGCGCCGCCGTCGAGCTGAAGCTGGAGCCGCCGACCGACCTGACGATGCAGGGCTGGTGGGAGCAGGCCCAGACCGTCTCAGAGGAGTAGGCACCGGCCGCGGCTACCATGGCCGCCGATGACCGCAAACCGGGCGCTCGATTCGAACGGCGGTTTCGGCCGCGCCAGGACGTCCCTCCTGGCCGTCGCGACGGTGCTCGTCCTGGTCGGGATCTCGCTCCTGCCGTTCCTGACGCCGGCCTACGTTCGCCTCGAGCAGGACCGGACCGGCGTCCCCGGGCTGACCGGCTTCGACGCCACCGAGCTGGATCGTGTCGCCGGCGTCCTGCTCGGCGACCTGGTGCTGTGGCGCGGTGACTTTCGGGTCGAGGTCGACGGCGCCCCGGTCCTGAACGAGCGCGAGGTGGCCCACATGCGCGACGTCCGCGGCGTGCTGTGGGGTGGCCTGGCAGTGGCGACCCTCGGGGCAGCGCTCGTCGCGGTCTCGCTCGTGTCGGCGCGGGCCGCCCTTCGGCGCGCCGCCGTCTGGCGGGCGGTCGCGATCGGTGCCCGGGCGACGACTGCCGGGGTCCTGCTCGCCGGGGCGCTCGCGGTCCTGGCCTTCCCGGTCTTCTTCGAGCTGTTCCACCGGCTGTTCTTCAGGGGCGGGACCTACACCTTCGATCCAGGGACCGAGCGGCTCGTCCAGCTCTTCCCGACGGCCTTCTGGTCGGAGACGACGATCGCGATCGGGGCCGTCGTGCTCGGGCTGTCGATCGTCGTCGGCCTGATCGCCGGGCGGCGGGCGCGATCGGCGGGCGCGCAGGACGCAATCGCTCGCGGCTGGTCGCCGCCCGCCGCCCGGACGGCCGGGGCGGACACGAGGAGCGGCCGATGATCGGCGTGCCCATCGCCCGGGTCCTCGGCATCGAGATCCGGGTACAGCTCGGCTGGGTCTTCGTCCTGGCGCTCATCGGCGTGATCGCGGTCGAGCAGCTGTCGCTCCTCGATCCGTCGCTCGAGGGGCCGACGGCCTGGTTCTTCGGCGGGCTCGTCGCGGCGGGCTTCTTCGTCAGCTCGATGGTCCACGACCTCGCTCATGCCGTGGTGGCCCGGCGACGGGGCCTCGACGTCAAGGCCATCGCCGTGACGTTCTTCGGCGGCTCGACACCGCTCGACCCGAGCGCGCCCGACGCCCGCGACGATCTCGCGATCGCGGTGTCGGGGCCGCTCGCGAGCCTCGTCATCGCGGCCGCCCTGTTCGGCTCGACCTTGCTGCTGATCGGCCCAGCGGGGAATGTCAGCGCGCCGGCCGGGGTGCTCGCCGTGCTCGTGTTCCTGAACCTCGTCCTGGGTCTCGTCAACCTGGTGCCGGCGTACCCGCTCGACGGGGGCCGGATCGTGCGGGCGCTCGCCTGGGCGCGGACGGGGTCGGAGCGCCGGGGCTGGCAGGCATCGTCGCTGAGCGGCAAGCTGGCCGGACTGGTCACGATCGCGATCGGGGCGGTCGTCCTGGCGGTCGACCGGACGGCGACCGGGGTCATGATCGCCCTGACCGGATGGTTCCTGATCCTGACATCGAACGCCGTCCGCGATCGGCTGCGGCTCGACGAGCTCGTCGGCGGGTTCAAGGTCGGCGATGCGATGGAGCCGGATCCGATCACGGTGCATCCCGGCCTGACGATCGACACGTTCGCGTCGCAGCTCATTGACGGCGAATCGCCGATGACGGCCGTGCCGGTCCTCACCGGCGACGAGGTGGTCGGGCTGCTCGGCGTCGGACAGGTTCGCCGGGTGCGCCGCGATCGCTGGGCGCAGACGCGGGTCGAGGAGGTCATGGCGACGCCACCGCGGCTGGCGTTCCTGGACCGCGACGCCGACCTCAAGGTCGGCTTCGAACAACTCCAGCGCGCGGGCCTCGATGGGCTGCCGGTCCTCGAGGACGGACGGCTGGTCGGCGTCCTGACACGGCGGTCGATCGGCCGCCTCGTCCAAGCCCGCCGAGCGGGCGGGCCGGTGGGTCCGACGACGGACGCCGACGGCGACGCCGGCGGTGCCGCGGGCGGAGGTGCCGCTGGCGGAGGCGCCGGGGGCGGAGGCGCGTGACGGCGGCCCCAGCCGTGTCGCGCCTGCTCAGCGTCGAGGAGGCCCGGGACGCCGTCCTGGCACGGGTCCTCGGTCCGCTGGAGCCGGAGGTCGTCCCGCTCGACGAGGCGCTCGGCCGCGTCCTCGCCGCCCCTGTCGTCGCGGCGATCACGCTGCCGCCGTGGGACAACTCGGCGATGGACGGCTACGCGCTCGGCGCCGCCGACGTGGCGGGATCCAGCGAGGCGGCGCCGGTGCGGCTGGCGGTCGTCGGCGACGTGCCAGCAGGGGCCGCGCCGGGAATGGGGGGACCGCCCGGCACGGCACTGAGAATCGCCACCGGGGCGCCGCTCCCGCGCGGGGCGGACGCGGTCGTGCCGGTGGAGCAGACGACGCCGATCGACGCGAGCGGGGCGGCGGGGGAGCGCGGGCGGGACGCGAGCGGACCCCTGCCGGCGGCGATCCTGGTCCACGCGGCCGTCCCGGTGGGCGCCCACGTCCGCGCTCGGGGGAGCGACCTCGAGGCAGGCGAGGCGATCGTCCCCGACGGGGTTGGCGTCACGCCGGCCGTGATCGCGCTGGCGGCCGGCGCTGGCATCGCGAATCTCGCCGTGCGGCGCCGGCCGCGGGTCGCGGTCCTCGCCACCGGCGACGAGGTTCGGCCCGTGGGGACGGACCTCGGCCAGACGGGCATCCCCGATGCGAACGGGCCCGGGCTGCGATCGCTCGTGCGCGCCGCCGGTGGCGAGCCGATCGACCTCGGCATCGCCGGCGACGACCTCGACGCCGTCGTCCACCAGCTCCGCCGCGGGGTCGCCACGGGCGCCGACGCGATCGTCGTCGCCGGTGGCGTGTCCGTCGGTCCCTACGACGTCGTCAAGCGCGCCTTCGATGCGATCGGCGAGATCGGGCTGTGGCGAGTGGCGGTCCAGCCCGGCAAGCCGTTCGCCTTCGGGACGGCAGCCGGGCCGGGCGGACGGGCGCCGGTGCTGCTGTTCGGGCTGCCGGGCAATCCCGTCTCGAGCTTCGTGACCTTCGAGCTGTTCGTCCGGCCGGTGCTCCGCGTGCTCGGCGGCCGCCGCGACATCCTCCGCGCGGTCGACCGGGCCGTGCTGCTCGACGACGCCCATTCCTCGACCGGTCGCCGGACGTTCCTGCGGGTGACCGCGGAGCGCGACGCCGGTGGTGGAGCGGCGCGCGACGAGCAGGGCCGCGTCCGGGTGAGGCTCGCCCGGGGCCCGGCCGGGCAGGGGAGCCACGTCCTGTCGGCGCTTGCCACGGCCGACGCGCTCGCCGTCGTGCCCGAGCCCGTGGAGCGCCACCGGGCGGGCGATCCGGTCGAGCTGTGGTGGCTGGACACGGCCTGAACGTCGTGGCGCATCATTCGGGATGATGGACCGCAAGCCCGCGCCGCGCGCCGAACGCCGCCGCCTGACGCACGTCGACCGCGCCGGGCGGCCGCGGATGGTCGACGTCAGCGCCAAGCCGGTCACGGCCCGCCGTGCGGTCGCCGAGGCCCTCGTCGCGCTGTCTGCCGAGACGCTCAACCTCGTCATCGACGGCAAGGCCGCGAAAGGCGACGTGCTGACCGTGGCCGAGCTCGCCGGCGTCATGGGCGGCAAGCGGACGGCCGAGCTCATCCCGCTATGCCACCCGCTGCCCCTCACCGATCTCCTCGTGACGGTGACGCCCGATCGAGCGGCCGGCGGGCTCCGGATCCGGGCCGAGGCCGCAACCACCAGCCAGACAGGCGTCGAGATGGAGGCGTTGACCGCGGCCTCGGTCGCAGCCCTGACCGTGTACGACATGGTCAAGGGCGTCGAGCGAGGGGTCGAGATCCGGTCCGTCCGCCTGGTCTCGAAGTCCGGCGGGCAGAGCGGCGATTGGGTCCGCCCGGGTTCGCGCGACGGCGTTCGCGAGGGCGAGCGCGACGAACGGCCCGCGAGGCACCCGGGCGAGCGGGTGGCGGGCCGGATCCGAAGGAAGGCGACCGGCCAGGCATGACTCACGAGCGGGTCCCAGCCGGCACCCCGGCGCTCCTCATCACGATCAGCGACGGGGTGGCCGCCGGAGCACGCGAGGACGACGCCGGGTTGGCGCTCGCGACGTGGCTGGAGGCGCTCGGCTTCGGGGTCGAGCGGGGGGCCGTGCCCGACCCGCGACCCGCGATCGAGGACGCCATCCGGACCGGGGTCGACGGCCATGCCCTCGTCGTGACGACCGGCGGCACCGGGCTCACGGCACGCGACGTGACGCCCCAGGCGACACTGGCGGTCATCGACTACGAGGTGCCCGGCCTGGCCGAGGCGATTCGCGCGGCCGGGCGGGCGAAGACCCCGATGGCCGACCTGTCGCGGGGCGTCGTCGGCGTCCGCGATCGGTCGCTCGTAGTGAACGTGCCGGGCAGCCCTCGGGCGGCGCTCGAGTGCATCGAGGCGCTCGGGCCGACCCTGCGCCACGCGCTCGAGACGCTCGCCGGCCCGTTCGACCACGACGCGGCGGGAGCCGGCGGCGCGGCCCGTCCCGACCTGCCCGACCCGCACCTGCACGAGCCCTGACCGAGATGCTCCCGTCCTTCGAGCACGTCCCGGCGTACCCGCTCGTCTTCGTGCTCTTCTGGGGTGCGGCGCTGTTCTTCGCCCTCGCGATGGCCCGCCACCTGCGGGTCTTCGCGGCGGCGCGAGCCGAGGGCCCGAACCCGTTCGACAACGTCCCGGCCCGGCTGATCGGGCTCGTCCAGTACGCCTTCGTCCAGACGAAGATGTTCAAGGACGTCCGGGCCGCGTTGATGCACTGGGGCATCTTCTGGGGCTTTGTGCTGCTGACGGTCGGGACGGCCAACATCGTCACCGGCGGGATCATCCAGGGCGTCCTGTCGATCCCGCTCGACGGCTTGCCGTGGGCCCTGGTCCTGGCGATGCAGAACGTCGTCGCGGTGCTGACGCTCGGCGCCGTGGCCTGGGCCTTCGAGCGACGCCTGATCTCCCGCCCCGAGCGACTGACCTACAACCGCGACGCGCTGATGATCCTCGGGATGATCGGCGGGGTCGTCGCAACCGAGCTGTTCGCCCAGGTCTTCGAGGTGGCGAGATTTGGCGACCAGGCCGGGGCGTTCGTCGCGAACCTGATCGCGATCCCCCTGCGCGGTCTCGACGCCGGCCTCCTCGAGGCCGGGTTCTGGATCCTGTGGTGGGCCCACATGCTCCTCGTCGCGGCGTTCCTGGCCTACCTGCCGTCGAGCAAGCACCTCCACATCGCCACGAGCTTCTTCAACATCTACTTCCGGAAGCTCCGGCCACGCGGCGAGCTGCCGGCGATGGACCTCGAGCGCGAAGAGGCGACGTTCGGCGTCCGGACCCTCGCCGACCTCGGCTGGCGCGACCTCCTGGACGGCTTCACCTGCACCGAGTGCGGACGCTGCCAGCAGTCGTGCCCGGCCTGGAACACCGGCAAGCCCCTCAACCCGAAGCACTTCATCATGGGCCTCCGGGAGATGTCGGTCGAGGCCGAGCACGGCCTGCCGCTGATCCCGAACTCACGGTCCGTGCGCGAGACGTACGGCCTCGACGACACCCTCAAGCCGGACCGGCTGATGACCCCGATCGTCGACACCGCGATCCCCTTTGACGCGGTCTGGGACTGCGTGACCTGCGGCGCCTGCGTCGAGGCCTGCCCGGTCCTCATCGAGCACGTCGACAAGATCGTCGACCTGCGTCGGAACCTCGTGCTGGAGGACTCCCGGTTCCCGGGCGAGCTCAGCGTCGCGTTCCGGAATATGGAGGGCGTGCAGAACCCGTGGGGTCAGCCACCCGCGACCCGGACCGACTGGACGAAGGGACTGCCGTTCGAGGTCCCGACCGTGGCGTCATTAGCCGCCGCGGGCCGCCTGGACGAGCTGGAGGTCCTGTACTGGGTTGGCTGCGCCGCGGCCTTCGACGATCGGAACCGGCGGGTCGCGCGGGCCTTCGCGACGTGCCTGTCGGCGGCCGGCATCCGCTTCGCGATCCTCGGCCAGGAGGAGTCCTGCACCGGCGACCCGGCTCGGCGGATGGGCAACGACTACGTCTTCCAGATGTTGGCGATGGGCAACGTCGAGACGCTCAACCGCTACCGGATGGGGGAGCGGACGATCGTCACGGCCTGCCCGCACTGCTTCAACTCGCTGGGCGTCGAGTACGGCCAGCTCGGCGGGCACTTCCGCGTGATCCACCACGCGGCCTTCCTGCGGGAGCTGCTGGCCTCGGGCCGGCTGCGGGTCATCGACGCCGACGCGCGGACCGACGGGAGCGGGGCTACCGGACGCTCGGTCACGCTCCACGATTCGTGCTACCTGACCCGCTACAACGGCGTCGTCGAGCAGCCGCGGGAGGTGCTCGGCGCGATCCCCGGGCTCGAGCTGCGCGAGATGGAGGCCCGCGGCCGGAACACCTTCTGCTGCGGCGCCGGCGGCGGCCGGATGTGGATGGAGGAGACCCGCGGCACCCGGATCAACGCCGCTCGGACCGAGCAGGCGCTCGCCACCGACGCCGAGGCGGTCGCGACCGAGTGCCCGTTCTGCATGACGATGCTCAAGGACGGGCTCGAAGCGGCCCAGTCCGGGACGGGCGGGACCGTCCGGGCGATCGACATCGCCGAGCTCCTCGCCGAGTCCCTCGCGCCGGCCCAGCCCGCCGGTCGTGCCCTGCCCGTCATCCAGTAGCGGCGCGGTCCGCCGAACGGGGTCGACCCGGTCGCCTGGCCGACGCCACCGCCGGTGCCGCTCAGTTCTCCTTGATCTTCGAGCCCTTCAGCGTCATGTCCCCGTCGGCAGCCTCGGTCCGGTTTGCGCCGATGGTGATCGTCTCGTTGCCGCCGACGCCCGCCGACGATGACCGCTCCTTGCCGGCCGTGTCATCCATCGACAGCTCGTTGTAGCCGCCGGCCGCGGGCGAGGCCACTGGCCGTGGGCGGCCGCGGGCGACCACGTAGCCGGCGACCCCCGCCAGCAGCAGGAGCGCGGCCCCACCCGCGATCCCGATCGGCAGCCAGGCGAAGTCGGGGTGATCCTCGACGGCCGGCGCGGGGTCGAGGCCAGCCCCAAGCCGCTCCAAGATCCCGGCCATCGCGGACGCCAGGTCTTCCCCGGGCACGGGGTTCACGACGGACCCGTCGACCTCGAGCTCATGGGTTGCCGAGCCCGTGAGGCCGTCCGAGTCGGTCGCGGTCGCCGTGATCAGGTGACGACCAACCGACAGCTCGCTCGTCACCAGCTCCCCACCCGACCCGAGGTCGCCGTCGATCGAAGACGACCATCGGATCGCGTCACCGGGCAGCGCCCGGTCCTCGAGGTCGAAGGCCGAGGCCTCGAGGCGAACCGGGAACTGGCGTGGGTAGCGGTGCGGCTCGGAGGCCAGGATCAGGACGGTCGGCGGGTTCCGCGGCGCTGCCAGCTCGGGTGCCGGCAGCGTCGCCTCGCCGATCCCCCAGCCGTCGAACGCCACCAGCCGGAAGGCCGGGTCGTCGCCGCTCGGGAGGTCCGCGACCGGGACCGGGATCTCGCGCTCGTCCTCGGCGACGCCAACGAGGCGCCAGTGCTCGCGATCGGGCGCGTAGAGGACGAAGAGCCGTAGCGGATCGCCGTCGGGATCCCCGGCTTCGAAGCTCACGATGATCTCGTCGTCCGGCTCGATCGTCTCACCGTCGGCGGTGTCCTTGAACAGCCCGGCAATCTCCGGGTAGCCGCCCTTCGGCTCCACGCGCGCCCTGACCCGCGCGTCCGGGTCGCGGATCTCGACGGCCGTGGTGTCGGGCCAGACCGGCACGACGAAGCCGCCGACCTCGGGCCCGGGCTCGGCGTCGTGCGGCCGCTCGGGCGCCGGCAGGATCGCCTGCCACCGGACGGCTCCGTCGGCGTCGAGGACGACGATCCACGGTCGCTCCGGATCGGGCGGTAGGCGACGCTCGGCTGCGATCTGCTCGACCTGGTGCGGCGTCGGCGTGGAGGTGCGGGCGAGGACGTCGAGCGACCACCCGCCATCCTCGAGGCCCGTGTACTGGATCGTCATCGCCCCGACACCCGGTTCCAGCGGCGACGGCGGCGGCGTGTTGGCGGCGAGCGGATCACTGCCGTCGGGCTCCGGGTTCGGTGGGTTCCAGGGCAGCCCGAGCTGTGTCGGGCTGCACGGCACGCCGTAGTAGGTGAGCAGCCGGCAGTAGTGATACGGATCGGACCAGCCGGGGTTCTTGTAGCCCATGAACGGGTAGGCCCGGTTGGAACCGGCCACTGCCGGATCGTTGCTGAGGGCCGTCGGGCCGTCGAGCCCGAACAGCTGCCAGCTCGTGTCGAAGCCGTAGTAGCCATCCGGCTCGACCTCCGCGAGCTTGCAGTCGGGGAACGTCAACGTCATCGGGTGGGTCAGGTCGAGGGCGCCGCCGATCAGCTCGTCGGGCACGCCATCGCCGTCGTTGTCCTTGCATGGCACGTGGCTCAGCCCGCCGAGGTGGCCGGCCTCGTGGCCCATCGTGCCGGCGCCGGTGTGGTCCCAGGTCGCGACGTCGCCGAACGAATCGGACATCCGGACCCAGACGGCGTCGCTGCCGGAGCTGGCCAGGCCAGCGAACGGGGCGCGGAGCGACGGGTCGATCATCCCGACGAACATCTCGCGCTCGTCGGCCCAGTCGTAGAAGACGCGGTAGAGGGCCAGCGTCGAGAGTGGCTCGCCCATCTCGTCGGTCACGAATGAGCACCCGTAGGCGTAGACCGGGGCGCCCGGCACGGGATCCGGCCCCAGGTTGTCGTGGCCGCCGTAGATGTCGGCCGTCCCGTCCTCGTTGCGCGTGAACTGGCCCGCGGAGTACGTCCGATCCATGACCTTGAGCTCGTCGCGCGGGACATCGAGGTACGTGACGCCGGGCTCGTAGTCGGCGGGATCATCGACGAGGATCGTCCAGTCGCTGATCACGAGGTGGCCGCCGGAGACCTCGAGGACGGTCGCCTTGCACTGCCCGCCAAGGTCGAACTCGTGCCCGCCGGCGTGGCCGATCGGGAAGATCGGGGCATCGATCGTGTCGACGTTGACCTTCCACAACGGGAGGAAGCGGAACAGGCCCGACACGATCCGGTTGGTGCCGCCCGAGGTGGTCCCTGCCCCGGCGAGGTCGTCGACGCCCCCTTCCAGCCCGTAGATGCGCTCGACGTCGGTCGGGTGATACGAGCGGTGGAGGTGCAGAGGCGCCAGGTGGACGGTCAGCGGCTGAGCCTCGTGGAACGTCACGAACTCGGAATCCGTGTTGTCCGCGGCATTCGGCTCTTCGGTGAAGGGCGTCTCGATGCCGTACGAGAAGACGAATGTCGTCAGCGTGACCGAGCCCGACAGCCAGCTCGCCGGGAGGCGGAACTGCAGGGAATCGTCGAGCGACGTCCGATCGCCCCCACTGGCCCGGGCGATGATCGGGCCGTTCTCCGGCCAGATCCAGCCGACCTGCTGGCCGCCGCGGCGGGCCTCGAGCGCGCCCCAGGTGTTGGGCCAGCTCTGGGCGCCGGTGACCCCGATATAGACGCGGGCGTACGTCCGGCGGTCCTGGACGAGCGGCATGTCGTTGGCGAGGTTCTGGATCCCCTGGGTGACCTCGATGCCCGCGACGTAGAGGTTGGGCCAGTCGGTCTCGGGAGCGCCCTCGTCACTCGGCGGCTGGGGGGCCGGGGTGATGGCGACGAGCGGTGGGTCCGTGGGCGGCGCGGTCGGTCCGGCGAGGGGGAACGACGGAAGCGGGATGCCCGGCCCCAGGGTCGCGACGGGGCTGGACCCGGGCGTGGGGGTGGGTCCGGCCGAGGGACCCGCCGTCGGCGGGGCCGTCGGGAGCAGCGACGGCGTGGGTGTCGGCTTCGGGGTCGGCGGTGGCGTCGGCGTGGCGCGCGGCCGGCTGAGCACGGTGAACTCCGCGTCGACGTACTGTCCCGGGATGCACGCCGAGCCATGGCAGGCCCGCACGGCGTGCTTCCCGAACGAGGCGTCGGACGGGACCTTGAACGCCAGCGTCGCCTGGCCGCCGGCAATCGTCGGATCGACGCCCAGCAGCAGCGTGCCGTCCCACCAGAACGTGACCTCGCCGGGCGGGGGCTCGAACCCGGCGGCCGTCGCCTCGACCGTGGCGCCGCGATAGCCGCTGTTCGGCGCAAGGGTCAGGGTCAGGACCGCCGCGGCGGGCAGCGGCAGCGACAGGCAGGCGATGACGGCGAGGACGGGAATGGCGAACGCCAGCCGCCGATTCCGCCGCGCCCGATCGGGGTGGGACGCCATGAACCCCTCCCAGGATGCCGGGCACAGCGACGAACCCGGCTGCGCTAAGGCTACGGGCGTTGTCCAGACCGGCTTCGCCGAGGCGCAGGGACCACGGGCGTCGGGCTACGATGACCATCGATGTCCAGTGAGGCCGCCGCACCGACGTACCGCCTGACCGAGGAGCAGGTGCTCCTCCGCGATACGCTCCGGCAGCTCGCCGACGAGCGGATCGCGCCGCGGGCCGGCGACATCGACCGGACCGCCGAGTTCCCGGACGACATCCGCCAGCTGCTGGCCCAGTACGACGTCCTGGCGCTGCCCTTCCCGCCGGAGTACGGCGGCGTGGGCGCCGACCTGCTGACGGTCTGCCTGGCCATCGAGCAGATCGCGCGGGCCTGCACGACCTCGAGCCTCATCCTGGCCGTCCAAGAGCTCGGCTCGCTGCCGATCCGGATCGGCGGCACGGACGAGCAGAAGGCTCGGCTGCTGCCGTCGCGCGCGTCGGGCGAGCGCCTCGCCGCGTTCGCACTGACGGAATCGGAGGCCGGCTCGGATGTCGCCTCGACGCGGACCCGAGCGGTGCGCGACGGCGACGATTACATCCTGAACGGCGCGAAGCGATTCATCACCAACGGCAGCGTCGCCGGGCTGATCACCGTGTTCGCGGTCACCGACCCCGACGGCGCTCGAACGAAGAACCTCAGCTGCTTCGCCGTCGAGGTCCCGACGCCGGGCTTCTCCGTCGTCCGCCTCGAGCACAAGCTCGGGATCCGCGGCAGCCCGACGGCCGAGCTGGCGTTCGACGACGTCCGGGTCCCGGCCGCCAACCGGATCGGGGCGGAGGGCGATGGCTGGCGCCTGGCGATGAAGACCTTCGAGCGCTCGCGTCCGGGGATCGCGGCGCAGGCAGTCGGGATCGCGCAGGGTGCGCTCGAGGCCGCCGTCGCCTACGCCCGCGAGCGGAAGCAGTTCGGCGGGCGGATCGGGGATCTCCAGATGATCCAAGCGCTGCTGGCCGACATGGCGGCGCGGGTCGAGGCCGCCCGCCAGCTGACCTACAAGGCCTGCGCCGAGGTCGAGGCCGGCGCACCCGACGCCATGACCTGGGCCTCGATGGCCAAGCTCGTCGCGGGTGACACGGCGATGGCCGTGACGACGGACGCCGTGCAGGTCTTCGGTGGCTACGGCTACACGGAGGACTTCCCGGTCGAGCGGATGATGCGCGACGCGAAGATCACCCAGCTCTACGAAGGCACCCAGCAGATCCAGCGGCTGGTGATCGCCCGGAGCCTGCTCGGTCGGCCCGGCTGATCGTCGCCAGGCGCCTGAGCGGCGCGGGCCGCGGCCGTATGATCCAGATTCCATCCCCGAGCCCACCACCCACCGCAGTCCCTGACGGAGGCCCGCTCGCGTGCGCATCGTCGTCCTCGCCAAGCCCGTTCCAGATCCTGCCGCGGCCGCCGAGCGGCTGACCCCGGAGGGTCGCCTCGATCGGTCGGTCGCGCCGGCCGTCATCAACGGCAACGACGAGTACACGCTCGAGGCCGCGCTCCAGCTCGTCGAGGCGCACGGCGGCGAGGTCACGCTCCTGGCGATGGCACCGGCGAACGGCGCCGAGACGCTCCGCAAGGGCCTGGCGATGGGCGCCCATCGGGGGGTCCTCGTGACCGACCCCGTGCTCGCCGGATCCGATGCCTGGTCGACGGCGCGGGTCCTCGCGGCCGCCCTCCGGGAGCTCGAGTTCGATCTCGTGCTCGCCGGCTTCGACACGTCCGACGGGGTCGGCGGGGTGGTCGGCCCGGCGGTGGCAACGCTGCTCGGCCTGCCGTACCTGTCGTCGGCGGCGAAGATCGAGCCGAGTCCCGACTCCGGCACGGTCCGAGTGCGCCGCATCAGCCCGACCGGCTTCGACGTCCTGGAGGCGCCGATGCCGGCCTTCATCGTCGGCACCCAGCTGCTCGGCGCGCCGCGCTACCCATCGCTCAAGGGGATCATGGGTGCCCGTTCGAAGGAGGTCGCGACGCGAGGACTTGGCGACCTCGGCCTCGACGGCGCGTCGGTGGGCGGGGGCGCATCGCGGACGACCCTCGGCGAGCAGCGGAAGCCGCCCGAGCGTGGCGCGACACAGGTCGTCCGCGGCTCGCCGTCCGAGGGCGCGAGGGCGATCGTCGACTTCCTGGCCTCCCGGAGGCTGATCTGATGGCCGCCACCGGGACGATCTGGGTCGTCGCCGAGACGAACGCCGATGGCTCGCTCGCGAAGAGCTCGAGCGAGATCGCGACGCTGGCCCGCGGGCTGGCCGAGGCGGCAGGGACTGATGCGGCCGGGGTCATCGTCGCGGCGGATCCGGCGGGCGCCGCCTCGGAGCTGGCGGCGTACCTGCCACGAGTCCTCGCCGTCGCGGAGCCGGCGGCCTCCGACCATGCGTGGGGCCAGGTCGCGGCACAACGGATCGCGGCGATTCTCGCCGGAGCGTCACCGGGCGCCGTCCTGACTGGCGCCGGCGCGGATGGCCGCGACGTGGCCGGCACCCTCGTCGCGCTCCTCGAGCGTGGTGTCCTCTTCAACGCCATCGGCGTGACCTGGGACGCCGGCGCCGGGAGCCCCGCGGTGGAGATGGGCGTGTTCGGTGGCCGCCTGATCACGACGTCGACGTTCACCGGCGGCGAGTGGGGGATCGTCACCGTCCG
Organism: Candidatus Limnocylindrales bacterium; assembly: GCA_052038965.1. Taxonomy (GTDB): domain Bacteria; phylum Chloroflexota; class Limnocylindria; order Limnocylindrales; family CSP1-4; genus UBA5189. The sequence goes on along the minus strand of JBQGDI010000112.1, from coordinate 1,669 downwards.
GCCGAACGTCGTCAGCGCGGAGCCGGCGCCAACCGCCGGGACGGTGGAGTCGGTCGCGCCGGACGGCGATCTCTCGCTGCCGCTCGTGAAGGTCGTCGAGCGCGTCGAGGAAGCCGCCGGCGCCGTCCCGATCGAGGAGGCCCGGGTCATCGTCGCCGGGGGGCGCGGTGTCGCGAGCGAGGCCGGTTTCGGGCTCCTCCAAGACCTGGCCGACGAGCTCGGCGGGGCCGTCGGTGCGACCCGCGCGGCGGTCGACGCGGGCTGGATCCCGTATGCCCAGCAGATCGGCCAGACGGGCAAGATCGTCAAGCCCCAGCTGTACCTCGCCATGGGCATCTCGGGCGCGATCCAGCACAAGGTCGGGATGCAGACCTCGGGCACGATCGTCGGGATCAACCGCGACCCCGACGCGCCGATCGCCGAGTTCGCCGACCTGCTCGTCGTGGGCGACCTGGTCGAGGTCGGCAGGGCCCTGCTCCAGGAGCTTCGCGCACGCGGGTAGGGCGCTCCCGAGCGTAGAGCGGTCCTGCGGGTAGGGCCGATCCTGGCCCTCGGCCCGATCGGGGTTGATGCTCGCCGCATCTCGTGACGCTCGGGCCGGGCGGCACCCTCCCAGCCGACCGATGGCCGATGGCGCCCGGGTCCTGGGCTGCGATCTTGGATCCCTTGGGACCATCCGTTGCGGAGCGATCGTCGATGAAGACCGGTTACACGTTCGGGAAGCGCGTCGACGGGACGCCCGCGGAGGTCCGTCCGCTCGTCGAGGCGGCGCTCAAGGCCGAGGGATTCGGCGTCATCACCGAGATCGACGTCGCCGCGACGATCAAGGCCAAGCTGGGCCTGGAGCGCCCCCAATACCTGATCCTCGGCGCCTGCAACCCGACTCTCGCAAACCGGGCGCTCGACGAGGATGCCTCGATCGGGGCCCTGCTGCCCTGCAACGTGGTCCTGCGGGCCGAGGGTTCCGGGACCATCGTCGAGGCGATCGACCCGGTCGCGGCGATGGAGGTCGCCGGGACGCCGATCCTGCGGGGAGTGGCGGCGGAGGCGCGGGCTCGCCGCGCCCGCGCGGTTCGCGCCTTGCGCTCGCCGCGGACACAGCCTGGAGTGGGATGATCACCTCGCACCACAACCCCTAGTGGTGCAGAGGAGGATCGTGCCGGGATGCGATGCCCCGCCTGCGGAGAGACCGACACGCGCGTCGTCGACTCGCGTGACCTGGACGAGTCCGCGACCATCCGCCGGCGTCGCGAGTGCGGCAGTTGCGGTACCCGTTTCACCACCTATGAGCGGATCGAGGCGGCGCGCCTGGTCGTCGTCAAGCGCGACGGCACGCGCCAGGAGTGGGACCGCGACAAGCTGGCCGGCGGGCTTCGCAAGGCGCTGACCCGGCGGCCCGTCCCCGATGGCGCCGCCGAGCAGGCCGCCGACCAGATCGAAGCCCAGCTTCGCTCGGAGGGCATGACCGAGGTGCCGTCGTCGCGGATCGGCCAGCTCGCGATGGCCAAGCTCCGCGAGCTTGACCAGATCGCCTACATCCGCTTCGCGTCGGTCTACCAGTCCTTCGAGGATCTCGCCGACCTCAAGCGCGAGGTCGATGCCCTGTTCGACAACCGCGACGCCATCGCGATCGACCTCCGCCCCGGGCGCGCGAAGCCGCGCCGCTGAG
>JBQGDI010000111.1:0-49153 GCA_052038965.1 Candidatus Limnocylindrales bacterium | reverse complement strand
CTTGCCGTTCGTGTCCCAGATCAGGGCGCCGTCGCCTCGGGCGATGACGACCTCGCGGTCGGGGATCACGTGCATGTCGGCGAAGCCGTGCCAGAATCTCGTCTGGTGCGTCATCACGGTCACGGAAGGGCTCCCTGGGGGCTTGGGTGGTGGGGTGGCGGGTGGCCGGTAGCGTACATCCGGCGGCCCGCGCGCCGCGATGCTCACCGGCTCCGCGGAGGCCGCACATCGAGATCCCGCTGGGGACGATCGACGAGGCAGCCGACGCGATCCTCGAGGCCCTGGATCGGGTCGCGGCGCGCCAGCCGGTTTAGCTCGGCTCGCCGCCTGGACCGCCGCGCGGACCGGCCCGCCGAGCGGGTCGCGGCCGCGGTGCGTCGTGGCCCAGGGCGGCCGTCCGAGCGCTGATCGATCGCGGATCGAGCTGCCGGTCGACGTCCGGACCAGGCGGCTGGGCCGCCAGCCGCGCCGCCTCGCCGAGACGCCCCATCCGCCGGACCGCCTCATCCCACGCGAGCCGCCCGTAGCCCCCAGCTGACCCGAGCCCCACGCGAACCATCCCGCGGCCGTTGCTCGCTGCCGCGTAGCGCGCCGCCCACAGCATCGTCTCCTTCGACTCTGGGCCCCGCGTCCGGTCCGACAGCACGCCCACCACGACGCCGCGATCGCCGGGCACGTTGACCGCGAGCCGCCAGTTGTCCGGCCCGGCGATGAGGTCGAATGCGAAGCTGGCATACGGGGCGGCGAGGATCGTCTCGAGGCCCGCGGCGTCCGCCGCCGGACCCGTCAGCGACAGGGACAGATGCACCCCTTCGAGCCCGTCGAGGAGCCTGGCGTGAAGGTCCCGGAACAGGGCCCGCTCGTCAGTGTCGTCGCCGATGCGGCCCGCTGCCCACTCCTCGATCTCGACGAGCGGGCAGCCGGCGGCGGCGAGTGCCTCGACGTCGTCGCGCAGGGCCGCGACCACGGCGACACCTCGCCGGCGGCGTTCGGCGGCCGTGACGCCGACGGCTCGCAGGGTCGCCCACGGACCCGGCAGGGCCTGCTTGACGGACCGATCCGTCAGGCCTGCCGCCAACCGCCAGCGCGCGACGACAGGGTTCGCCTGGTCAGATCGTCGGCCGTCGGTGACGGGCTCGAGGCCGGCCGCCTCCTGGGCCCGAACCGCGGCCTCGACCTCGCGCTCGAGTCGGCTGCCGGCGCCCGATCCGCCGCCCGCGTCATCGAGCGGCGGTTGGGGCAACCCGCCGAGCAGCGTCGCAAACATCGCACCCGATCGTAGGCCGGTCGGCCGCGCGCCGGGGCACCGTGTGGGCGCGCACTTACGTCCCGCTTACGTTTGCCGGTCGCTGCCGAGATCCCGCCGCGTATCCTCGCGGCCGTGAAGACCATCCTGGTCGTCGACGACGAGCGGCACATCGTCGATCTCGTCCGGCTGTACCTCGAGAAGGACGGCTTCAGCGTGATCGCCGCGGCCGACGGCGAGGCGGCGCTCGAGCTCCATGCCCGGCACGATCCCGATCTCGTGATCCTCGACCTGATGCTCCCGAAGCGCGACGGGTTCGAGGTCTGCCGCGAGCTCCGGCGGCGGGGCGAGACCCCGATCCTGATGCTGACCGCGCGCTCGGACGACGTCGATTCGATCGTCGGGCTGGAGCTGGGTGCCGACGACTACGTCACCAAGCCGTTCAACCCGCGGACCCTGGTGGCACGGGTCAAGGCGATCCTGCGGCGATCGACCGGGGCCGGCCGCCTGGACCGGCCAGTGGAGTTCGACGGCCTGCGGATCGATCCGCGCCGCCGCGAGGCCCACGTCGGGGAGCGGCGCCTGGTGCTCCGCCCGCGCGAGTTCGACCTGCTCCTCGCGCTCGCCCGCGAGCCGGGAGTCGTCCTCACCCGTGATGCGCTGCTCGAGGACGTCTGGGGGACGGACTTCCCGGGCGAAACGCGGACCGTCGACGTACACGTCGGCGAGGTCCGCCGGGCGCTCGCACCCGACGGCCCGGCGATCGAGACGTCGCGTGGCTACGGCTACCGGCTGGTGCCGCGGGCGGTGGCAGAGGGGCCGCGGGCGGTCGCCGAAGTGCCGCCTGCCTCCGACACGCCGGCCTGATGCCGCGGTCCCTCGGCGGCCGGCTCGCGGCGGCCTTCGTCCTTCTCACCCTGGCGGTCCTGATCGCCGTTGGCGGGGCGCTGTTCGTCGTCCTGCGGGGTCTCCACGCCGACGCCGCCTTCGGGGCCCTCGGCGACGTCGCCGACAGTGTCAGCGTCCAGGTCCGCCAGAGCGTCGCGCGCGGCGACTTGCGGGGCACGATCCTGGAGCTGCGTGACCGCCTCGAGGTCCGCGGCATCGCGGTCATGCTCGTCGGTGCCGACGGCCGCCTGCGGCCGCTCGCGGATGGAGCGCCCGGCGCGACGATCCCGCTGGGCGACGCGGGCCAGAACGCCCAGGTCCGCGGCCGCGTCACGATCGACGATCGGCGGTTCCTGTACGTCGCGTCGGTGCTTCGCGGCCCGGCGGCGTCGAGCCCCAAGGCGCTGGCCTTCCTGACCGCCGATCGCTCGGGCGCGCTGGCGCTACTGGACCTTGGACGGACCGTCCCGGCCGCGGGCCTGGCGATGCTGCTCGTCGCGGCTCCCCTGGCGTGGCTCGTGTCGCGGAGCGTGACGGGGCCGCTCCGGCGGGTCGCGGGCGCCGCGGCCGAGGTGCCGGCGGGCCGGCCCCGGCAGCTGCCGCTCGAGGGCCCGTCCGAGGTCCGTGAGCTGACCGGCACGTTCAACGCGATGTCGGCCGAGCTCGATGCGACGCGGCGGCGCGAGGCCGAGCTGCTGGCGAACCTGCGGCACGACCTCCGGACGCCCCTGACGGTCATCTCCGGTTATGCGACCGCCCTCCGCGACGGGACCGCGACCGGCGAGGACGCGGCCGCCGCGGCCCGGGCCATCGAGGAGGAGGCAGCCCGGCTCGAGGAGCTGGTCGCCGCGATCGGGATGGTCGAGGGCCTGCGCTCCGGGACGACCGGGCTGCGGCCGGAGCGGCTCGACGCGCGCGAGGTGGCGGCCGCCGCGGTGGCGAGATTCGCCGCGCGGGCGGCGGCCGCCGGCACGAGCCTCGGCGTCGCGCCGCCCGTTTCCGCTGAACCGATCGAGGTCCTGGCGGACCGCGTCGCGATCGAGCGGATGCTCGGCAACCTCGTCGAGAACGCGCTGGCCGTGGCGCCGGGCGGCGCGGTGACGATCGAGGTCTCGCCCGATCGCCTCGCGTCCGGCGACCGCGGCGTGCGCGTCGAGGTCCTGGACAACGGCCCGGGCTTCGCGCCCGGCACGTCGGAGCGCGCCTTCGAGCGCTTCTGGCGTGGCGACCCGGCGCGGGCCGGGGGCGGCTCGGGACTCGGCCTCGCAATCGTGCGCGAGCTCGCCGCTGCCCAGGGCGGCTCGGCCCACGCCGCCAACCGGATCCCGCGCGGGGCCCGCGTCGGTTTCGTGGTTCCCGCGGCGACGTCGGGCTGAGGCCCGCCGGCGTCAGAGGGTCGCGCCCCCGTAGGCCAGCCCCGCGGTGATCAGCCCGACGAGTGCGAACAGGCCCGCGGCGATGAGGAGGGGCGAGCGCTCCGCCGGAGCACCGCGCGGATGCTGCCACGCCGACCTGAGCGTCGGCACCTTGCCCGGCGGGACGAGGATCCCGAGCCAGACGCCGGCCAGCAGGCCACCGATGTGCGCGGCGTTGTCGATCATGCCGCCGCCGAGGAACCCGAACGCCAGGTTGATGACGACGAGGAATCCCAGCTGGGGAATGATCTGCCTCGCCCGCCGGTCCAGGATCGGGTTGTGGGCCCGGGTGCCGGCCAGCAGCACGCCGACCAGCCCGAAGACCGCGCCGGAGGCACCGACGCTGGGGCCGCCGCTGAACAGGAAGCTCGCCGTCGACGCGCCGGCGGCCGTGAGGAGGTAGAACGCCGCGAACAGCGAGCGTCCCCAGATCTGCTCGACGATCGGGCCCAGGATCCACAGCGCGTACATGTTCATCGCCAGGTGGAGGAACCCGGCGTGGACGAGGGTCACGCTGAACAACCGGTACAGCTCGCCGGCCTGGAGGTTCGACCGATCGAGCCACAGGACCTCGAACAGGCGGCCCGAGGGCTCGGACATCGCGGCGAAGGACACGAGCGCGGTGACGATGACGACGAGCTGGGTCAGGCCCCAGGCCGTGCCGCCGCGAGCCCGGGCGAAGTAGCGGGACGCGGCGCCGGCGTTGCCCGTCTCCTTGGCCAGCCAGCCGAGGCGGGCGGCGATCTCCGGCCGATCCTCGGGCGGGGCGAGGCGCTCGGCCTCGCGGTACGAGGCCACCGCGCCCTTGAGGTCGCCCGCCCGGACCTCGGCGCCTGCCAACCGGCGCCAGGCGTCGTAGGTGCTCGCATGCTGCGGCAGCCGGGTCACCGCGCGCCAGGCCTCGGCGGCCTCGTTCTCGGCGTCGAGGCGGTAGAGCGCATCGCCGAGCCCGAGCCAGGCCGCGCCCGACAGCCCCGGGTCGTCGTGTCCGATGACACGCCGGAAGTCGGCCGCGGCGAGCAGCGGCTCGCCGAGCTGGAGCCGCTCGTGACCGCGTTCGATGAGCCGCTGCGCCACGTCGATGGGTAGCGGACCCTGGGTCGCGGCGGCGAGGTCGAGGGCGGTATCCGAGGGCCGGCGTGGCGCGGTGTCGAGGCCGGGGCCCCGATCCGGATCGGCGGGCCCGCCGAATCGGGGGTCATCCATCGAAGCGGACGATACTAGAGAAACGATGTGTGGACGGATGACCCAGCAGCGGCCGACCTCCGAGCTGGCCGAGATCTTCGAGGCGGAGGACCTCGTCGACGCTCCCGGCGGGCGATTCAACGTCGCACCGACCGACGACGCGGCGGTCGTCGTCCAGCGTGACGATCGGCGCGCGATCACGGCCTATCGGTGGGGCCTCATCCCCCACTGGTCGGAGACACCGGACACCGGCAACCGGATGTTCAACGCGCGCGCCGAGAGCCTGGATCGGAACCCCGCGTTCCGGTACGCCTTCGCGAAGCGCCGCTGCCTCGTCCCGGCCGACGCGTTCTACGAGTGGCAGAAGGTCGGCAAGATCCGGCAGCCGTATGCCTTCCTGCGCCGGGATGGCCGGCCCATGGCGCTCGCCGGGTTGTGGGCCGGCTGGAAGGACGAGGACACCGGCGAGATCATCCGCTCGTTCACGATCGTCACGACCCGGGCGAACGACGAGGTCGCGCCCGTCCACGATCGGATGCCGGTCGTCATCCCGGAGTCGGCGTGGGACCGCTGGCTCGACCCGACACGCTCCGAGGGGGCGGCGCTCGCCGAGCTCAAGGGCCTCCTCGTTCCGACCGACGAGACATGGCTCGAGTCCTATCCGGTCAGCCGACGCGTGAACGACGTCCGAAATGACGGCCCCGAGCTCGTCGAGCCGCTCGACGGACCGGTCGAGAAGCAGGCCCGGCTCCTGCCGGTCGATGGATCGCGCCGGCCGACGACGGACGCCTCCCGCGGGAGCTGACGGCGTGCAGGGCCGGCGAGGCGCCGGACTGTTCGCGCGCCGACTCGCGCTGGCGGCCGCCGCCGGGCTCGCGATCGCCGGCTGCGGGACGGTCGACCGGGCCCTGCCAAGCAGCCTGCAGGGCATGGCAACCCGGGACGTCCAGCTCGGGTCGCAACGCCTCGAGCTGCTGGTGGCCGACACGCCGGCCGAGCGCGCCCGTGGGCTGTCGGGGATCTCGCTGTCGGCCATCGCGCCGCTCGACGGGATGCTGTTCGCGTACCCGGAGCCGTCCGAGGTCCGGTTCCACATGCGGGACGTCCCGGCCCCGCTCGACATCGCCTTCGTCGGGGCCGACGGGCGCGTCGTCTCGGTCCAGACGATGGACGTCTGTGACGCGGAGCCCTGCCCAACCTACGGTCCGGGTCGCCACGTCCAGTGGGCCGTCGAGGCTGCGGCGGGGCGCCTGGCGGCGGTCCTGCCCGGCGACGTCCTCCGGCTCGACCGGCCCCCCGCCGGCTACCCGGGCGGCTAGCTGGCTAGCGTCCGCGGTCCCGGTCGGCGGGTACCCGATCGGCCGCGAGCGCGGCGACCGTCTCGCCCCATGCCACGCCGGGCTTAACTCCGGCGTCCAGGCGGACGGCGAGCGCGGCCACGAACCCGGCGAACGTTCCGTCGGGATCCGAAGCCGGAGCGTCGAGGACGATCGGCTCGACCGCCAGCGGCGCCGCCGGGGCGACCTCGTCGACGAGGATCAGCTGCGCGCCCGACCACGCCGCGGCCGAGGCCGCGACCGGGACCAGGGCCGGCGGCGGTGCGACGAGCACGACGACCTGGACGTCGGGCAGGTAGCGCAGGGCGAGTTCGACGTCCGCGGCCTCCGGGTCGGCCATCGTCCGGGTTACGGTCGCGTGGCCGACCCCGGCCGCCGAGAGCTCGATGAGCCGCCCGTCGCCGGCGGCGTCGCCCGGCACCGTGCCGACGACCTCCGTGCGACGACCCGCGGCCGCGGCCCGGCGTGCGATGTCGAGGATCGGTTCGGCCGCGGGGCTCGAGGGCACCAGGATCCCGACGACGATCACCGCCGGAGCGTAGCGGACGTCCGCCGAAGCCTTCAGACTGTCGCGGACGCAGCCGGCGGGGGTCCGGCACGACCGGGAGGGCAGGATGTCGGACTCTGGCGACAGCGCGCTGACGTTCGACCGCCAGGGTGGCGCGTGGGGCTCGGCCGCAGCGGGTTGGGGCGACGAGGGCGAGGGCGGCGGCGAGCAGTACCTGGAGCTCATCGGCAGCCAGCTGTGGGTCGCCGGGACGGTGGATCTCGGGCGGTTCCGACGGGTGTCCGACTTCGTGAACATCGTCCAGGGCTACCTCATCGTCCGGGACGCGGTCGTCCTGACCCGTGCCGGCGAGGCCACGCGCCTCGCGATGCCCGAGCTGCGGGTGCTGCCGGACGACCTCGCGGTCGTCGGCCAGCTCGATGCCGAGCTGTCCCAACCCGTCGGGGACAGCGGCGTGATCATCGAGAAGCGGCCGCAGCGGCTCGTCCTGTTGACGCGCTCGCACCTGGTCGACGGCGACGTCTTCATCCATGGCGATGGGTCGGTGATGGCGTTCGTCGACGCGACCGACCCGAAGTTCATCCCGATGACCGACGTCCGGGTCCGCTGGCTTTCGGATCGGGCGCTCGCGGCGCGTTACCCGTTCGCGCTCGTCCAGCGATCGCAGATCCTCGGCGTCGCGACCGAGGGCATCCGGCTCGCGACGACGGACACGGCGGCCCGGCGGGCGGCGCTGCTGCAGCGCTCGCGGGCGGGCGGCGAGCGCGACGAGCTTTCCGCCGACGAGGCGGGCAGCGCGGACGACCCGCTGGCCGGGGCCTAGTCGTCGTCCGGGCTGCTCGACGGCTTCGGCGTGTCCGACGGCCTCGGGGTTCGCGTCGGGTCCGCGGCGTGGTCGTCGTCGTCCGACTCCTCGGGCGTCGACTCGGGCGCGGCGGTGCGATCGTCGTCGTCGTCGGTCGCCTCCGGTTCCTCGGAGGCTTCAGGCGACTCGGTCGGCTCGGGGCTCGGCAGGCTCGTCGGCAGGTCGATCGAGGGCGCCGGCGCCGTCGGCGTCGGCTCGTCGATCGGACCTGACGATGCGAGCGTCTCGGTCGGGGTCGGTGATCGATCCGGCCCGAGCAGGCCGAACGCTCCGGCGACCCCGTACGCGGCGACGCCGGTCAGCGACGTCCCGACGATGACGATCGCCAGGACGTAGGCGAGCGCCGTCGCCCGGACGCCGAGCGGACGTCCGCCGCGCGTCGCGAACACCCACGCCTGGCGAAGGCTCGTGCCGAGCCCGGCGAGGCCCAGGCGTCGCAGGGGCACGAGGTAACCCCGCCCCGACGGCACGGGCTCGGTGGCGATGCTCGCCATGACCCGATCGGCGAAGCCGGCGCTGGGACTGGCGGACGGGCCCGCCGCCACCTGCTCGAGGGCACGGGCGGCATCGAGCGCGCTGGCCAGCTGCTGCGCACCGACCGCCTCGCCGGCGAGCTCGTCCGGATGCAGCGGCATCGGACCCGACGCGTCGTGCAGCACCGGAGCGCCCGGGCGCCAGCGATCGCTCATCGGGCGCTCCCGTCGAGGCGCTCGCGGAGGCGGATGAGGCCGCGCCGGAGGTGGGTCTTGACGGTTCCCAGGGGGCGGCCGGTGAGCGTCGAGATCTCCTCGAGCGATCGGTCGCCGAAGAACCGCAGGGCCACCACCTCGCGATACGGCTCCTCGAGATTCGCCACGGCCCGTCGAGTCGCCGCCGCTCGCTCCGCCCGGAGAGCCTCCCGCTCCGGGTCCGGGGCGCCGGCCAACCCCAGGGCGCCGGCCGAGAGGTCGCGACCGTCATCCCCGGGCTGGACCCAGGCGACGACGCGGCGGCGGCCGGCCTGGCGGACCGCCAGGCGGACCGCGATTCGGGTCAGCCACGCGGCGAAGGCACCCTCGCCGCGCCACGACCCGAGTGATCGGTATGCGATCACGAAGGCCTCCTGCGCCACGTCCTCGGCCTCGCCCTGGTCGCCGAGGACGCGGTAGCACGCCCGGATGACGGCAGCCGCCTCGCGGTCGACCAGGATGCGGAAGACCTCCCGGTCACCGTCGAGCACCGCCGCGACGATCTCGAGGTCATCGACCGGCTCGCGCTCGGTCAGGGCGCGGGCACCCATGGGAAGCGAGGACTCGGTGGCGATCGCGAGCCTCCAAGGCGGAGCGCCGGGCGGAGGGTCGCCCGGCGGCATCGCCATGGTGAGGGTTCGTTGCGGCGCCCATGACGTGACGTTCGTCACCTTCGTCGGGGGTCCGATCGATCAACCGAGCCCGCCGTGATCGTCCGGCGACGCCGACGGGTCGTCGTCGCCGTCGTCGTCATGGCCGGGACCGCTGCTGTCGTCGTCCTCGTCGTCGTCCTCGTCGTCGTCCCCGTCATCGTCTTCGTCGTCGAAGGTCGCGTCGGGACTGGCCGTCTCGTCGTCATCATCGTCACCGTCGAAGGTGGCTTCCGGCGAGGCGTCGTCCTTCTCGTCCTCCGCCTCCGCCCCGTCGCTCGGCTCGGCGGATTCGGTTGCTTCCGGAGCCTCGCTCTCGGCCGGCTCGGCACTCTCCGCGGGCTCGGCCGACGCGGCCGGCGAGCCGCTGGCCGGACCGAGGCCGGCGGGACCGGCGGACAGCAGCTGCTGCGCACCCAGCGCCGCGCCGGCGACCAGGAACAGCACGACGGTGGCGACGAGGACGGGGCGGAGCGTGGTCGCGGTGATCCGGGTGAGCATCTGGCGGTCCTTGCCTCTCCTTGTCCGGCGCCTTGGGCCGGTCTGTCAGGGTTGAGGCGGTTGCGCCGGCAAAGGTTTCAGGCGGCCTCCGCGGCGGCCGATAGCGCGGCGGCCCGGAGGCGCACCACGCCCGGTTCGAGCGATGCCACGAGCCCCGCGACGGCGACGGCGACGAGGCCACCGCCGGCGAGCACGACGGGCACGCCGGCGATCTCGGCGATCGCCCCGCCCAGGACGTTGGCGATCGGGATCAGGCCGATCGAGGTCAGGACGTACAGGCTCAGGACGCGGCCGCGGAGCCGGGCCGGGACGAGGATCTGGATGAGCGTGTTGGTGGTCGCGTAGTAGGCGACCTGGAACGCTCCCATGAGGGCCAGCGCCGCCATCGACAGGGGCAGGCTCCGCGACAGGGCGAAGGTCGCGAGGGCCGCGCCGACGATGGCGAGGCCGCCGAGCATCAGCCGGCCGCTGCCACCCGAGGGCCGCAGCATTGCCGTGGACAGGGCCCCGACGAGGGCGCCGACGCCGATCGACCCGGTCATCAGCCCGAGGCCGATCGGGCCGGTCGCGAGGATGTCGCGGGCATAGACGGGGATGAACGTCAGGTAGTTCAGGACGAACAGGGCCGGGATCGCCGGGAGGACGACGACGATCGCGAGAGCACGGTTCGCAGCGACATACCGGATCCCGTCTTGCAGATCCAGCCAGAGCGCCGCCTGGACGCGGTCCGCGGCGCGCGGCGACGGGATGTCGAGACCGGCGATGAGCGCCGAGACGATGAGCAGGGCGACGGCATTGACCCAGAAGCCGAGGGCCAGGCTGCCGGCCGCGATGAACAGGCTGGCGACCGCCGGGGCGAGGATCCGCATCAGGTTGTACTGGGCCGAGTTGAGCGCCACGGCGTTGCCGATCGATGTTCGGTCGACGATCGTCGACACGACCGCCTGGCTGGCCGGCATCTGGACGGTCATCGCCAGGCCGGCCAGGAGGGCCAGGGCCAGGATGTGCCAGTAGGCCACGACGTCGAGGCTCGTCAGCACGGCGAGCAGGGCCGCGCAGAGCGCTCCCGCGAGATTCGTGAGGACCAGCAGCCGGCGGCGATCGACGCGGTCGACGAGGACGCCGGCGAAGATGGCCAGGAAGAGCGTCGGCAGCCCGGCGACGGAGCCGGCCAACCCCAGGAGTCCGGCCGAGTTCGTCAGGTCGAGGACGAGCCAGCCCTGGGCGGTCGACTGCATGAAGCCGCCGATGGTGACGATCATCGAGGCGAGCAGGAACCGGCGATAGACCGCTGACCGCAGGGCCGGGAACGCGACGGCGATCCGCGTCCGGCGGTCGCGAGGTGACTCGGGTGGCGCCTCGTCAGGCGTCTGGCGCCTCCCCCGTCGGGATCGCCTCGCGATCGACCCGGATGGACCCGATGGCGGCCCCCTCGAGCGCCGGCAGGAACGCGTCCGCGTCGCCGACGAGCACGACGGCCGCCTCGCGAGGTCGGACGTGAGCCCGCGCCGCCGCCAGCACGTCGTCGACTGTCACGGCCTCGATTGACGGTCGGTAGCGGTCCAGCTCGTCGAACGGCAGGTCGTGGACGATCAAGCCGGAGATCGCGCCGACGACCGCGGCCGGGGTCTCGAAGCGGAGCGGGAAGACGCCGACGAGGTAGTCGCGGGCAGCGTGGAGCTCGTCGGCCGAGACGGGGCCGTCGCGCATCCCGTCGAGCTCACCCAGCATGTCGAGGCTCGCCGGCACGGTGACCTCGGTGTTGACGGCCGCCCGGGCCGCGAACGGCCCGGCCGCCCGCCGGAGGTCGAAGCCGGCGCCGGCGCCGTAGGTGTAGCCCTTCTCCTCGCGGAGCTTCCGGTTGAGGCGCGAGTTGAACAGCCCACCGAGGATCGCGCTCATGACGGACAGGGCGTGGAAGTCCGGGATGCGGCGCGGCAGGCCGACGTGCCCGATCCGGATCTCCGTCTGGACCGCACCCGGTCGGTGGATGACCCGGACGAGCCGATCGGCCACCGCCGATCCGACGGTCGGGTCCGCGGGTGCCGCGGCGTCCGGGCTGGCCCGCCAGCCGCCGAAGCTCCGGCGCGCCAGGTCATGGACATCGAGCCCGGTCAGGTCGCCGCCGACGACGAGGGTCATCCGGGCCGGGTCGAAGCGCCGGGCGTGGATCGCCCGGCAGGCAGCGGCGCCGAGTGGGGCGACGGTCTCGCGCGTGCCGCCCGACGGCCGCCGGTACGGCGAGCCCTCGGCGTAGATCGTCTCGACGAAGCCGTCGTCGGCCCGGCGGCGCGGATCGGCCAGGGCCTGGAGGAGATCGTTGAGGCGCTCGTCCCGCAGGCGGTCGACCTCGGCCTCCGGGAAGGCCGGCTCGGCCATGACCTCGGCGACGAGCTCGAGCGCCGGCCCGAGGCGTCCGGCCGGCACGTCCACCGCGACCGACAGCCCGTCCCAGCCAGCCTCGGCGTGGAGCGACGCCCCGAGGCGCTCGGCCGCTTCGGTCAGCTCGATCGCATCGCGCTGATTCGTGCCCTCGGTCAGCGCACGGGCCATGAGCGCGGTCACACCTCCCTCGTCCTCCGGCTCGTCGGCCGCGCCGGCGGGCACGACGAGGCTCGCGCTCACGAGGCCACGCCCGGGCAGGTGCACGGCGATGACCCCGAGACCGCTCGGCAGCTCGGCTCGCTCGAAATCCGGGAAGTCGTAGGGCCGCGGATCGGCGTGGCGTGGCCGCTCGGAGATGACGACGGCGCCCTGCTTCCCGGCCGATTGGCTCACGCAGCGGCCTCCTCGCCGCCGGCTTCGGCCGTGGCGCCTGCCGGGAGGTACGTGAGGACGACCCGGTTGTCAGGCCGGAACACCTCGGCGGCGGTGGCCTGGATGTCCTCGACCGTCACGCTCAGGTAACGGGCCAGCATCCGGTTGACGAGGTCGGGGTCGTCGAACAGCGTCGCGTACATCGACAACCGGTCGGCCCGCTCGTCGACGCGCTGCAGGGCACCCAGCTCGTCGGCCTCGGTGAGCGCCTTGGCGCGCTCAAGCTCGTCGGACGAGACGGGCTCGCGGGTGAGGCGCTCCAACTCCTCCCAGTACGCCGTCTCGAGGCGCTCGAGGTCCACCCCGGGGCGGGCCGTGGCCCAGCCCGCGGTGACGGACGCGCCGGCCACGAGGCCCATCGAGAAGAGCGAGACGTCCTGCGCGAGCCGCTCCTCGCGGACCAGGCGTCGATGGAGGCGCGAGCCCTTGCCGCCGGCGAGGATCTGGCCGGTGAGGTCGAGGGCGTCGAGGCGCGGGTCGCCGAAGATCGGCGATCGGAAGGCCCAGTAGACCCGCGGCAGCGGGACACGATCCGGCACGATCGCGCGCACCTCGCTGCCGATCACGGGCGCGAGGGACATGTCGGGCAGCGCCACCGGCAGGCCGGGGTTCGCCGGGATGCCGTCGAAGTACCGCCCGACCCACGCCCGGACCTGCGGCGGGTCGACGTCGCCAACGACCGAGAGGACCGCGTTGTTCGGCGCGTAATGGAGGCGGAAGAATGCCCGGACGTCCTCCAGCGAGGCCGCGTCGAGGTCGGCCATCGACCCGATCGTCGGGTGGTGGTACGGGTGGTCCTCGGGATACAGGGCGTTGAGGATCTTCTCGACCCACGAGCCGTACGGACGGTTGTCGTACGACCAGCGCTTCTCGTTCTTGACGACCTCGCGCTGGTTGTCCAGGTTCTCCTGGCTGAGTGCCTCGAGAAGGGTCCCCATCCGGTCGGCCTCGAGCCACAGCGCCAGCTCGAGCTGGTGCGACGGCATCGTCTCGAAGTAGTTCGTCCGATCGAGCCACGTCGTGCCGTTCATCGTCCCGCCCGCGGCCTGGACCAGGGCGATGTGCTCAGCCTTCCCGACGTGGGCCGAGCCCTGGAACATCACGTGCTCGAACAGGTGGGCGAAGCCGGTCTTGCCGGGCTGTTCGTGCTTGGAGCCGACGTTGTACCAGACGTTGACGGCCGCGACGGGGGCGAGGTGGTCCTCGGCGACGATGAGGCGCAGCCCGTTGGGCAGCCGGGCATCGGTGAACTCGATACGGGGAACGGGCATCCGGCCGATGCTAGCGCAGCCCCCGCTGCCAGCGCGCCGACTCGGTAACGCCCCAGTCCCGCGCGCGTCCCCATGTTGCCCGACGGAGAACCGCGCCACGTCGGGCGGACGGTCGGTCGGGACGGAGGAGTCCGTCGAGCGCACCCCCGGGCGCGTGATGGGAAGGGACGGAGTCATGGGTTCTCGAGTTCGGATCGCCGCGCTGCTCGGCGTGTTCCTCCTTGCCGCGACCGCGGCACCGGTCCTCGCCGCCGCGCCGGCGAACGACGACATCAGCTCGCCCATCGCCGTTGGCGCGCTGCCCTACAGCAACGCGCAGGACACCTCCGAGGCGACCAGCGGGGCGACCGATCCCGACTGCGCCGGCGGCGCCGCGACGGTCTGGTACGCGTTCACGCCGGCGGACTCGGGCTGGTACCAGCTCGATACGATCGGCAGCGACTACGACACGACGCTGGCGATCGGTGTGGCCGACGGGTCGGGTGGCATTGATATGCTCGCCTGCAACGACGATAGCGTTGATCTGCAGTCCCGCTTGGTCCTTGACCTGATCGCCGGCGAGACCTATCTGGTCGTGATCGGCTCGTTCGGCGGCGGCAGCGGCGCAAACCTCATGTTCAACGTCGACGCCACCACCGAGCCGGTCATCCTCGACCTGTCGGTGACCGTCGATTCGACGGGCCGGTTCCTGCGAACGGGTCAGGCCCGAATTCACGGCACGGTCACCTGCAACGTCGAGGCCTACGGCTATCTCGAGGCCCGAGTGACCCAGCAGGTCGGGCGGTTCACGGTCACCGGCTTTGGCTCGACCGAATTCACCTGCTCGACCGAGGGCGGGACCTGGCAACTCGACGTCTCCGGCTACGGCGCGCGCTTTGCCGGCGGCAACGCCTCGGTCGAGCTCTACGCCGAGGCGTACGACTTCGTCGGTGGCTCGTGGGACTCGGAGTACGTCGGCGCGACGATCCGCCTGATGCGCTGAGCCTCGACGGTACCCGCGGCGTCGGAATCGGAGTGGGCGGCCGGCGTATGGCCGCCCTTCTCCATCGAACATCACGGGATCGCTTCGTCAGCCCGCCGGGACGAGCGCCGCCGCCCGACTGCTGAGCCAGTCGCCCAGCGGCCGCACCTCGCTGAGACGGTCTTCGAGGGCTGGGTCGAGAGCCTCCGCGGCCGCGACCGCCGTCTCGATCGCGGTCAAGCACAGGATGCCCTCGTCGATCGCCGCGTGGCGGATCTCGGCGGCATCGCGGATGGCCCCCGAGCGGGGCGTGGGCGTGTTGACGACGAGGCGGACCGACCCGCCCCGGATCAGGGACACGATATCCGTCTCGCTTCCACCGGGATCGTCTCCCAATCTCGCCACGGCCTCGGCGGCAAACCCGGCTGCCACGAGCGCTTGCCGGGTCCCGGGCGTGGCGGCCAGGCGGTAGCCAGCACGATCGAGCGCCTGAGCGAGACGCGGCAGCTCCGACTTGTCCCGGTCGGCGATCGACACCACGGCAACCGGCGCAGCGGCGTCGGCCGGGCCGCGGGACCGCGGTGGCACCAGGGCCGCACCGATGAGCGCCTTGGCCAGCGCCACTCGCTCGTCCTCGTGGATCCCGATAACCTCGCCGGTCGACTGCATGAACGGCCCGACCGACGGGTCGACGCCCCGCAGCTTGGCGGTCGAGAAGGCCGGCGCCTTGATCGCCACGAACGCCGGCTCCGGCAGCAGGCCGCCCGGCCAGCCGAGGTCGGCGAGCGTCGCCCCCAGGGCGATTCGCACCGCCAGGTCGACCATCGGGACGCCGGTGACCTTCGACATGAACGGCACGGTTCGTGAGGCCCGCGGGTTGACCTCGATCAGGTACACGCCGTCGTCGCGGACGATGAACTGGGCGTTGACCAGGCCCCGCGCGCCGAGCGCCCGGACGACGCGCTCCATCGACTCGACGATCAGCCCCTGGTCAGCCTCACCGACGGACTGCGGCGGGAACATCGCGACCGAATCGCCGGAGTGGACACCGGCTCGCTCGACATGCTCGAGGAGGCCCGGGATCAGCACTCGCTCGCCGTCGGACACGGCGTCGACGTCGACCTCGACACCCTCCAGGTAGCGGTCGATCCGAACCGGCCGGTCGGGGTCGACGACGGTCGCCGCCGCGAGCTGCCGGACGAGGTCCTCGGGCGAGTAGCAGAAGTCGATCGCGAGCCCGCCGATGACGAACGACGGCCGGACGATGACCGGGTAGCCGATCCGCTCGGCCAGCGTCAGGGCCTCCTCCACTGAGCGGGCCATGCCGCCCTCGGGCTGCGGGATCCCGAGGCGATCGAGGAGGTTCGCGAAATGGGTTCGCTCCTCGGCCTGGTCGATCGCCTCGAGGTCCGAGCCCAGGAGCCGGACGCCGGCCTCGGCCAGGGGCCCCGCGAGGTTCAGTGGCGTCTGGCCGCCGAACGCGACCATGACCGGCAGGTCCGGTGGCTCGCCGGACTCGATCGAGCCCGGGCACTCCGCCTCGAGGAGGCTCAGGACGCTCTCGGCGTCGAGCGGCTCGAAGTACAGCCGCGACGACGCGTCGAAGTCGGTCGAGACGGTCTCGGGGTTGGAGTTGACCAGGACCGCCGACCAGCCGGCATCCCGCAGCGTCGCGGCCGCCTTCACGGCGCAGTAGTCGAACTCGATGCCCTGCCCGATCCGCACCGGCCCGCTCCCGATCACGAGGGCGGCGGGACGGCGCACCGGCGGCGCCTCGGGCATCGAGGCAGCAGCCGCGTAGGTCGCGTAGAAGTACGGCGTCTCGGCGGCGAACTCGGCCGCGCAGGTGTCGACCATCGCGTAGCCCGGCGCGAGGCCGAGGGCGCGTCGCGCCTCGCGCACGGCGGACACGGGCACGGAGGCGAGATTCGCCACGTCCCCGTCGCCGAAGCCGAAGCGCTTGACCGTCGCGAGGAGCGGTGTCGCAGCCGCATCGCCGGGATCGACCAGGCGCGGGCCGATCGCCCGGATCTCCCCCTCGAGGCGCACGTTGCGACCCATCTCACCGAGGAACCACGGGGCGATCCCGGTCGCCACCTGGATCGCCTCCTCCGGGATGCCCCGACGGAGCAGCGCCAGCACCCGCCAGAGGCGGGAATCGGATGGCTCCAGGAACCGTCGAAGCACGATCGGCGCGGCCGATCGGTGGGCGAACCGCGTCGACTCGCAGGCCTGCCCGGCCTCATCCACCCACCGGATCGGGGCGTCTTCGTCGGGGTCGCCGGTCAGCACGGCCGCCAGGTAGTCGATCGGCCCCGCCCAGGCGGGGTCCTCGGCGAGGGGCCCGGCGCCGGCCTGCTCGAGCCCTCGCAGGGCCTTGTTCAGCGCCGCCCCGAACGTCCGGTCGATGGCCATGACCTCGCCGGTCGCCTTCATCTGCGAGCCGAGCGACCGGTCGGCGGTCGGGAACTTGTCGAACGGGAAGCGCGGCAGCTTGACGACCACGTAGTCGAGCGCCGGCTCGAATGCCGCGACGGTCGTGCCGGTCACGACGTTCGGGATCTCGGCCAGGCGCCGGCCGATCGCGATCTGGGCCGCGACGCGCGCGATGGGATAGCCGGTGGCCTTCGACGCCAGGGCCGATGAGCGCGAGACGCGCGGGTTGACCTCGAGGACGGCGTATTCGGTCGAATCCGGCGAGAGCGCGAACTGGACGTTGCAGCCACCCTCGACGCCGAGCGCCCGGATGATCGCCAGCGCGGCGCTGCGAAGCCGCTGGTGGACGGGGTCGGGCAGCGTCTGGACGGGCGCGACGACGATCGAATCGCCGGTGTGCACGCCGAGCGGGTCGACGTTCTCCATCGAGCACACGGCGATGCAGGTGTCGTCGGCGTCGCGCATGACCTCGTACTCGATCTCCTGCCAGCCGACGAGGCAGCGCTCGACCATCACCTGGCCGATCGGGCTGGCGCGCAGCCCGGCGCGGACCCGCTCGCGGTACTGCACCTCCGTCTCGACGATCCCGCCGCCGGTGCCGCCGAGGGTGAAGGCCGGGCGGATGATGGCGGGCAGGCCGATCTCGGCCAGCGCCGCGTCGACGCTCGCCTGGCGAGCAGCCGGGCTTTCACCCTCGACGATCGCGCTGGGGGCGAAGGGCTGGCCGATCCGGTCCAGGAGGTCCCGGAACCGCTCGCGATCCTCGGCCATCCGGATCGCCTCGAGGGGGGTCCCAAGGAGCCTCACGTCGTAGCGTGCCAGGACACCGGCATCGGCGAGCTGGGTGGCGAGATTCAGGGCCGTCTGGCCGCCCAGGCCGGCCAGCAGTCCGTCGGGTCGCTCGCGTTCGATGACCCGCTCGATCGCCGGCACCGTCAATGGCTCGAGGTAGACGGCGTCGGCAACCTCGAGGTCGGTCATGATCGTCGCGGGATTCGAGTTGACCAGGATCGTCCGGACGCCCTCCGCCCGGAGCGCCCGGCAGGCCTGCGTGCCGGCGTAGTCGAACTCGGCCGCCTGGCCGATGACAACCGGCCCCGAGCCGATGATCAGGACGCTCCCGGGCTTCACGCGCCGGCCCTGCACCCGGCCACGAACCGGTCGAACACGGCGAGGGCGTCGAGCGGCCCGGGTGCACCCTCGGGGTGGTACTGGACGGTCTCGATCGGCAGGCGCTCGTGGCGGAGGCCCTCGACGGAGCCGTCGTTGAGGTTGACCTGGCTGACCCGAAAACCGCTGCCCGCGGGGATCGAATCGCCGACCACCTGGACCTCGTGGTTCTGGGCCGTCACCTGCACGAAGCCGGTGTCGACGTCGCGGACCGGGTGATTGGCCCCGTGGTGGCCGAAGCGGAGCCGCGTCGTCTCGGCTCCGGCGGCCAGTCCGACGATCTGGTGGCCCAGGCAGATGCCGAGCAACGGCCGGCCCGCCGCGATGACCTGGCGAGCGAGGGCGACGGGGCCCCGGAGTCGGGCTGGATCGCCCGGGCCGGGCGACAAGACCACCCCGGCGACGTCGTCGCGCAGCACGTCCTCGGCCGTGGCCGTGTGGGGCAGGACGCGAACGCGAGCGCCCCGCCGGCGGAGGCCTCGGACGATGTTCGCCTTGAGCCCGAAGTCGACGATCGCCACGAGCGGGCCGTCTTCGTCCGGGTCGCCGATCTCGGTTACCACCGCCGGCGAGACCTGGGCGACGAAGTCCTGGTCCTCCCAGCGCGGGACCGCCCGGGCGCGGTCGAGGGCCGCCGGCCGGTCGAGCGCACCCGGCTCGAGGATCATGCCGCGCAGGCTGCCGTGCGTCCGCAGATGGCGGGCCAGGGCCCGCGTGTCGACGCCCGCAATCGCCGGGATGCCGCTCGTGCGGAGGAGCGCGGCAAGCTGCCGGGCATCGTCGAGGACGGCCGCGGTCGCGTTCGCGACGACGAGACCGCGCAGCCACGGCCGGAGCGACTCGTCGCCGTCGGCCAAGCGACCGTAGTTGCCGATCAGCGGCTAGGTCATCACGACGATCTGGCCGGCGTACGACGGGTCGGTCGCGATCTCCTGGTACCCGGTCTGGCTGGTGTTGACGACGAGGTCGCCGCCGCCGGCGACCGGCGCCCCGAAGGCGATCCCCGCAAAGACCGCGCCGTCCTCGAGCGCCAGCAGGGCCGGTCCGGCATGGCCGATCCGGGAGTCGACGACGGCCTCCGGCCGTGGCAGGGGTGGAAGGATTCGCGGCGCGGCCGGCGGTGGCGTGACCGTTGGCGCGTCGGCGGTCGTCATGAAAAGACCACCGGCCCGGCTCGGGCGGTGGTCAGGCGGCAGCAATCTCGATCGTCCTCCTTGCCGACCCTCTCGGGGTCGCCCTGTGCCGGCCTCTCGGGACCGGTGCGAAAGGGACGCCCGCCAGCCTAGCAGACGTCAGCAGCCGGCTGCGACGTCCCGACCCTGTAACGGCGCTGTAGGCGGTTCCGGCGCGCGACCGGTCCGTGGCGGGCGGGTCGCGGGGTACGAATGGTTCGTGAACGAGACGTCGACCCGTGCCTCCCGCCGGCGGGCGCCGAAGCCGGTAGCCCAGCGCCCCGGCGCGCCGCGGTCAGCCCTCGCCGATGGCGTGCGGTTGGCCGGCCGCTACCGGCTCGAGCGGCCGATCGCCGGTGGCGCCAGCGCGGAGGTCTGGCGAGCCCGGGACGAACGCCTCGAACGGCGGGTCGCGATCAAGGTCCTGCACCGGCATCTCCTCCCGGACGCGGCATCCCGCCGCCGATTCGCCACCGAGGCTCGAGCGACAGCGGGACTGGCCCATCCCGGCATCGTGCCCGTCTACGACGTCGTCGAGGACCGCGACACGGTCGCCCTCGTCCTGCAGCACGTCGAAGGCGAAACGCTTGCCGAGCGCCTCGCCCGTCGTGGTCCGATCGGTCCCGAGGCGACGGCCCGGATCGGGGCGCAGCTCGCCGCGGCGCTGGATCACGCGCATCGGGCCGGCGTCATCCATCGCGACGTGAAGCCCGCCAACGTCGTCCTCGCCGAAGACCACCACGCCCGGCTGCTGGACTTCGGAATCGCGCGCCTGCTCGACGATGCCGAGGCTCGGACGACCGGTCCGGACCAGGTCGTCGGGACGCTTCGATACATGGCCCCGGAACAGCTGGCCGGCGACGCGGTCGACGCACGAACCGACATCTACGCCCTCGGGCTGGTGCTTGCCGAGATGCTCACCGGTCGGCCGGTCTTCAGCGCCTCGACGCCGGCCGAGCTGTTGGCGCGCGGCGGCGCCGTCCTGCCCGACCTCGACGGCGCCCCACCCTGGATGCGAACCCTCATCGAGCGGATGCTGTCGGAGGATCCGGCAGCGCGGCCGGCGTCGGCGCGGGCCGTGGCGCTGGCGCTCGGGGGCGAGACGGCCTCCGGGGTAGCGGGCATCGCCTCGTTCCCGTCGGTCGCGCTCGCACCGGAGGCGGGAGGAGGCGCCGATCCCACGGTGGTGCTGGCGGTGCCCGGCGTCGCGTCGACCCCCGCCCGGTCCCGACCCTGGCGGCGCGCGGCGCTCCCCGTTGGCGTCCTGGCCCTCGTACTGGCGGGTACCGCGACCCTCGCGATCCTGTCCGGCTTTGGCGGGGCGGGGGCGACCATCCCCGCCGAGTCGGCGATCCCGAGCGCGAGCGCGGCCACCGCCGAGGAGGTGGATCGAGGCGACGATGAGGCGGGCGGCGCCGGCGGCGATCGTCGAGGCGGCAAGGACAACGGCAAGGGCAAGGGCGGCAACGGCAAGGGCAAGGGGCGGGGCGGCGGCTGACCGCCCGGGTCACCGAGGCGGTGGCGCCGGCACCTCCGCCTGTGGCACGAGCCCGAGCCGGTGGGCCATCGCCGCGGCTTCGCCGCGGTTCTCCGCGCCGAGCTTGGCGAGGATGTTCGAGACGTGGACGCTGGCGGTCTTGCGGGTGATGAACAGCGCGTCCGCGATCTGCTGGTTGGTCCATCCCCCGACGACGAGCCGCAGGACCTCGCCCTCGCGGGCCGTGAAGCCGTACGGGTCGCCGCCGACGGCCGGCGATGGATCCGACCCGCCGCCCGGGAGCGTGATCCGCGCCTGGAGCGCCAGGCGCGCCACCAGCCCGGCGAGCGGCGCCGCCTCGAGCCGGCTGGCGATCTCCGCGGCGCGCCCGAGCGCGGCCACCGCGGCGTCACGGGCGCCCCGAGAGGCCAAGATCGCCTCGGCCTCGCGGTAGCGGGCGTACGCTTCCGGGAACGGCCGGCGCATCGCCGCCCATTGCTCCGCGACACCCCGCCAGGCGTCCGGGTCCTCCGGTCCGGTGGCGCGTGCCTCCTCGGCAGCGATCAGGGCAATGAGCGCCCCGGCTCGTGGTCCTGCCGCGAAGCCCGGCCGAGTTGCAGCGGCACGGACGGCGGCCCGGACGCGGCCGACGACCTCGGGCAGTGGCCCGGGCTTGGCGTCCGCCACGGCCCGGAGGAGGAGCGCGGCGAGCCACGCCAGCGACGGGTCGGGCGCGGCCATGTCGCCGAGCGCTTCGAGGCCCTCCGCCGCGGCGGCGACCACCTCGGCCGGCCGGCCCGCCCACGCGGCCAGCTCGGCCTCGGCGGCGAGGATCGCCGTGTGGAACTCCGTCCCACCGAGCCGCGCATCGGTCGCGCGGGCCCGCCGGAGCAGCACCGCAGCCTCGGCGAACCGCCCACGGCCGGTGAGCAGCCGGGCGCGGTTGACCTGCAGCCAGATGGCGGCCCGGTCGACCGCTCCGCGCCGCAGTCCGAGCGACGTGGATCGCTCCGCATCGTCCCAGCGACCAAGCGCCAGCTCGGCCTTGGCCGCATATCCGAGCAGCAACCCGCCGTACGTCCGGGCGATACCGAGGCGCTCGACGACGGCATAGCCCTCCCGCGCGGTCCGCAGGGCATCCTCGCTCCGACCGACGCGGTCCAGGAGGGCCGGCAGGTTCGTGACCGCGATCGCGACGCCCTCGACCGAGCCCAGCGCCTCGCCGATCGCCAGGCCGCGCCGGAAGGTCTCGATCCCACCGTCGACGTCGCCGAGGAGGGCGACGTCCCAGCCGAGGACGCCATAGGCGAGCGCGATCTCGCCCAGGGCATCGAGCCGGGTCGCGATCTCGATCGCCTCCGATGCAAGGGCGCGCGAGCCCTCGTAGTCGCCGGCGAACATCAGGATCCCGGCCCGCTGGGCGAGAGCCCGGGCCCGCTCCAGCGATGGCGGGGCCGCCGGGATCGCCTCGAGTGCGCGCTCGACCGCCGCGGTTGCCGCCGCGCGGTCGCCGGCCCACCACAGGTACCAGCGGAGCCGGTTCTCGAGGGTCAGGATGCGCTCCCGATCGCCCGTGGGGTAGAGGTGGATCAGCGCCCGGTTGGCGTGCTCGACGGCACGTCGCGGGTCGCCCGTCACGACCGCACAGTCAGCCGCCTGGATCAGCACCTCGGCCAGGTCGCGGGGCCCGTAGCCAACTCCGCCACCGAGCACGGCACCGGCCTCGATGGCCTGGAGCGCGGCGTCGCCATGGGCCTCACCCGCCCCGGCCTCGAGCATGGCCGCGGCCCGCTCCCACAGCCGGAGGGCCTCGGGGAACGCATACGCCGCCTCGGCGGCCGTCGCGGCACGGAGCGTGAAGGGCAGCGCTCGCGACGGCTCTCGAGCGCCGTCCCAGTGGCGAGCGATCTCGGCGGCGGACACCCGCCCATCCCCCGACGCGAGCCTGGCCTCCAGCGCGCGAGCGAACGCGGCGTGCAGCGCGACCCGCTCGCCGGGGAACAGCTCGTCGGCGACGGCCTCGAGCAGCAGCGCGTGGCGGAATGCCGAGGCCGGGCCATCCGGCGTCTCCTGGCGGAGGAGGATCCCGCTGTCGAAGGCCTCCCGGAGGGCCGCCGCCAGGTCGCGGGGGCTCATTCCCAGGACCCCGGCCAGCAGCTCGTCGTCGATCCGCCGGCCCGCCGCAGCCGCCGCCCGGAGCACCTCGCGCGCGCCGGCCGAAAGATTCGTGACCCGAGCGGCCAGGACATCCCGCAGGACGGGTGGCAGGCCCGTCCCCGTCTCGGCGGCGAGGATCAGCTCCTCGACGTAGAAGGGGTTGCCGTCCGTTCGAACGAACAGCCGGTCGATGTCCCCGGGACCCGGCGGCTCGCCCAGCAGCGCGGCCGCCTGCTCCGCCACCTCGTCGCGGTCGAACGGGCGAAGCTCGAGTCGCTCGACGTGCTCCTCGCGCTCGAGCTCGGCAAGGAAGCCGAGGTTGCCGACCGCCGTGCCGGACGCGTCGGTCCGGGTCGTCAGGACGATCAGTGCCGGCTCGTCACGAAGCGCGCGCGACAGGAATCCCAGCAGCTCGCGGGTCGAGCGATCGGCCCAGTGAACGTCCTCGACGATCAGCACGACGGGTCGCTCCGCGGCGAGCCGCTCGAGCACCCCGAGGATGAGCTCGAACAAGCGGGCCTGGGAGGCGCGGTCCGGCTCGGCGGATGCTGCCGGGCGGAGATCCGCCGCTCGCGTCGCCAGCTCGGGCAACAAGCGGGTCAGCTCCGATCGGGCTGGTCCCAGGACGGCGGGCAGTCGCTCCGCCGGGGTCGCGCGGACGAGCTCGCGGAGGACCTCCGCGAAGGGGCCGTACGGCAGGCCCTCGCCGGCCGCCTCCAGGCACGCGCCCTCGAGGATCCGCGCGGCGGTCCCGGCCTCGGTCGCGAACTGCTCGATCAGGCGACTCTTGCCGATGCCCGCCTCGCCGCCGACCACGACGGTCCGTCCGGACCGCTCAGCGACCGTCGCTTCGAGGGCTGCCCGCAGGCGCGCGAGCTCCGCCCCCCGCCCGATGAACGCGCGCCGGCGAAGTCCCTCCACCACGGCGCGGCGATCATACCCGCCCCGAATCCCAGCCTCGCAACCTGCCGCGCGGGTCTCACCACCGTCCCCGGCGGGTACAACCGCCGCCCCGCAGCGCGTGTCAGGCCGGCGAGTAGCCCAGTTGCACGAGTTGCTCGCGGAGCTTGGCCCGCGTCCGGCACAGCAACGTCCGCGTCGCCCCGGGGGTGCGTCCCAGCGAGGCCGCGATCTCGGTCCCGCGATAGCCCTCGGCCGCCAGCAGCAGCGCATCCCGCTCCGTGGTGGTCAGTCGGGCCATCAGGCGTCGCACTGCCGAGTGGAGCTCACCCCGGAGCACCTCGTGCTCCGGCGTCGGAGGCTCGGCGGGCCGTGGCAGCTCGCCGGCTCGGCGATCAACGACCTGGAGGTGACGGCCCCGGCTCATGACCAGGTTCGAGCCAACCCGGTGGAGCCAGGCGGCGATGTCATCGGGGGCTCGATCGGCGGCGACCTCGCGTGCAAGTCGCAGGAACGCCTCCTGCGCCAGGTCCTGGGCGGCCTCCGGGTCGCGGGTCAGGAGCGTCAGGCGTCGCTCCAGCGGCAGGCGATGCTCGCCGAACGCCGATTCGATCGCCACCAACTGCGATCCCAGCATGTCCAGCTCCCTCGGTTCGGGGGGCCCGGCAAACCGCCGGCTGCTCCCGACCGTCGGGCTAAGGCGGGCAGGAGGGCATCGGGCTGGAGCCCAGATCTCGTGGCGAATCGCGCGGGAGGGCTGGCTAGACCAGGCCACTCGTCGGGGCCATGGGGCCGAGCAGGGCGGACGGCCGGCGTGTGCCGAATGGACTAGCGACGTCGGCGGACGGAGCGCCTACCATCGCCGGAGCACAGAGCGGGTGGACCGGCGGCGGGGTGCGCCGCGGGCCCCCATGGGAGGCAACAACGACATGCGCAAGTTCCTGGTGCTCGTCGTCGCGCTTGCGGCCGTCGTGGCTGCCTGTGGCGGCGCGGCGCCGACGACGTCCGATCCCTATGAGCTGGTCCGCAAGTCGCAGGCGGCGACCTGGGACAAGGTCCAGGTCGAGGTTGGGGTCACCGTCTCCGGCGAGGACGCGATCTCGATCGACCCCAGCGCCATGCGCTTCGCCGTCGATTCGAAGGCCGGCAAGGCGAACGTCCACATCGCCCTGCCGATCGCGGCGCTGGGCGAGGAGGCAGCGACACAGCTGACCGCCCTCGGCATCATCGGGCCGAACCTCGAGCTCGATGTGATCTTCGACGGGGAGGCGCTGTACGCGAAGAGCCCGCTCGGCTCGTTCCTGTCGCTGATGCTGATCCAGAGCGGCGAGACCCCACCGGCCAACCCGACCGGCTGGCTCCAGCTGCTGTCGAAGGCCGACATCGAGTCGCTGGGCGCGCTCGTCGGCGGTGGTGCGGGCATCCCCGACGACCTCCCGATCCCCTCGGCCGCGGATGCGGCCACGATCAAGTCGACCCTCGAGGAGATGGGCATCACGCTGACCCACGCGGGGACTGCCAAGCGTGGGAACGTCGACGCTGAGCACGTGACCGCCGCCGTCGACGTCGCCAAGCTCGTCGAAAGCGACTACTTCAAGAACATGGGCTCGAGCAAGCCGGACATCGACGCCGATGACGCCACGCTCACCGGCGACCTGTGGTTCGACACGGGCAACAGCCGGCTCATCGGCATCGACATCCACGCCGTCTCGAAGACCGACGCCAACGAGAAGGCTGACATCACGATCAACCTCCGTGACCCGGATGCGGGTGTGACCTTCGACAAGCCCGCCGACGCCGAGGTCGTGCCCCTGATGGAGATGCTCGGCTCCCTCATGGAAGCCTTCGGCGGGGGCCTGATCCCGCAGTAAATCGCGCGTCTCGCCACCTCACGCCTCCGCCCACCGGCAGCGGGCGGAGGCGTTTTCGATGCCCGTCGCGTCCCGCTCCCCGCGGCGTCTCGATGCCCGCGGCGTCCCGCCCGCCCGTCTTCCGCGGATTCCCGCCGAATCGGCCGTTCGGCCCTGTCAGGGAGCGTCGGGTGGGCCATCATCGTCGCCAAGCGCACGGCGTCCGCCGCCGCACCTCCTCCGAGGAATTCGCATGACCACGAGCCTCCCGTCCCACGCCCGCGTCGTCGTCATCGGCGGCGGCATCGTCGGCGTGTCCGTCGCCTACCACCTCTCGAAGCGCGGCTGGACGGACACCGTCCTCCTCGAGCGCAACCAGCTCACCAGCGGCACGACGTGGCACGCGGCCGGGCTCGTGACCAAGCTCCGGGCGACCTACAACATGACCCAGATCGCGGCGTACGCAGAGGAGTGCTTCAGGGCCGCCGAGGCCGAGACCGGCGCGAGCACCGGCTTTCGCACGACCGGCTCGATCCTCATCGCCCAGAATCCGGGCCGCTGGACGGAGGTCCAGCGCGGCATGTCGATGGCCAGGATCACCGGCTTCGAGGTCCACGCCATCGACGCCGCCGAGGTCAAGCGGATGTGGCCGCTGGTCAACCCCGACGGCATCGTCGGGGCGGCGTACCTGCCGGCCGACGGTGTCGCAGACCCGGCCCAGGCCACGCAGACGATCGCCCAGGCGTTCCGGCTCCGCGGCGGCCAGGTCTTCGAGTACACCCCGGTCACCGAGGTCCTCACGAAGGACGGCCGGGTCACCGGCGTCCGGACCGAAGCCGGCGACATCGCCTGCGAGGCGGTCGTCAACTGCGCGGGCATGTGGGCCCGCGAGCTGGGAGCGCGGAACGGCGTCCACATCCCGCTCCACGCCGCCGAGCACTTCTACCTCATCACCGACGACGTCGACGAGGGCCTCTACGCCGACATGCCGGTCCTTCGATCGCCCGACGACACGGCCTATGCCCGCGACGACGCCGGAAAGCTGATGGTCGGCTTCTTCGAGCCCGGCGCGAAGCCGTGGGGCATGGACGGCATCCCGGCCGACTTCGCCTTCGGCAAGCTCCCGGCCGACTGGGACCACCTGATGCCGTTCATCGAGCTGGCCACGAAGCGCCTGCCGATCCTCAACAAGGTCGGCATCAAGCTGTTCTTCAACGGCCCCGAGAGCTTCACGCCCGACGACCGCTACATCCTCGGCGAGGCCCCCGAGGTTCGTGGCTACTTCGTCGCCGCGGGATTCAACTCGATCGGATTCCAATCCGGGCCGGGCGTCGGGCGGGCGCTGGCCGACTGGATCGTCGACGGTCATCCGCCGATGGACCTCGGCGAGGTCGACATCCGGCGCTTCCAGCCATTCCAGGTCAACCGCCGCTACCTGTACGACCGGACGACCGAGACGCTCGGCCTGCTGTACGACATGCACTGGCCGTTCCGCCAGGTCGAGACCGCGAGAGGCGTGCGCCGATCCGTGCTCCACGGCCGCGTCGCGGCCGCTGGTGCGGTGTTCGGCGAGGTCGCCGGCTGGGAGCGGGCGAACTGGTATGCAACCACTGGCATTGCGCCGCGCTACGAGTACTCGTACGGCCGCCAGAACTGGTTCGAATGCTCGGCCGGCGAGCACCGCGCGGTCCGCGAGGCCGTCGGGCTGTTCGACCAGTCGAGCTTCGCGAAGCTGCTCGTCCAGGGCCGCGACGCGGAGCGGATCCTCAACCTGGTCTGCGCCAACGATGTCGCGGTCCCGGTCGGCAAGGTCGTGTACACCCAGTGGCTCAACGACCGCGGCGGGATCGAGGCCGACGTCACGGTCACGCGGCTGTCCGAGCGGGAGTTCCTGGTCCTCAGCGCCGCGGCCGACCAGGCCCGGGACCGCGACTGGCTCGAGCGCCACATCCCGGCCGACGCGCACGTGAGCGTGACGGACGTCACGTCCGGCTGGGCCGTCATCAACCTCCAGGGCCCGCGGTCACGGGAGCTCCTCGCCCGCGTGAGCCCGGACGACTTCTCGAACGCGGCCTTCCCGTACATGACGTCGCGCGAGGTCGAAGTCGGCTTCGCGATCGTGCGAGCCTCGCGTGTGACGTACGTCGGCGAGCTCGGCTGGGAGCTGCACGTCCCGGCCGACATGGCCGAGCACGTCTACGACACGGTCATCTCGGCGGCCGATGGCCTCGGTCTCCGCCACGCCGGCTACCACGCCCTCAACTCGCTTCGCGTCGAGAAGGCGTACCGCCACATGGGCCACGACATCAGCGACGAGGACTCGCCGCTCGAGGGCGGGCTCGGCTTCGCGGTCGCCTGGGAAAAGCCCGGCGGGTTCATCGGTCGCGAGGCCCTGCTGCGCCAGCGCGAGTCGGGCCTCCGGCGACGCCTGGTGGTCTTCACGCTCGACGACCCCGAGCCGCTGCTCTACCACAACGAGCCGATCTGGCGAAACGACGTCCTCGTCGGCCGCACGACCTCGGGCTGGTACGGCCATACGCTCGGCCGCGCCGTCGGGCTCGGCTACGTCGACGCCGGCGAGTCCGGTGCCGCCGCGCCCGACTTCCTCCTCGGCGGCCGCTACGAGCTCGAGATCGCCACGGTCCGCTACCCGGCCACCCCGCACCTCCGCCCGCCCTACGACCCGCAGGGCCTCCGTATCAAGGCCGAAGCCGACCTCGTGACGTCAGGCTGAGCGAGGATGCGGTGGGTGACCCGTTGAAGATGCGCCGCACGGCCTCCGAGCGCGCGGGTCGCGTCCGTCGGCTGTGGTGGGAGACGATTCGCGACCTGCCCCCAGAAGACGTGCGCGCTGCGCTCCTTCAGGTGCTGGCTGACATGGAAGAGCACTGGGACAAGGAGCACGAGGAGGATGGCCTCCCCGAGGACCTGGGCATTCCGACCGACGAGTACCTGGTCGACCTGATCCAGCGAATCAGGACATCCCCACCACCGGAATCGTCGAGCGACCTTCGCCGACGCTGACTGATGGCCCGGCCAGACTCCTGCGAACGGCCGCCGGATGGACCGCTCTTCGAGCGAGGGTGCACGCATCACCCGGACCATTCCTGACTAGCATTGCCCCATGAGCGAGAAGCGAACGACGGCTCGGGCCTTTCACGACGCCGTCGGAGTCGACAACTGGCGGGTCCTGTTCTCTGGCGCCCACGCCTACTTCCGCGTCGGATCCTTTGCGGGGGCAGCGCGGTTCGTGGCCGCGATCGCCGACCCCGCCGAGGCTGTGGGCCACTTCCCCGACGTGGACGTGCGCCCCGAGGGAGTCACGGTCCGGACCGCGTCCGGGGAGTACGGCGCCCTGAGCCAGCGTGATGTCGAGCTGGCGCGCCAGATCTCGGCAGCGGCTCGGAAGCTGGGGCTCCAACCTGACCCCTCCCAGGTCCAGGTCGTGGGCATTGCGGTGGCCCAGGATGCCGGCAGCGACGTCGGTCCGTTCTGGGCCGCAGCCCTCGGCTACAGGAGCCTCGGCCCGAACGAGGACGTCGTCGACCGCCACCGCCGGAACCCGCACGTGTCGTTCCAGCGCCTCAAGCCTCCGAGGCCGGGCCGGGGACGGACCCACATCGACGTCAGCGTCCCGGCCGATCAGGCCGAAGCAACAGACGCGACCGCGCACGAAGCTCGCGGACGCCAGGCTGACGGGACGCATGCGCCCCATTGGTGGACGCTCGCGTCGCCCGAGAACCACGGTGTCGACATCGCGGCCTGGCCGGACTTCGAGGACGACGAGGAAGACTGAGCCATCGGGGGCGCCGCCGTCCACCCCGACGCCTCGCGACGCTCTCGACGGTGTCCGACGCTGACGAAGCGACGCCGGCAAGACGGGTAGGCTCAGCGCGTGCCTGACGACGGCTACTTCGACGAGCGCGTCGCGGCGCGCTACGACCAGTCCGACGACCCGGAGTTCGACCCGTCGGTCATCGACGCGACCGTCGACTTCCTGGTCGCCCAGGCCGGCGGCGGGCCGGCCCTCGAGCTCGGGATCGGGACGGGCCGGATCGCGCTGCCCTTGACCGCTCGCGGAATCGCGGTCCACGGCGTCGACATGTCGCGCGCGATGGTTCGCCGACTCCGATCGAAGCCCGGCGGCAAGACCATCCCGGTCACGATCGGCGACATGGCGACGACCCGGGTGGAAGGCCGATTCTCGCTCGTGTACCTCGTCTTCAACACGATCGTCAACCTGACGAGCCAGGCCGCCCAGGTCGCTTGCTTCCGGAACGCCGCGGGGCACCTCCGGCCGCGCGGGCGGTTCGTCATCGAGGTCGGCATCCCCGAGCTTCGGCGGCTGCCGCCCGGCGAGACGGTCCTGCCGTTCCTCATCCGCGAGCACCGCTGGGGTTTCGACGAGTACGACGTCGCCACCCAAGGCCTGACGTCCCACCACTTCGAGATCGTCGGCGGACGCGCCCACCGACTGTCGATCCCGTTCCGATACGTCTGGCCGTCGGAGCTGGACCTCATGGCCGAGATGGCCGGCCTCCGGCTCGCCGAGCGCTGGTCGGGCTGGCGGCGCGAGCCCTTCACCAGCGAGAGCCGGCAGCACGTCAGCGTCTGGGAGAAGCCCGCCTGAAGCCTTCCTGTTCGCTGGCATCGGGGCGTAGAATCGCCGCCTTCCCGGTACCGAATCGACGCGCAGTGAGCGTGCCGTGGGCGCCGGCAGTTCGGCGGGAGGACGGCATGATCGTGTTCATGGTTGACCTGAAGGACCAGCCCGGGGAGCTCGCCCGGCTGGCCGAGGCGATCGCCCGCAAGGGCATCAACATCGAGTCCATCACCGGAGCGACCAGTCGCGGTGGTGGCACCGTGGCGGTCATCACGAACGACGAGGCGGCGACGCGGTCCATCCTCAAGGACGGGGGCTTCGACTGCCGCGAGGGCGAGCTCGTCACGACGGCCCTCGAGCACAAGCCCGGGACGCTCGCCGCCGCGGCGCGGAAACTCGCCGACGCCGGCATCAACATCAGCGGCCTCCTGCCGATCGGAATGGCCGATGGCAAGGTCCGGGTTGGCTTCGCGACCGACCAGCCTGCGAGGGCACGCGAGATCCTTGGCACAGAGGAGCGCGCCGCGATCGGCATCGGCTGATCTCGACCGCCCGAGAGCAGGCCCGGGCCATCGTCCGCCCGGGCCTGCTCGGACGGGGTCGCCAGCGCGGGCGGGACTACACTTCGGCCGCCATGAACGACTTCCTTCGAGAGACGATCGACCTCCTCCGCCGCACGCCGGACGTCGTGAGAGCCCTCCTCGCCGGGCTCCCAGCCTCCTGGGCGGAGACGCCGGACATCGACGGCGGCTGGCGACCGAAGGACGTCGTCGGTCACCTCTTGACCGGCGAGCAGACGGACTGGATCGCCCGGACACGGCTCATCCTCGAGGAAGGTCCGGTACGGCCGTTCGAGCGGTTCGATCGCTTCGCGATGCTCGAGCGAGATCGCGACGCGACCCTCGATGAGCTGGTCGCGCGGTTCGCAGAGTTGCGGGCGGCGAACCTCCGCCGCCTCGAGGAGCTCATCACG
This sequence comes from Candidatus Limnocylindrales bacterium, assembly GCA_052038965.1. GTDB lineage: Bacteria > Chloroflexota > Limnocylindria > Limnocylindrales > CSP1-4 > UBA5189. The sequence continues at coordinate 18,043 of JBQGDI010000111.1, read as the reverse complement.
AGCGAGGCCGACCTCGATCGGCGGGGGCTGCATCCGACTCTCGGCGAGGTGACCCTCCGCGAGCTCCTGGCGACGTGGAGCGTTCACGACCTGGATCACGTGTCGCAGATCTTCGCCGGCCTGGCCGGCTCGCGCGACGCCGCCGTCGGACCGTGGAAGGCCTACCTCGGGATCCTGCTTCGGCGCCAGGATCCCGCCGCCGTGGCGGGCTGAGCGCCCGCGACGACAGCAGCGCCGCGAGGGAGGTCCGCTTGAAGGAGCCGCACAACCCCGACCGGGTCCACGCGCCCGTCGGGCGGTACGTCCACAACATCGAGGTCATCGGCGAGGGTCGGCTGCTCTTCATCTCGGGCCAGGTCGGGAAGCGGGCCGACGGCACGATCCCGGCGGATGTCAACGCCCAGTTCGAGATCGCGCTCCACAACGTCCTCGCGAACCTCGAGGCCGCCGGATTCGAGTCGACCGATCTCGTGAAGATCGTGACCTACGCGGTCGACGAGCTCGATGCCGCGGCCCGCCGCGCGACCCTCGATCGCCTGCTCGGCGATCACGTCACGACTTCGACGCTGCTCTACATCTCTGCCCTCGCCGCCCCGGAGTACCGCGTCGAGATCGACGCCTGGGCGACACGCTAGGCCGATCGCCTGGCCCCGATCGCATAGGCCGATCGGTGGGGGGACGGGCGTGAAGGTGACTGGCTAGGATGCCTCGGTCGCCCACACGGAGGCGTCCGCGCTTGACCTCCCGGCACAACGTGACGGTGCGTTCCCGCTCCCTCGGCCGAGGGCGGACTGCGGTCGCCATCGTCGGCGGCGCCATCGTCGTCGCGGTCGGGGTCCTTGCGGGCGACGCCGGCACAGGCCAAGGACCTGCCATGGGCGATCCGGCAGGGGGCACCGCGGCGCGACTCGAGGGGCGCTCGGCGCGGTTCGACGTTCGCTCGCTGCCCCAGCTTCCGAGCGGGGCCAGCGTGCCGACCCACGAGCGCGACCTCGTTGCCGAGCGGAAGTCGCCGAAGGTCCCCCCGGAGGGCGTCCAGGCGTTCGCCGAGGTCGGCTCGGCCGACCCGATCGGAGCGGCCGCGCCGGCGCCCGCGGCCGACGCGTCGTTCGAGGGCCTCCACTTCACCGAGGACTGCGACGGAGTCCAATGCGGCGACGGACATCCGCCCGACACGAACGGCGACGTCGGCCCGAACCACTACGTCCAGACGATCAACACGGCGATCGGGATCTACGACAAAGCCACGGGCGCACGGATCGCCGCGTTCTCGTTCGACGACTTCATGTCCCAGGGCAATTTCGGGAACCTCTGCGACACGGACAACTACGGCGATCCGGTCGTCCTGTACGACACCTTCGCGGACCGCTGGATCATCACCGATTTCGCCTTCGACGTGGATGGTTCCGGCAACGTCCTGAACCCGCCGGGCGCCTACGAGTGCTTCGCCGTCTCGCAGTCCGGCGACCCGGTGTCCGGCGGCTGGCACTTCTACTCCCTGCATGTCACCGACGGCTTGCAGGACTACCCGAAGCTCGGCGTCTGGCCCGACGGGATCTACATGTCGGCCAACATGTTCGACTTCGCCGCGAACGGGAGCTTCCAGAACGTCCGGGTCTGGGCGTTCAACAAGGCCCAGATGTACGCCGGGCAGGACCCCCAGGTCGTCCAGTTCGATGCGCCGCAGAAGACCGGGCCCTGCCCGGTCTTCACGCTCCTGCCGAGCAACGCCCGCCTCAAAACCGGCACTCCGCCCGCGGGTCGCGAGAACCTCTTCGCCTCGACGTGGTGCTACACGGCGCGCGTTCGGATCTGGAAGTTCCACGTCGACTGGGCGAACACCGCGAACTCGACGTTCAGCGGGCCCTTCGAGAGCACGGCCGGGACCACATGGGCCAGCCCCCCGGGTGTCATCCCGTCGCTGAACGGCAACGACCTGGACGCGCTCGGTATCCGGCTGATGATGCAGAACCAGTACGCCAACATCGGCGGCGTCGAGTCGCTCTGGAACGCCCATACCGTGGCCGGCAGCAGCTCGTCGCAGGCGGCGGTTCGGTGGTACCAGGTGCCCGTGACCGGTGGCACCGTCGGAAACCCGCTCCAGGCCGTGACGTTCAACCCCGACGGCCTGAGCCGCTTCATGCCCAGCGTGGCCGTGGACCGCATCGGCAACATGGCCATCGGCTACAGCGTGTCCAGCGCGGCGATGTACCCGGCGATCCGCTACGCCGGCCGACTCGCCGGCGACCCGCCCAACACGATCACCCAAACCGAGCGCACCCTGATCGACGGGACTGGCACCCAGGTTGGCAACTGTGGTGGCCTGCCATGCGAGCGCTGGGGCGACTACTCGGCCATGACGCTCGATCCGGATGGCTGCACCTTCTGGTACACGAATGAGTACTACCTGGCGTCCGGCCTTGACCATCACACCCGGATCGGGTCATTCCGGTACCCCTCGTGCGTGAGCGCTCCCCCGCCGACGCCGGCACCCCCGACGCCCACGCCGGTCCCGCCGACGCCGGTCCCGCCGACGCCCAGCCCGGTGACGCCCACGCCCACCACGCCGCCGGCCACGCCCACCATGCCGCCGGCCTCACCGACGCCGGCTACGCCGCCGCAGGTCGTGGTCTTCGAGCCAACCGCATCGTCGCCGACGAACGAAGCCTCGATCGGCTACAGCCTGATCTTCGACCGCTCGATCGCCGGCCTGACAGGCTCGGACTTCACCGCCCTCGGCAGTGCCGCGTCCGGCGGGACGGCCTGCAGCATCAGCCCGTTCGGGTCGTCGGGCACGACGTTCACGATCACGGTCTCCGGGTGCGTCGACGGCAGCCTGACGCTTCGCCTCGAGTCGAACAGCATCGACGCGGGTGGCCTGAGTGGGCCGACGACGGACGTCGACGCGGCGGCGCTGGTGATCGATCGAGCCGCGCCGACGGCATCGACCCCGGAGCTGTCGCCCAGCTCGGCCATCCCGGGCGCGAGCGTCACGGTGACCGCGACCCTCGGCGACTCGGGCGGCGTGGTGGCGGGCCAGAAGCAGCTCGCGGGTGGCGCGTGGTCGTCGACGACCGCCACGGACGGGGCCTTCGGGGAGCCCACCGAGGAGGTCTCGTCGACGGTCACCGCGCCGGCGGCGGGCGGGACGTACCAGGTCTGCGTCCGTGGCACGGATGCCGCCGGCAACACCAGCAGCGGGACGGCCTGCGCGACGCTGACCGTGATGACCTTCGCGCTCTCGGCATCGCCCACGAGCCTGTCACTGCCGCAGGGCGCCTCGGGCGCGTCGTCGATCACCATCAGCCGCACTGCCTTCTCGGCGCCGATCGACCTGTCCGTCACCGGCCTCCCGGCGGGCGTCAGCGCGAGCTTTGGCGCGGACCCGGCCAGCGGCGCGGCGACGCTGACGCTGACGACCTCGAACTGCGGGACGGTGACCCCGCGCGGCAGCTACGTGCTGACGATCTCCGGGACCGCGTCGGGCCTGACGCGGTCGACGAATCTCGGCCTGACGGTGACGAACGCGCCGCCAAAGGTCGCATCGCCGGTCTCGAGCCTGTACGCCAACACGACCCTGGGGACGTCCACGGTTCGGGTGAAGACCTCGTGGTCCGCGTGCGACGCGGACGGCGTCACGAGCTACAGGCTGCAGCGGCAGGTGAACGGCGGCAGTTGGACCACGATCAGCCTCGGGTCCGCGACGTCCACCACGATCAACCAGTCGCTCACCATCGGCGCGTCGTACCGGTTCCGGGTCAAGGCCACCGACGGCCTCGGCGTGGCCGCGAGCTATGCGTACGGACCGACGTTCTCGCCGCGGGTCTCCGACCAGGGCAACAGCCGAATCTCCTATACGGGCGCGTGGTCGACCGTCGCAAGGTCGGCGTGCTACGGCGGTTCGATTCGATCCTCCACGTCCGCCGGCGCGGCGGCGACCTACACGTTCACCGGATCATCCGGTGCCTGGGTCGCCTACAAGGGTCCGACGCGCGGCTCGGCCTACGTCTACGTCGACGGCGTCCTGCGGACGACGGTCAACCTGTACAGCTCCACCGCGAAGGCCAGGCCGGTGGTCTACGCCTTCAACTGGTCGACGAGCGGAACGCACTCGATCAAGGTCGTCGTGGTCGGGACGCCAGGGCACGCGCGGGTCGATGTCGACGCGTTCTACCGGCTGATCCGGCTCTAGCGGGCCTCGCCCACGCTCGGCGCCTAGCCCGCGATCGTGGCCCGGCCGATGACCCCGGCGGCGACCGTCTTGTTCGTCTGCTCGTTGACGAGGATGAACGAGCCCGTCTGGCGGTTCTCGGCGTACGTGTCGACGAACAGCGGCTGCGTCGTCCGGAGCTGCACGCGCCCGATCTCGTTGAGCGACAGCCCATCCACGCCCTCGACGCGGTGGAGGGTGTTGACGTCGATCCGATAGGCGATGTCGCGGACAAGCGCGCGGGCCCAGCGGGTGGTGTGCTTGATGGCGTACTTCGCGCCCCTCGTCAGCTGGGCCGCCTCGTCCATCCAGCAGACCTGGGCGTCGATCTCCTGGGCGACCGTCGGGACGTTGTGCGGCCGGCAGAGCATGTCGCCGCGACCGACATCGACGTGGTCGTCCAGCTGGATGGTGACGGCCATCGGCGGGTAGGCCTCGTCGACCGGCCCGTCGGCGGTCTCGATCGACGCGATCCTGGTCTCGAACCCGGACGGCAGGACGAGCACCGGGTCGCCCGGCTTCAGCACCCCCGAGGCGACCGTCCCGGCGTAGCCGCGGTAGTCGATGACGGTGTTGGACTGTGGCCGGATGACGTACTGGACCGGGAACCGGACGTCGACGAGGTTCCGGTCCGACGCGACGTACAGCCGCTCCAGGTGCCGCAGCAGCGGCAAGCCGTCGTACCAGGGCATGTTCGTGGAGCGTTCGACGACGTTGTCGCCCTTCAGGGCCGAGATCGGGATAAACGACAGGTCGCGGACCCGGAGACGGGTCGCGAAGTCCACGAACTCCTCGCGGATCGATTCGAAGGCGTCCTCCGACCAGTCGACGAGGTCCATCTTGTTGACGCACAGCAGGATGTGCGGCACGCCCAGGAGCGAGGCGATGAAGGCATGCCGGCGGCTCTGCTCGGTGATGCCGCGACGCGCATCGAGGAGCAGGACGGCGACGTCGGCGGTCGAGGCGCCGGTGACCATGTTCCGGGTGTACTGGATGTGCCCGGGCGTGTCGGCGATGATGAACCGCCGCTTCGGCGTGGCGAAGAAGCGGTACGCGACGTCGATCGTGATGCCCTGCTCCCGCTCGGCGCGGAGCCCGTCGGTCAGCAGCGCCAGGTCGGTGAAGTCGTGGCCCCGCTCGCGCGACACTCGTTCGACCGCCGCGAGCTGGTCGATGAACAGCGTCTTGGAGTCGAACAGCAGGCGGCCGATCAGGGTCGACTTGCCGTCGTCGACGGAGCCCGCGGTCGCCAGGCGGAGGAGATCCGAGGCCGCCATCCGGCGCTCGAAGGTCTGGGTTCTCGCGGCATCCCACGGCGCGACGGGCTCGGGCGGCTCCGGGGCGGCGTCCGGGGTGTCCGCGGGCGTCTCCTCGATGGTGTGGCCGGGCCGCTCCGCGCGCGTCTCGTCGGCCATCAGAAGTAGCCCTCGCGCTTGCGGTCTTCCATGGCCGTCTCGCTGAACTTGTCATCGCCGCGGGTCGCGCCACGCTCGGTGATCCGGGCGGCGGCCACCTCCGCGAGGACCTTCTCCATCGTGTCCGCCTCGGACTCCACGGCCGCGGTCAGGTTGGCGTCGCCGATCGTCCGGTAGCGGACCTTCTTGCGCATCGGCGTCTCGCCGTCACGCGCCGGCGTGAACTCGTTGACCGCGTACAGCATCCCGCCACGCTCGATCACGTCGCGCTCGGCCGCCAGGTACAGCGGCGCGACCTCGACCTCGAACTCCGCGATGTACGTCCAAACGTCGAGCTCGGTCCAGTTCGAGAGCGGGAAGACGCGGATGTGCTGGCCAGGCTGGACCCGGGTGTTGAAGAGGCCCCACAGCTCCGGCCGCTGGTTCTTGGGGTCCCACTGGCCGAACTCGTCGCGGAACGAGAAGACCCGCTCCTTGGCCCGGGCCTTCTCCTCGTCGCGGCGCGCCCCGCCGAACAGCGCGTCGAAGCCGTTCTGCTCGATCGCGTCGAGGAGGACGGGTGTCTGGATCCGATTGCGCGAACCGCCCGCCTCCTCGGCGACGAGACCCCGCTCGATCGCGTCCGGGACCGAGGCGACGATCAGCTTCAGGCCGAGGTCGGCGACCCACTTGTCGCGGTACGCCAGGACCTCGGGGAAGTTCAGCCCGGTGTCGACGTGCATGATCGGAAACGGGATCCGGGCCGGGGCGAAGGCCTTCCGGGCGATGGCCAGCATGATCGTCGAGTCCTTGCCGCCGGAGAACAGCAGGCATGGCCGCTGCATCTCGGCCGCGACCTCGCGGAAGATGTAGATGCTCTCCGCCTCGAGGCTGCGGAGATGGCTCAGGACATGCGATTTCAAGGGGTCGAGTCGGACCTCTGGTCGTCGTCCGGGGGCGCGACCGGGCTCGTCGCGCGGCGGTGATCTCGGGACCCGAAGGTATCATCGCCGGGTGGACCTCGTCCCGCGGTGACCCTCGACCTCCCCCTCGCCGTTGGCGGGCTGCTCGTCGGGACCGTGGTGGGGTTGACCGGCATGGGCGGCGGCGCGCTCATGACGCCGATGCTCGTGTTCTTCTTCCGGACCGATCCCCTGACCGCGATCTCGTCCGACCTCGTGGCGAGCTTCGTCATGAAGCCCGCGGGCGCGCTCGTCCACCTGCGACGGGGGACGATCAACATCGACCTCGTCAAGTACCTGTGCCTGGGCTCGATCCCGGCGGCCTTCTCGGGCGCCTGGGTCATCAGCCTCTTCCCGCGTGGCGAGGCGCTCGACAACGCCCTGAAGACCCTGCTCGGCCTGGCGCTGCTCGTTGCGACCGCGGGCCTCGTGATCCGATCGTTCATGCAGATGTGGAACCGACTGCCGCTCGGCGAAGGTCCCGCGAAGCCGACCCGGCCCGTCGTCCGGATCAAGCCATTGCCGACGATCGTCCTCGGCGCGCTGGCCGGGTTCATGGTCGGACTGACCTCCGTCGGCTCGGGCTCGATCATCATCGTCGCGCTGCTGCTGATGTACCCGGGCCTGAAGGCGTCGTCGCTCGTCGGGACGGACCTCGCCCAGGCGATCCCGCTCGTCGGCGCGGCCGCCCTGGGACACCTGATCTTCGGCGACTTCTCGCCCACCATCACCGCTTCGATGCTGGTGGGCGCCATCCCGGGAGCGTGGTTCGGGGCGCAGATATCGAGCCGCGCGCCGGGCGGCATCATTCGCCGTGCGCTCGTCTTCCTGCTCCTCGCGTCGGGGCTGCGGCTGCTGGGCGTGGCGACGGAGACGGCGCTCCTGGCAGCGGTCCTGACGCTCGTCCTCGGCAGCGTCGCCTGGGTTGCCATCCGGGAGCGGGTCAAGGCGGTGGCGGCGGCCCGGACTGCCGGCGGCGAGGTGGAGGTGGCGGTGGCTGACGGGACTCGGGGCGCGGTGATCTTCCTCACCGGGCTGTCCGGCGCCGGCAAGTCGACGATTGCCAGGGCCCTGGCGGCGGACCTCCGGGCCGACCTGGATCGCGAGGTCGCGATCGTCGACGGGGATGAGCTCCGGAAGCACCGGACGGCGGATCTCGGCTTCGACCGGGCCTCGCGCGAGGCGAACGTCGAGCTGGCCGGCCAGATCGCGGCCGAGCTCGCGGCCGAGGGCCGGATCGTGGTGACCGCGCTGATCGCCCCCTTCGCGAGCGCGCGGGCTCGCGCCCGGGCAGCGGTCGAGCCCGTCGCGCCGTTCCTGCTGGTGTTCGTCCACGCGCCGCTCGAGGTCGCCGAGGCGCGCGACCCGAAGGGCCTCTACAAGCGGGCGCGGGCCGGGGAGATCCCCGACTTCACGGGCATCGATTCACCGTACGAGGCGCCGGCGGACGCAGACCTGACGATCGACACGACCCGAACCTCCGTGCCCGAGGCGGTGGCCCAGATCCGCGCCGCGCTCGAGCTCGCGGTGGTTCGCGCCCCGACCTAGCCGACGGAGGCGCCTCAGCGGCGGAAGCGCCGGATCGCGCCCCGGACGAGGCCCACCGCGAGCGCGCGGAGGATGCGCAGCGTGGGCACCCGAGCCAGCTCGGGGGGCTCCAGCCACCACCACAACGCGGGTCGGAGCTTGCCCGGTCGCTCGCCAGCTCCGTGAATCGCGCCCGACGCCTCGAGCATGCTGAGCGCGAACCACGCCGCCGCCTTCGGCTCCACGCAACCGGCGTCGGCGATGGCCGAGTCTGCCTCGGCGCCCGCGACCCCCGGGATGGTCGCCCCGGCGATCGTCAGGCCGCGGCCGAGCAGTGCCCGAGCACGCGGCGAGATCAGCCCCTCCATCTCGAATCTCGCTTCGATGGCCTCCACGGTGGCGAGGTTGGCGCCGGCCCAGGCGCCCGTGGCGGGAGCAACCCGCCGCTCGCGACCCCCAGGCGTGAGTGACTCGATGGCCTGACCCACGACCCGCCTCGCCCGTCCGAGGACCGCGCCCATCAGGTGGTACGTCGGGTGCCGCGGTAGCTCGGCGCGCTCGGCAGCGGGGCTCATCCGTCGAGCGTGTCCCGCCACGACGACCATCCCGGTGGCCATCCCTGCCGCGATGTCGGGGCTGACGCAGACTCGCTCCTGGATTGCCGCGGCCGTCACGCCCCTCGGCCCGCTCGCCGTCCGCACCTCCTCGGCGGTCTCTCGCGGGTCGGCTGGCACCAGGCTGTCGAGGTCGCCGAGGACCCGCACGCCCGCGCCGCGGATCCCGACGACCATCTCCCTCGCGACCTCGATCGTCCGATCCATGGCCCAGTCGGGCAGCACCACCCGCGGCTCGTCGGGCGGCGGCACTCGCGTCTTCATGTACGACGCGGCGCCGAAGTGCATCGACTTGTGGAACAGCGCATTGCCGAGGCCGGCCCCCTTGAACGCCGCGACATACGCCCGAACGGCCTCGATCTCGGGCCACGTCATCGAGCGATTGACGACCTCGTTTTCAGCGACGAGCGTTCCCGGGCGGAGCGCCAGCAGCCGCTCGAAGACGCGCAGGATCGAGTCGCGGTCGCTCTCGTCGATGACGACGACCGTCAGTCGATCCGGGCCCACCTCGGCCACCCAGCGTTCCACGAGGCGGTCGTGGCGATGGCGGCGCCAGAACGTGGGCGTCGGCCCGGGTGGCTCGTTCAGCGTCCTGCCGAGCCAGCTCTGCCAGTCGATCGTCAGGCCGCTCTGGACGTACTGCTGCCACTGGCTCGGGATCAGCCGGTCGAGCGGCCGAAGGGTGACCACGACGTGGGCGCTGTCGCGGCCGAGATCGTCGATCGCCCGCTTGATGGTCGCTGGCTCGATCTCGGCAAAGAACTCGCTGCTGACGAGCACCCGTGGCTCGCGCGCCCCGCGGACGTCCCGGACGAGGTGGTGCCACTTCGACATCGATGGCGGACCCTGGTCGCGGCCGAACGACGGCCGTCCGCCGAGCGCGAGAATCGCGCTCCCGGAGTGGCGGGACGCGCCGGCGTAGCGCACGCCCTGCGCCAGCGTCTCCGGCCGATGGGCGTGGAACGCCGCCTGGAGCGCCGAGGTCCCCGTCTTCGGTGGGCCGATGTGGACGAGGACGGTCCCCTCGGGCAGGGCGGGGATCACGCTCGGCGTCGTCGCGAGGTCGGTCACGCGGGTGGCCCGAGCTCAGGAGCGCCGGACCGGCAGCGGCAGTCGAGCGAACGTCGCCCCGATCAGGCGCCGGACGAGCACGAGGCCCAGCAGCGGCGTCGAGACGCGCGCCAGCTCGAGGGGTTCCACGCGAGCGCGCGGCGGCGGCGAGCCCACGGGGATCGGCCCGTCCGGCCAGGCGACCTCGCCGCTGGCCTTCGCGGCGGCGCCGCGGGCGAGCCCGCTGGCGAGCAGGATCCCGACGGCGGCGCGCGCGCCGATCTCGGCCCAGACATCGTCGGGCGTCTCCGGCTCGGTTGCCGACGCCCGGGCCGACGCCGGGGCCGACGCCGGGGCCGCGAGCGACTCCAGGTCGCCGATGACCCGGACGCCCGAGGCGCCGATCCCGGCGGCGATCTCACGGCCGACCTCGGTCGCACGCTCGAGGGCCCAGGTCGGCGTCTCGATGCGCGGCTCGTCCGGCCCGGGGACGCGCCGCTTCAGGTGCTCCGCGGCCCCGAAGCGCATGACTTTCGTGTGGAGCTGCGTGCCGAGGCCCTCCTTCCGGAACGCGACGTTGAACGCCCGAACGGTCTCCACCTCGGCCAGGGTCAGCGATCGATTCGTCAGGTCCGGCTCGGGCACGAGCGTGCCCTCGCGCAGCCCGACCAGCGACTCGAACACCCGGAGCACCCGCTGCCGGTCGCCTTCGTCGGCCACGATCACGGTGACGTTGTCGCGGCCCGCGGCCGCCGCCCACCGCTCCACCAGGCGGTCATGCCGATGGCGAAGCCAGAAGCTCGGCGTGATCGTCCCGGCCGCCCTGTTGAACATCGCGTCCAGCCAGGCGTCGTAGGCGCTCGTCATGCCACCCTGGACGTACTGCTGCCACTGCGACGGCAGGATCGCCGCGAGTGGCCGCAACGTGAGGACGACGTGCGTTCGGCCAGTGCCCAGGTCGCGGATGATCTTCCGGATGCCTTCGTCGTCGGCGTCGGCGAAGCCCTCGCTGCTGATGACGACCGTGGGCTCCTTCGCCGCCTCCACCTCGCGAACGAGGTTGCGCCAGCGGCTGGCGGGCGGGGCCTTGCCGTCCGCGTACGGTGACGGCTTGCCGGTGATCGCGTGCGCGGCCTGCATCGGCTGCCGGTTCGGGCCGGCGTAGTGGACGCCCTGCTTTGCCACCTCGCGGCGATTCACGTGGAAGGCGCCCTGGAGGGACGTCGTACCCGTCTTGTGCGGCCCGATGTGCAGCAGCCGCGAACCGGGTGGCAACGTCGGCCGCTCGAGGTCCATGTCCGTCACTCCATCTCCGCTTCGATCGAGTGTAGGGCGTCGACCCTGGCCTCCTGTCCCCGCTCCCTGCCGCCTGCTCCCGCACCCGGGTCGGGGCCGATCATCGCCGTCGTCGCCGGCGACCGCGCCGCAGGGGCCACCGGACGCCCCGGGCCGGGCCCCGGAGGGGCGCCGGCAGCCAGTCCTTGATCCGGCCGACGAGCAGGCTCATGAGTCGCGGCGTCGACCAGGCGACGAGGTCGAGCGCGGTGGCGCGGACCGTCACCGTGCCCGGGTCATCGGCCCATCGCAGATCCCGAGCCTGCGTGGGTGCAGCGCGACCACGGGTCAACGCGGCCTGCGCCAGGACTCCCATCAGGCCCGTCGACGTAACCGCGGGCCAGGCTGCCTGCGCGGCCGCGTCGTTGCCTCCTCGGACGGGCCGGGATCCGCCGCGGAGTGCCTCGAGGTCGCCGACGACTCGAACACGGTTCGCCCTGATCCCGTCCACGATCTCGGTCGTGACCGCGACGAGGCGCTCGCGCGCCCACTCGGGTGTCTCGATCCGCGGCTCGTCAGGCGCCGGCTGGCGGGCCTCCATGCTCGGCGCGGCGCCCTGGATGACGAGTCTCATCCGGAGCGGGCGGCTCGCCCCGGCCGCGGCGAGCAGCCGGTGCATCGCCCGGACCAGTTCAATCTCCGCCCGCGTCAGGGACCGATTTGACAGGGCCTCGACGGGCTGGAGAGTCCCGGTCCGAAGCCCCAGCAGCCGCTCGAACGTCCGCAGGATGGCCCCGAAATCCGCGTCGTCGACGATCACGACCGTCACCCGGTCCCACCCGACAACGTCGGCCCAGCGGGCGATGAGCTCGTGATGTCGGTGGCGCCGCCAGAACGACGGCGTCGCGTGTCGGTCGGCGTCGAAGATCGAGCGCAGCCACGCGTCGTAGGACAGCGGCATCCCAGCCTGGACGTACTGCTGCCACTGCGACGGCAGGATGCGGGCCAGGGGCCTGAGCGTGGTGACGATGTGGATCCGCGTCGGGTCGAGCTCACGGGCGATCCGCTCGATGGATCCCCGGTCAGCGTCGGCGAAGGCCTCCGCGCTCAGGACGACGCGTTTCGCGGTTGAACGTTCGATGTCCCGGACGACCTTCGTCCAGTGCGATCTCGGGACCCGCTCGCCGGTGAGCGGCGCCGTCCGGCCGACGGCCGCCAGGGCTGCCCGCTTGGCCTGCCGGTTGGGGCTCGCGTAGTGGACGCCCTGGCGCTCCAGGTCCTCGCGGGCCGCGTGCACCGCGGCCTGCAGGTACGTCGTGCCGGTCTTCTGGGGACCGATGTGCAGGAGTCGCGTGCCCTGGGGCAGGAGCAGGGCGTCGTCCACCTCACCTCCGGCGTGGGCGCGCGCCCGGGCGCACCCCGGGGGTCGAGCCAGGTCTCCCGAGAGTCTACCCGGGCTGATCGGGCGCGAAGCAGAACGACCCCACCAGATCGGTGGGGGTCGTGCGTATCGTGAGGGTGGTGAGCCCGGAAGGACTTGAACCTTCAACCCGCTGATTAAGAGTCAGCTGCTCTGCCATTGAGCTACGGGCCCAGGGCGGGGAGTCTACCGCAACTCGATCGGACCAGCCGCCCGGCAGGCTCCCGTCAAGCGCGTCCGACGAGCGGGATCCGCTGGCCGTTGACCGCCCCGGCAGCCGGCGAGCACAGCCACGCCATCGCCTCGGCAACCTCCGCCGGCCGGGTGTGGGTCGGCTTCTCGTCGTTGATCGTTCGGATGAGCACGACGTTGGCCGTGGCGGTCGTGCCGGCCAGCTCCCTCGCGACCGACATGGTCAGGCTCTCGACCGCCGCCTTGGTCGCCGCATAGGCGGCGATGTTCGTCGCCGGCGCCGTCGCAAGCGGGGTCGAGACGGTCACGATGCGGCCGTGCTCCGCCGCCCGGATGTCCGGCAGGAACGCCCGGATCGTGTGGACGGTCGTCAGCACGTTGAGGTCGAAGAGCTGCCGCCAGTCGTCCAGGGGTGCCTGGTCGAGTGGCGTCCCGCCCGCGTAGCCGCCGACCAGGTGCAGCAGGACCGACGCCCGGCCGAGCCTCTCGTGCACCCGGCCGACCGCGGCCTCGGCCGAGCGAATGTCGTCGAGATCCACCGGCACGACGGCGTGACGCCGCAATGCGCCAGGCAGGCCCATGGCGACCCCGATGCACGACTCCTCGTCGCGCGCCAGGAGGGCCAGTCGCGCGCCGTCGGCCGCAAAGCGCTGGGCCACGACGGGCCCGAGCTTGCCGGTGGCGCCGGTGATGACCACGACCCGGTCGGTCCCCTGCTCCGTCATGGCCGGAAGGCTAGCGCAGGGGCCCTACCGCAGCTCCCCCGCCAGCAGGTCCATCAGCAGCCCGTCGTGGAACGTTCCCTCGCGACCGCGCTCGTACTGCCGCATCACGCCCACGACCCGGAAGCCGACCTTCTCGTAGGCGCGAATCGCGCGGGCGTTGGACGCGGCCGGGTCGATCGTCAGGCGGTGGTGGCCGCGCCCTTCGAGCAGGTACCGGGCGAGCGCCCGGACGGCGTCCGTGCCCAGGCCGCGGTCCTGGTGGCCTGACTCCAGGAAGACGTCGATGCCCGCGTGGCGGTAGTCGGGATCAGTCTCCTCGCTGTACTGGATGCTGCCGATCATCCCGCCGTGCAGGTCGATCGCGAACGGCACGACCTCGCCGTCGCCGGCCAGCAGCTCATCCGCACTGGCCTCGGGACCGCGGGTGTCCCAGACGGCCTGCACGGTCGGATCCGAGAGGATCTCGACCAGGCGGGCCCGGTCGGATGGCACGAGCGGCCGCAGGACGACCCGCTCGCCGTGGAGGGTCGGGACGTCGCCGGTCGTCACCGGACGGTGACGTCGACCCGCTGGACGAGGTTGTTCTCCATGCCCTGGTAGTTCCAGGGCGGGTCGAGCGGCTGGACCTCGCCCGTCGAGTCGGTTGCCCGACAGGCCAGGACATGCTCGCCCGGTTCGGCCGGCCAATCGAACGACCACGACCGCCAGGCGAAGGGGCCAACCTGGGCGCCGAGCTCCGCGGGCGACCAGCGGTCGTCGACCGCGACCTCGACCGCCGTCACGGCGCCGCGGCCCGACCAGGCGCGGCCCGCGAGCCGGACCGGCCCACGCTCCACGAACCGCCGCCGGGTGAAGAAGTCCGGGATCCCCGGCGGGATCATCAGCGCCCGGACGCGGATCCGCGTGACCGGCCGACCGGGATCCTCGGCATCGGCCTGGAACCGGTAGGACGTGGCCTGCTGATAGCCCCCGAACGGCTCGCGGACGGCCTCGATGGAGGTCAGCCACTTGACGCTCGTCATGCCGTACCAACCGGGCACCAGGAGGCGGACGGGGCTGCCATGCTGCGGCTGGAGCGGCGCGCCGTTCATCTCGTCGGCCAGCAGCACCTCGGGTCGCGTGGCGTCGGCGACCGACAGGCTGCGCTGGTAGTCCTGTTCGATCTCGCCCTGGATGCCGCGGTCGGCGCCGGTGAACACGAGCTCGACGGCATCGTCCGCCAGTCCGGCTTCTTCGAGCAGCGGCGCGAGTGGCGTCCCGGTCCACTCCGCCGTCCCGATCGCCTCGACCAACCACGGCTGGCTCACCGGTCGCGGCTGGAGCCGGGCTCGGCCGTTGCCAGCGCATTCGAGGGTCACGGCGAGGGTCTCGCGAGGTCGGGCTCGGAGATCGGTGAGCGAGACCTCCAGCGGTCGGTGCACCGCTCCGCTGATCCGTAGGCGCCAGGCGTCCGCGTCCACGTGAGGGATGTCCCAGTGGATCAGCAGGTAGTGCAGCCCGGTCGGCGTGAGGTCATGTCGCAGGGCCTCCAGCGGCATGCCCCGGTTGCGACCCGCGAGCTGGAGCTCCTCGAACGTGAGCGGGCCCTCGGTCGGGCCGGATGGCGCGGACGCTGGAGCGGCGGGGACGGCCAGCTCGGTCACGCTGTCCACTGTACGCCCGGGAGTCTGACGTTGGGAACCTCTCGCCCATCCGTCGGGGCATCCGCGTCGGTACGATGCCTGGGCCCAACACGGAGGTTCTTCATGCAAACCCGCCCGTTTCCCTCAGCCCCGGAGGCTCGTTCCCCCGCGGGAGCGGAGATCCGGTACCTGATGGGCGGCGAGACCGGCGACATGATCCACTCCACCGTCCCGCCGGGGCAGGTGAATCGAGCGACCGTCCACGGGACAGTGAGCGAGTTCTGGCACGTGCTCTCCGGTGAAGGCCAGATCTGGCGGCGAGACGGCTCAGGGGAGCAGACCACGGCGTTGACGCCTGGCGTCTCCATCGACATTCCCGTCGGGACCGCATTCCAGTACCGCTGCACCGGGGTCGATCCGCTCCAATTCATCTGCGTCACCATGCCGCCCTGGCTCGGCGACCACGAGGCGACGATCATCGCGGGCCCCTGGAAGCCGAATGCGCCAATGGGCTGGCCGTAGCCGGCAAGAGTGGCTCGTCGAGCAGCTCGGGCTACTCGGCCCGAATGTCGTGCGCGCCGGTGGGATCAGCCGGGTTCGACCTGCGCCAGGAAGGCGGGGATCTCCATGTATACGCGTCCCTCGACGAGGCGCCCGTCGCGGAAGTCGTAGCAGACGCACAGCGGGATCTGGACCTCGCGCCCGGTCGCGGCTATCCCCTCGAACGTCCCGATGTGACGCCCGACGAAGGTGCCCTCCCAGACCGCCCAACCCTGGCCGATCATCACGCCGCGCGCGACGCTGGTCGCGTCAAACGCGATGCGGTAGTAGTAGTCGAACATCGTGGCGATCTGCGGCGGCGATCGGTACTCGGTGCCGCTGGCCATGATCCGGAAGACGACGTCGTCGGCCATCATGCTGGTGTCGTCGTCAGCGGCGGCGAGGTACGCCTCCATCACGGCTCGGGTTTCCTCGACCGTCATCGGAGTCCCAGGCGACATCCATCCACCTCCTCGACACTGGACCAGGATCCTCGGTCAGCGTCCGGCGATGCCACGCGCGGGCCACTCACGAGCGAGGAAGTCGTCGATGAGCCGATTTGTCTCCGACGCTTCCCGCAGCTCCGGTTCGTGCCCAGCACCGTCCAGCACGTGCAGCCGGGCGCCCATGATCTCGGCCGCCATGATGCCCCACCCGACGGGAGCGATCGCGTCGTCACGTCCATGGATGACCATGGTCGGGCAACGGACCGCACGGAGGACGCCCACGAGCTCGGTGCCTTCGAGTTGGGCAGCGGCTTCGGTCGCCGCGATGACGTCCGGCGTCGTCTGTCGACCCATCGCAACGAAGTGGTCGATGAAGCGCTGCGAATCCGGTTCGGTGAAGCATTGCGAGAAGAAGAACTGGAGGAAGTCTTCCCAGTTCGCCATCCAGTAGTGCCGGTTCCATCTGAACCAGCCGTCGTGGCTGGCGAGGTGATCGTCGAACCTCGCAGCGGCCGCCTGCCGTTCGAGTGTCTGCGGTCCCACGGCCAGGTATGGGGCAATGAAGATCGCTGCCTGGACGCGCTCAGGGTGCTCGGCGGCCATGAGGGCTGCGCACTCGGCCCCCAGTGACACGCTGAGGATCGGCACCCGGTCCAGGCCCGTCGCATCCATGACCGCCAACGCGTCTTGGACGCTGACTTGCGGCGAGTAGGACTCGGGATCGGTGGGTCGGTCGGATGCCCCGTTGCCGCGGCCATCGAAGGCGACGACCGCGTAGCGCTCGGCCAGGTGGGGGACCTGGAGGCGCCAGAAGTCCGAGTGGACGATGGGCCAGGTCGGCAGGAGCAGGACCGCTCGCGGCGCGTCGCCAAACACCTGGTAAGCGAGGCGAACGCCGTCGCGCTCGACCAGCCCCGCGGACGATGGCTCAGGCTCGAGGATCACTGACCCGTTGCTCGCTCGACGTGATGTCGGTCGCTGCTCAGCCGATCGATTCCTGGTTGTCGATCTGGGCCCGCTGGATCCGGCCCGAGAAGTCGACGTAGATCGACTTCCATTCGGTGTACGAGTCGAGGGCCGCGTGGCCAGCCTCGCGGTGACCGTTGCCGGTCTCCTTCCAGCCGCCGAACGGCAGGTGGGTCTCGGCGCCGGTCGTGCCGGCGTTGACGTAGACGATGCCCGTCTCGAAGTCGCGAATCGCCCGGAAGGCGCGGTTCACGTCACGGGTGAAGATCGAGGCCGAGAGGCCGTAGCGGGTCTGGTTGGCGGCCGTGAGCGCGGCCTCGAAGTCCGCGACCGGGATGACCGACAGGACCGGCCCGAAGATCTCCTCCTGGCCGATCCGGTCCATCGGCATGACGTTCTCGAAGATCGTCGGCTCGAAGAAGTTGCCGTGCGCGAGATCGCCATCGGTCGCGGGGGCGCCGCCGAGCACGAGCTCGCCCTCGACCCGCCCGATCTCGACGTAGGAGGCGACCTTCTCGACGGCCGCGGGGTTGATGAGCGGCCCGACGTCGACCGCGTCGTCGAGCCCTGACCCCAGCCGGAGCTTCCGGGCGCTCGCTTCGAGCCGCTCGAGCAGCGGCTCGACGACTGCCTCCTCGACGATCACCCGCGAGCAGGCCGTGCAGCGCTGGCCGGTCGTGCCGAAGGCCGACCAGAGGATGCCCTCGGTCGCGAGGTCGAGGTCCGCGTCGGCCAGGACGACGACGGCGTTCTTGCCGCCGAGCTCGAGCGAGACTCGCTTGAGGCGGCGAGCGGCCCGCTCCGCAATCGACTTGCCGGTCGCGGAGTGGCCGGTGAACGAGATGACCGGCACGTCCGGGGATTCGACGAGCGCGTCGCCGGCCTCCCCGCCCCGCCCCGTCACGAGGTTGACGACGCCGGGCGGGAAGCCGGCCTCGGCCATCAGCTCGACGAGGAGGGTCGCGCAGTGCGGCGTGTCGCTGGCCGGTTTGAAGACGACGGTGTTGCCGGTCACGAGGGCCGGCATCATCTTCCAGCACGGGATGGCGATCGGGAAGTTCCAGGGCGTGATGATCCCGGCGATCCCGATCGGCTGGCGG